>VBID01000112.1 GCA_005880615.1 Chloroflexota bacterium
CGCCCCGGCTCAGCACGCGAACGATGATCCCACTCTCTTTCGGCGCCAGGACTACTCGACGGCGGAACCGCCAGTCCTCAATCCATTCGGCGACGTGCCGCCCGCGCACGACTCTGGCGGCGTCGCCCGGGCACGTCAGGTGGATCCGAACCGTGATCCAGTCGCCGTCGTCGTCGGTGCCGGCCGCCACGACCTGGCGCTCGCCGGCGGTGACGGACCCGGCGGAGACCCGCCACCCTTCACCCCGCTGGCGGCCGATGTGGTCCTCTTCGAGTTGAAAGCAGTCCTCGGTCAGGACCTGCCGGCACGGCTGCAGATCACGATCGGCCCAGGCTCTTACGAGTAGCGCCGAAACCTGCCTGGTCCAGTCCAAAAAGGGCGCAGCCGTGAACGCGGGATCCCGATCCGTGATGGCCTGCAGTCCGGCGGCGACTGGATCGATGGGCGGACCCTCGCGTTGGCGGCCCTCCGTTCGCGGCTCCGGACGAGCCGCCGACAAGAGGACTCCGAATCCCATCTTGAGGACTGACGGCAGGCTCCCCATGAAATTCCAGAGGAAGACGCCGAACAGACGCGTGCCAACCACGAGAATCATGAACATCAGCAAGATGGCCCATCCGGCAGCATCGTCAGGAGTGACCGGGGCGTCAGGCCGCAGGCTGAGCTTTCTCCATGTGGATCGCCACGTGATCCATCCGCTCCAGTTGCCATGCGCCACGCCGCACGGATAGCGGGATCTTGGTCCCAGGCGGGAGCCCGAGCGTGATCGGTCGGACGAAAGTCCAATCCTCCGCCCACCCGCCGATGCGCCGGCCGCGGACGAGCTTTCCGGTGCCGCGTGCGCTCGTGATCTGGAGGCGGACCACGATCCGATCAGCCTCCCCATCGGTGGCGGCCAGCATGACCTGGCCGTCGGTGAAGCTGATCGCGGATGCCAGTCCCCGCCAGCCGTCGATGATGCCGCGGTCCATCTCGCCCTTCTGCCGCTGCCAGCACGGGTCGGTCATCACCCCGCGGCAGGCCTCCAGGGTTCGGTCCTCCCATGCCTGCTTGACGACGGCACAGACCTGCTGAACCTGCTGCAGGAACGCGCCGGCGTCGAACGTCGGATCGTGCTGCCGGATGCCCAGCAGCCCGGCCGCGACGGAGTTTCGCGCCACCGCCGGAGCTGCCGAGGCGGCCGACTGGGAGGACTCGTCCGGACCCAGCTTCAGCAGCCGCTGCAGAAAGAGCCAGGCGTGGCCGACGATTTCCCAGAGGATCTCTCGGAAGACGAACCCGACAGCCCCCATCACCATCACGATCAGGAGGTACTGGCCGGGGAAGTAGTGCTTGATCAGCCAGTAGATCACACCCTATAGACGGGGCTGGAAGCCCGGTATTGCTGGCCGGCACTGCTATGCTGGCCGCGCCATGGCCGCCGCCATTCGGCAGCCGCCTGCCGACCTGCTCCCGGTCCAGCGTCAGGCGACGCCGATGTACTGGTTGGCGCGGGTCGTCCTGACCCCGGCAATGCACCTGCTGTTCCGGTTTGAGGTGACCGGCCGAGAGCACATCCCGACCGGAACCAACTTCGTCCTGATCGCCAACCATCTCAACTGGCTGGACTCGTTCACCCTCCTGATGGTCTTCCCGGCGGAGCCGCGCGTGCACTTCCTGGGTGACACCACCGTACTGGTGACCCGAAAGTTCCAGTGGTGGGTGGTCCGGCAGGTGGGCGGTTTCATCCCCGTCGACAAACAGCGCCGCGCTGACCAGAACCTCTTCCAGCACGTCGACCGCTGCTTGCAGCGCGGGGGCGTCGTCGCCCTCTACCCGGAAGCCCAATACGGTCCGCGGGAGGGCGAGGTACTGCCCTTCAAGAAGGGATTCGCCCACTTCGCCATCGACAACCACGTGCCCGTCGTCCCCGTCGGACTGTCGGGGACCAAAGATATCTGGCTGCGCAAGACGATCAAGGTGGCCATCGGCCGGCCCATTCCCAGCGCGGGCCGCACGGTCGATGACCTGGTCGCGCTCGGCCACGACCAGGTCGCCGCCCTGCTCCCGCCGTACACCGAGCCGGGCGGGACCAGGCTCCTGCGCCGCTTCCTGACGACGCTCTTCTAGCTACGTTTCAGGCTGGCTGGACGCCGCGCTCGCCGACTGTCACCTTGAGGTCGCGCGTCTCGCCGGCGCGCACGATGCGGAGGGTCTGGGTGGACCCAACTTCCAACTGCCGGAGCGCGTTGAAGAGCTCATTCAGATGCGGCGTCGGCTTGTCGGCCAGGGCCACGATGATGTCGCCCTGGAGCACGCCGCCTTTGCCCGCCCCACTGTCCGGCTCGACGCTGAGGACCAGCAGGCCGCCCTCCTGGTTGACCTTGGTCTTGGCCGGATCGGCCAGCCGGACCGGCTGGGTGCCGATGCCCAGGTAGGGGCGCTTGATCCGGCCGTGCGTCTTCAGGCTGTCCACGATTCGGGTCGCGGCCTCGATCGGGATGGACACGCTGATACCGCGCCCATAGTGCCAGCTGTTCAAGCCCACCACGCGCCCCTCCGCGTCGACCAGCGGGCCACCGCTGAATCCCGGGTAGAGAGTGGTGTCCGACTGAATGACCCGGTCCAGGTCGCCGCCTCGCCAGTTGCGCCACGCCGAGCCCAGCGAGCTGACCATCCCCATGGTGGCCTGCAGCCCATTGGGCCGGCCGATCGCCAACACCAGATTTCCAATCTTCAGGTCGGCCGAGGAGCCGCGCGGAAACGCGGGCGCGGAGAGCCCCTCGGCCCGCAGCACGGCCAGATCGCTGCCCGGATCGCGGCCTACCACGGTCGCCTTGACGGTCTTCTCTCCGGCGGTGACCTGGATCTCGTCATCGTTCTCGACCACGTGGTCCGCGGTGACGATCAGGTTGTCGCCCCAAACGATGCCGCTTCCAGCGCGTCCGCGACGGGCGTTGATCCGCACGACGCTCTGGCTGGCTCGGTCGACGGCGCTGGCCAGTTCGGTGGAAAAGTCTTTCAGTGACGCTGCCATGAAACTCAGTCTCCTTAATGGGTCAGTGGGTTCGTCATTCACAGGCTAGGCGCGAAACGCCGGCAGCACATCAGGCGGACGGGGAGGTCCGAACCTATCCGTTTGGCTTTTCCGCCTGAGGGTGAGGGTCAGGGAGGAGGTTATACCGGGAGCAGGCCCAGCCGGATGGCTCGGGCGACCGCTTCGGCGCGGGTCCGCGCATCGAATTTGCCCAGCAGCGCGGTGACGTGGAACTTGACCGTGTGCTCGCTCACGCCCAGCCGCTCCGCCATCTGGCGGTTGGTAAGGCCCTGGGCCAGCAGCTGCAGCACGTCCAGCTCGCGTCGGGTGGGAGCTTCGATCATAGTGCTGGCCGCGGCCCGTGCGTCGGCTTCTTGGGGGAGCAGCGCCGCCAGATCCGGGCGAGCGATGGTGATCAATCCGCGCGCCGCCGCCAGGATGGCGGCTCGGAGAGATTCGGCGTCGATGCTGGAGGGCAGCAAGGCCGCGGCGCCCAGGTGCAAAGCCGCCGTCTGGTCGGCCGTGTCCAGCGCCAGCACCACGATGGGGAGCCCGGGCTGCGCCAGGGCCAGATCGCGGATCGGTTCCAGGTCCGCAGGATCGCCGGGGCCGGCGTCCACCACGACGACGTCAGGCTGCAGCTGGCCGGCCAGCGACGCCGCCTCGCTCAGCGGTCCTGATCCGACCACCGTCGTCTCCAGGATTGGCCGGATGAGGGTTTCGAGCCCACTGCGAGCCAGTGGGCTGGGAGAAACGATCAGCAGCCGCACGGGCGCCATTGCCTCCCTGATACCCGCTTCAGGCCACGGCCAATCATGGAAACGCGAAACAATAACACCATGCAGGCTCGGTTACGACCACTCTCAGCCTATTACGACGAGACGTGGCTGGAGTACCGATTGCTCTGGCTCGACCCCACCAACTACGCGGTCCACTTCGGCTACTGGGACACCCAAACGCAAGGCCACCCCCACTCGCTCATCCGGATGAACGAGGTGCTCGGAGCCGCCATCGGCATCCAGCCCGGGCAACGAGTGCTCGATGCTGGGTGCGGGGTCGGCGGTAGCGCCATCTGGCTGGCCAAGACCCTGCAGGTTGAGGTCGTGGGTATTACGCCGGTCCACAGCCAGGTGGAGCGGGCCCGCCGCTTTGCCGCACAACAAGGCGTATCGGACGTCGTGGTCTTTGCTGAGCAGGACTACACGCGTACGACTTTTCCGAATTCCAGCTTTGATGTCGTCTGGGCGATCGAGAGTGTGTGCCACTCGGCCCAGAAGGAGCAGTTCTTTCGCGAAGCCCGTCGAGTCCTGAGACCCGGGGGCAGGCTCGGAATCGTCGAGTACCTGCGGCATCGCCGTCCCTACCCGCCCGCTGACGAAGACCTCCTCCACAGCTGGCTCTCGGGCTGGGCGATTCCGGATATTGCTACAAGTGATGAGTTCCTCGGTTTCGCGTCCGGCGCGGGGTTCCACCAGCTCGAACTCACCGATATTGCGAGCTGCACCGAGCCGTCGCTTCGGCGTCTGTACCGGATGGCTTCGGTAGCCTATCCCATCGCGGTCGTGCTGCATCGGCTCCGGATTCGCTCCGGGACCCAGCACGGGAACATACGCGGCGCCCGAGACCAGTTCCGTGCGCTGCGACGGGGGTTGTGGTTTGAAGCGATGCTCACGGCGACGGCTGGGGCCTGAGCTCAGACTAATCCCCTCCCCCTCGGGGAGGGGCAGGGGGGGTGCGGGGGGGGTTCACGCGAGCTCACCCACAAAGCGTGTGATCGCGCGAGACGCGTCGCGCTCGATCGGCGGCCCATGCCCGAAGAAGGCGCGCTCATAGGAAAGGCCGAGCAGATGGCGGGCAGCGAGTTGCGCCTTGCGGTGGTTGTGGTTGACATTCCAGGGTGGCCGGCGAAGTCCGCGCTCGTTGTTCAGCACGTCGCCCACGAAGACGGCCGATTCCGCCTCCGAGTAGAGGCAGATGCTGCCCGGGGTATGGCCGGGGGTATGGATCACGCGCAGGCCGTGCAGGGTGTCCCCATCCTCCAGGCGCCGACCGATCGGACCGCCCACCGTGAGCAGGAATCGGGCGAGGCGAGCGGGTAAGCGCTCGATCGCGCCCCACAGATTCATCAGCTCCTTGGGGCGGCCGGACGCCAGGTAGGGCGCGTCGGCAGTGTGAATGGCCAGCTGGGCGCCGGTTTGGGCGCACAGCCGGGCCGCGCTCCCCGCGTGGTCGACGTGATGATGGGTCACCACCACCCACTTCAGGTCTTCCGGCCGGAAGCCCCGGCTCCTCATGAATCGGAGGATGGCGCCGTCGCTGCCGACGTAGCCCGCGTCGATGGCGACCAGACCATCAGGCTGCTGCAGCAGATAGGCGTGGGCCGCGCGGGTGCCAGGGATGGGCCAGATCATGCGGGGGGAACCTCGACCAGGAGGATCTCGGCCCCCGCCGATCCGCCCGTAATCGTCAGCTCGGGCACGTTGGCGATCTTCGCCGCGCCGCCCTCATCGACCGACCCGCCCTCGCCCGGCGGGACGCTGGCGATGGTCGCTTCGCCGTGCACGACGAAAAAGTAGGCGGGGAAGCCATCGCGGAGTCGTTGGCGCACCGCGACGCCGGGGTCTAGCAGCGAGGCGTAGACCGCGGCATCCTGGTGAACCGTCGCCGCCGAATCGGCGGCCGGTGCCCCCGGCCCACCGTATCCCGGCGCCGGCACCAGGACGGCACGCAGCCGATTTCGGCGCTCGGACTCCGGGTAGCTCCGCTGCTCGACCGAGGGTTCGAGCCCTCGGCGCGCCGGAATGATCCACATCTGAATGAACCGCATCGGTTCGGTTTTCGAATGATTCATCTCGGAATGCATCATGCCCGAGCCCAGGGTGGCACGCTGCACCGAGCCGGGAGGCAGCACCCCTCCGTTCCCTCGACTGTCCGCGTGCTCGAACATCCCCTCCGCCACGTAGGTGAGGCCTTCGATGTCGCGATGGGGATGCATCGGCCAGGCGGCCCCGGGCACCAGCCGATCGTCGTTGAAGACCCGCAGCAAGCCCCAGCCCATGTTGCTGGGATCGCGGTACTGATCGAAGCTGAAGTGCCAGTTGGCGGAAAACCAGCCGCCTTCGGCGTGGTAGATGGTCTTCGCCGGCCGGACCTGGATCATGAACCCGAATCCTACCCGAGGCTTTCCCCTCCCCTCCGCTCCGGGGAGGGGCAGGGGAGAGGCGCAGACTAGGGCTGGCCGGGGACCGGGATCTCCGGTCTCGGCGAGCGCTGGGGCACTCGAGGCGGCGGTGCCAGGGGCGGCTCCTGGATTTCGGGCCCCCGCGGTTCGGGACGGAGGGGCTCCGGGTTCTGGGGCGCCGGCACAATCGGCGGCTCGGGGACCGCGACGCCCGGGTCGGCTGGCTCCGGATGGCCGGGTTCAACTACCATAAATTCATTATCGCCCTTTGGTGATACGCGCGCTATAATATTTTACGTTCCCAGGAAGGAGGATCAGAGATGGCGGCCCGCCCCGACGCTCCCCGTAAAGTAGTGCCTCCCGAATCCGGCGCCAACGGCCGGC
>VBID01000036.1 GCA_005880615.1 Chloroflexota bacterium
GTGCGGCGCTGGTGGTGGACGGCGGCATCACGTCCAACTACTTTTAGTGGACTGATGGCCACCAAAACCACGGCGCCCGAACAGTTGCTCATCGGCGGACGCTGGCGGCCCGCCAGCAACGACGGCGTCATCGATGTTATCGAGCCGGCCACTGGCCAGCGGCTTGCCCAGGTGGCCAGCGCCACCGCCGCCGACGTGGACGCGGCGGTCGCCGCCGCCCGCGCAGCCTTTGAGCGCGGCGCCTGGGCGACCATGCCGGCCAGCGCCCGGGGCCGGATCCTTCACGCCATCGGCGAGCAGATCCGGGCCCATCTCGACGAGCTCTCGACCCTGGAAGCCCGCAACGCCGGCAAGCCCATCCGCGACGCCCGGGACGAGGTGCTGGGCGCGGCCCAGTGCTTCGAGTATTACGCGGGGGCGTGTACGCGGATTTTTGGCGAGACCATCCCGGTGACGGCACCGGGGCTCGACTTCACGCTGCGCGAGCCGGTGGGCGTGGTGGCGCTCATCGTTCCCTGGAACTTCCCGCTGACCATCGCCAGCTGGAAGGTGGCCCCGGCGCTGGCGGCCGGGAACACCGCCATCCTCAAGCCGGCCAGCTACACGCCGCTGACTGCGCTGCGGCTGGGCGCGCTGGCGCTGGAGGCGGGGTTGCCGGAAGGCGTCCTGAACGTGATCACCGGTCCGGGCGGCACGACCGGGTCAGCCCTGGCGGCGCACCCGGGCGTGGACAAGATTGCCTTCACCGGCGAGACCACCACCGGCACCGCCATCCTGCAGCTGGCGGCCCCTAACATCACCCGGGTGTCGCTCGAGCTGGGCGGAAAGTCCCCCAACATCGTCTTCGCCGACGCCGACCTGGACAAAGCGGTCGAGGGGTCGGTTTGGAGCGTCTTCGGCAATGCCGGCCAGGATTGCTGCGCCCGCAGCCGGGCCTTCGTGCAGCGCGGCATCGTCGAAGAGTTCTCCAGGCGGGTGGCGGCGCGCACGCAGCGGCTGCGCCTGGGCGATCCGCTGGACGACGCCACCGAGATCGGCCCGCTGATCTCCACCACCCAGCAGGCTCGTGTGCGTGGCTATGTGGAGGCGGGCCAACGGGAAGGGGCGGCCCTGCTGGCCGGCGGTGCCGTGCCCCAGGGCGCGCTGGCCCAGGGCAGCTACCTGGAGCCGGCCGTGTTCGCCAACGTGGGCAACCGGATGCGGATCGCCCAGGAGGAGATCTTTGGGCCGGTGCTGGCCATCATCCCTTTTGCCGAGGAGACCGATCTGCTGCCCATGGTCAACGACAGCCCCTACGGCCTGTCGGGCTCGCTCTGGACCCGCGACATCGGTCGGGCGCTGAGGGTAGCCAAAGCGGTCCGGACGGGCGTGATCAGCATCAACAGCACTCGGAGCGTCCACCAGGAAGCGCCCTTTGGCGGCTACAAACGCAGCGGCATCGGCCGGGAGCTCGGCATGCACGCCCTGCAGCTCTACACCGAAGTCAAGAACATCTTCATCAGCCTGGAGTAGGGAGGAGGAGCGACCCATGGCCCGCAGCACCGTCACCCCGGCGGGACGACGCGCGACTCGACGCACGGAGCGCACCAACGGACAGACGCGCCGAACAAACGCGCACTCGGCCAAGCTGTCGCTGGAGCAGCTGGTCCGGCAGATCAAGGATGGCGAGGTGGACACCGTGATCCTGGCCATCAGCGACCTCCAGGGCCGGCCCATGGGCAAACGGCTGACGGGTGCCTACTTCCTGGACCACGTCGACGAAGGCCTGCACGCCTGCGATTATCTGCTGGCCATGGACGTCGACAACGAGCCGCTGCCGGGGTTCAACTTCGCCGGCTGGTCGCGCGGCTACGGGGACATCCACGGCCGGCCCGACCTCAACACCATCCGCCGGCTGCCCTGGCTGGAGAAGACGGCCTTCATCTTCTGCGACGTGGAGAACTTCGAGGGCGAGCCGGTAGCAATTGCGCCGCGGACCATCCTGCGCCGGCAGGTGGAGCGAGCCCGCAAGCTCGGCCTGGAACCCAAGACCGCGTCTGAGCTGGAGTTCTTCCTCTTCCGCGACACCTTCGAACAGGCGGCGGCCAAGCGCTACCAGGACCTGGAGCCCTACGGCCGCTACATCGAGGACTACCACATCCTGCAGGGCACCAAGGCCGAGTGGCTGCTGCGCCAGATCCGCAACGGGATGGAGGGCGCCGCCGTGCCCGTCGAGAACAGCAAGGGCGAATGGGGCTACGGCCAGCAGGAAATCAACCTCCGCTACACCGATGCGCTGGAGATGGCCGACCGGCACGTGATCTACAAGAACGGGGTCAAAGAGATCGCGGCGCTCAACCAGGTAGCGGTCACCTTCATGGCCAAGTGGTCGATGGCCCAGGCGGGGAGTTCCATGCACCTCCATTCGTCGCTCTGGGATGTCAAACACGACACGCCGCTCTTCTTCGCCAAGGGCGGCGAGCCGCACGGGATGGCGCCCGTGTTCCAGCATTACCTGGCCGGGCTGATGGCTCTGGCCCAGGAATTCGCGTTGTTCTTCGCGCCCTACGTCAACTCCTACAAGCGCTACCAGGCCGGGTCGTTCGCACCCACCTCCGTGGTGTGGAGCTACGACAATCGCACCTGCGGCTTCAGGGTGGTCGGTCACGGGGAGGGGCTACGGGTGGAATGCCGGATCCCCGGGGCTGACGCCAATCCCTACCTGGCCTTCGCCGCCACCATCGCCGCCGGCCTGCACGGGATCGAGAACAAGCTGCCGCTGCCGCCGGAATTCCACGGCGACGCCTACACGGCCCCCAACCTGCCGCGGGTGCCGTCCAACCTGACCAGCGCCGTGGCGGCGCTGGAGCGCAGCCAGGTGGCGCGGGAGGCCTTCGGGGATGAGGTGGTGGAGCACTACCTGCACGCCGCCCGCCTCGAGCTGAAGACGTTTGACGGCGTGGTTACCGACTGGGAGCTGCGGAGGAATTTCGAACGAATTTAAGTCAGTTTTCTCCCTCCCCCTTGCGGGGAGGGCAGGGAGGGGGTCTCGCCTAATGAGCCAGAAACCGCCCACGGTCGAGTCCGCCGTTCCACCGGCCAACATCTACGAAAGCGCCGGGCAGATGACGGTAGCCATCCCGCTTCCCGGGACCCACGCTGAGAACGTCGAGGTGCTCTTGGGCAAGGATCGGTTAACCGTCCACGCGGAAGCACGTTACCCCCAGGAGCAGCAGCACTACCTGCAGCACGAGTGGCACGTCGGCACGTTCCAGCGTGAGCTCCGATTGCCACGCTCCGTGCACGCCGAGGGTGCCAAGGCGCTGCTGTCGCATGGGGTCCTCACGATATCGATGCACGAGGGCGACTGGACCGGTCCGGCCGAGGTTCATCTGCCGGTCGCCGAAACCGCCGGCCACTAGCCCTTTCCTCTGAACACGCCTCCCCCGCATCTCCGGCGCGAAGACCTGATGGCCGCCTTGCGAACCGGCTGGCGGTTCGAGTCCGCCTCCATCGAGTACGCGGCCGTCGGATTCGGCAGCCACCACTGGGTGGCCGCCGATCCAGCGGGCAGCCGCCGCTTCGTCACCGTCGACGACCTGGCGAGGGTCAGCTGGAGCAGGAACAAGGAGGCGGCCTTCGCGAGTCTCAGCGCAGCCTTCCAGACGGCACGCAGTCTGCGGGACAGCGGTTTGGATTTCGTGGTCGCGCCTATCCCGGACGTCGCCGGCCGCGCGCTCCGGCGACTGGGCGACTCTTTCTCCGTGACCGTCTTTCCATTTCTCGAGGGCGGTACAGGCAACTTCGGCAGCTACCCATCGGAGGCTGACCGTGATGCGGCGCGCGGCCTCATCGAACGGCTCCACCAAACTCCGGTCGAGGTCGCCGAGATCGCCAACCGGGAGGACTTCTTGCTCCCCTGCCGACCACAAGTCGAGGCGGCGCTCGCTCAGCTGGACCGGCCATGGACGGCGGGCCCGTACTCGGAACGGACCAGGCAGTTGCTGCGAGGCGCCGAACCAGAGATCCGCGCGAGCCTGCGGCTGTTCGACACCCTGGTGGACGAGGTCCGCTCCGACCGCCGGCCATGGGTGATCACGCACGGCGAGCCGCACGCGGCCAACATCATCTGGACCGCGGGTGGCCCGCAGTTGATCGACTGGGACACGGCGCTGATCGCGCCCGCGGCCCGGGACCTGTGGATGCTCGAGCTGCCCGGCCGTCCTGGTTTGCCAAAGCCAGACCCTGCCATCCTGTTGTACCGACTCCGCTGGGATCTGGCCAACATTGCCCTCTTCGTCGCTGGCTTCCGTGTTCCGCACGAGGACTCTGCCGATGCAGCCGAATCATGGCGGAACCTGCAGCGAGATGCCCGCCTCCACGAGCGATGGAGCGATCACTTAGAGATACGCCGATAGCCGATAGGCGTACCGATTTACAGAACGCCCATCGCGACGTAGCATTATTGCCTCAAGCGGTAAGTCGAGCCGCTGTCCACTAGGTAAGGAGGGCACCTGTATGGAGCTAAACCTGGACGAACTCGAACGCCTCGTGATGACCGGCCGCATGAGCCGCCGCCAGTTGATCAGGCACCTGCTGGAGGCCGGTGGGGTGGCGGCGCTGATCGGTCCGGGCGCCGCGCTGCTGGCCGGCTGCGGCCAGTCCACTCCCAACAATGCCGGCGGGCCGGTTCCGTCCGGTTACCCGGCCGTCAACAACAACATCACCGGGAACAAGATCACGCTCCAGGTGCTGCTGGCCGCCGACTACTACAACCAACCCCCATTCGTCGACCTCTATGCCAACTTCATGAAGGCATATCCCAACATCAACCTGCAGGTCTCCAATGCCGTCTGGGAGGATATCCCGACCAAGGTCAAGACCGCCGCCCTGGGCGGCGTCCCGGTGGACGTGGCGCACCAGCACGCCTTCGTGTATGGACACATCGGCGTGGCCGAACCGGTCGATGACCTCTGGACCAAGTGGGGCAAGATCAGCACCTTCCTGCCCAACTCTCTCCAGGACGTCACCTGGGCGGGAAAGAAGTACGGCATCCCGCTGGACGTGAACTGCCTCTTCACCTTTTACAACAAGGACCTGTTCGACCAGGTCAAGGCCACCTACCCGACGGCTACCACGACCTACCCGCAGCTCCTCACGGAGTTGCTGAAGTTCAAGGGCCAGACCTTCAAGGCTATTGGACTCAGCAACAGCGCCTGGGGGAACTCCGGCCTGGCTCGAGCCAATGGGGGTGACCTCCTCAAGGGCGATGAGACGGGCGTCCAGATCAACAGCGCCAACGTGGTGGCGGCGCTCAAGTGGAACAGTGAGCTGGGGTGGAAGTACCAGATCGGCACCAGCCCCGCGCCGACGAAGCGGCAAGACGAGCCGGGCTTCCTGTTCGAAGCCAAGCAGGTTGGCCTCCTGTTCACCGGCCCGTGGGACCTGCCGGACATTAAGAAGAGTGGCGTCAACTTCGGAAGCACCGAGCTGCCCAAGGGCCTGGATGGCAGCACCAACGGGTCGGTCCAGGGCGGCGGCAGCCTCTTCGTGGGCAAGGGATCGAAGAACCGCGAGGCCGCCTTCGAGTTCATGAAGTGGTGCGTGGCCAAGCCGCATCAGATCCGGATGGCGAAGGAGATGGCGCGTTGGCCGGTGATCGCGGACCTCTACACGGACCCGGCCACCATCGGAGCCAACGACCCGGCCCTGGCTCCCTACTTCAACCAGCTGAAGTACGCGAAGCCCTACAAGCTGGAGGCGTTCCCCGAAGGCGACAAAGCCTGGTCCGACGGGGTGGCCGCCGCCTACAACGGCACAGACGCCCAGAAGGCGCTGGACGCCGCCCAGGCCACCGCCGCCAAGGCGGGCCTCTGACCGTCAGCGATCGCAAGCATGGGAGGCGCGGCGCGGGTGCCGCGCCTCTTTTGTGCATATTGAGTAGCTAAGTGATCCTCCACCCGCGAGTGGTCCTCTCGCCCCGCGCTCGCCGCCACCTCGGCGCCTACCTCTTCATCGGCCCGGCCCTGTTTCTGCTGGTCCTGTTCAACATCTGGCCCGCCGTGTATACGGCCTGGCTCAGCCTGCAGGACTACGGCATCCTCGGCTCCAACGGGTTTGTGGGGCTGCGCAACTATGCGCACGTTCTCGGCGATAGCGAGTTCTGGCACAGCCTGCTGGTCACCTCGGTCTACGCGGCCGGGTCGGCGGCGCTCGGCTTGGCGGGGGCGCTGGGCCTGGCCGTCCTGGTCACGCGGCGGCTGCCCTTCATGGGCTGGTTCCGCGTCCTCTATTTCGTGCCCAGCGTGACCTCGTTGTTCGTCAACGCCACCATCTTCAGCTGGATGATGGACTACAACCTGGGCCTCTTCAACTATTGGCTGACCTCGCTCCACTGGCAGCGGATCCCGTGGGTGCAGCAGGCGAGCTGGGCGCTCTTCTCCATCATCCTGGTGGGCGCCTGGGGTGGCGTCTCCTACAACCTGCCCATCTACGCCGCGGCGCTGGGGAGCGTGAACCGCGACCTCTACGAGGCGGCCGCGCTGGATGGCGCCAATGGTTGGCAGAAGTTCTGGTCCATCACCCTGCCCGCCATCGCCCCCATCACCCGCTACACCGTGATCCTGGCCATCATCGGGTCGTTCCAGCTGATCGCGTCCATCGACGCGCTGACCGGTGGCGGCCCGGAGAACGCCACCATGGTCACCATCAAGTACATCCAGACCCAGGGCTGGGAGTTCCTGCACTTCGGCTACGCGTCCGCCATCACCCTGTTCCTGCTGGTCTTCCTGCTGGTCGTCACATGGCTGCAACTGCGGTCCGGCCGCGAGTAGCGGCCGTCCCGGTGCGGGCGCGCTCGCGCCGCCGGTTCACGCCCCAAACGATCGCGCTGTATGCCATCGCGCTGCTGGCGCTGGTGATCCTGCTTGGCCCGCTGGTCTGGATGTTTGGCACCGCGCTCAAGGAACGGACGGAGGTCTTCACCTGGCCGCCCAGCATCTTTCCGAAGCATCCCCATTGGGACAATTTCGTGCAGGCCTGGACCGGCGCCCACTTCTCGCGTTACTTCCTCAACTCGGCCATCGTCACCCTGGTCTCGGTGGCGAGCAACGTGTTGCTCGGGTCGATGGCTGGCTACGGCTTCGCCCGGCTGCGCTTCCCCGGCCGGAATTTCCTCTTCCTGGTGGTCATGGTGACCCTGATGGTGCCCAACGCCGTTCTCATCGTCCCCCTCTTCCTGATGATGAAGAACGTCCCGTTTACGGACCCCGGCGGATGGCTCAACACCTACCAGGGGGTTATCCTGCCCACCGCCGTCACCGGGTTCAGCGTCTTCCTGATGCGGCAGTTCTTGCAGGGGATTCCCCAAGAGCTCGATCAAGCCGCTGCCGTGGATGGCGCTAACCTCTACCAGGTCTTCTGGCACGTGATCCTTCCCCTAACCCGGCCGGCGCTGGCCATCATCGCCGTCTTCACCGCGCTGAGCCGCTGGAACGATTACCTGTGGCCGCTGGTCGCCATCCGGGACCCGGACCTCTACACCGTGCAGATCGGGTTGAAATATTTTGTGGGGCAGCACGTCACTGAATGGAACCTGCTGATGGCGGGGGCGGTGATCGCGGCGGTGCCCATGCTCGTCGTCTATGTGCTCTTCCAGCCGCTCTTCGAGCAGAGCCTGAGCAACCTGGGCACCGGCCTCAACGAATAGCGCGCAGCTGCTCGGCGATGGCGTCGGTGGCGATCCCATCCGGAGCGAAGCGCCGCAGCGAACCGAACGTCGCCGTGTCGGCGACCGTCCAGAAGAAGAGGCCCGCCCCGGCCGCCCTCACGGCGGTCGCGATGGCCGGCGTAACGATGTGGTAATCCAGCATCAGGGCGTCGGCCTGCGCCTCGCGCAGGAGCGCCGACACCTGGTCCGGGGATAGTTCGGCCTCCCACGACAGCCCGGTCGTCAGCTGCGGCGTCGATTGCTTGATCACTCGTAGCGGCCGCGGATGGTCGGCGCTGACGATCGTCCGGTCCACCAGCCCGTACGAGGCCAACAACGGTCCCACCCGGTCCTCGTCCTCCGGCCCCTTCCAGTCGACGTTCAGCAGCACCGCGGACCGGGCGATGGCCTCCAGGAATGGCTCGATTGCCGCGCCCGTCGACTCCGGTGGAGGGTCGTGGGCGACCACCAACCGGCCGCGCCCGAGACTCCAGGCATCGAACTCCACCGCGGCGGCTCCCAGCCGGATAGCGTGCTCGATGGCCAGCAGCGAATTCTCCGGATGCTGGGCGTCGTGCGCGCCCCGGTGGGCGATGGCGAGCGTGGTCCCGAAGGGGAACTTCACTTGAGCCGGTGGGCACTATACTCCGGCCGTTGGGGCTGATCAGGATCGAGGCGGCTGCTTGCCAGGACCTGGAGGCGGCCGTGGGGCGCGAATGGCTGGTCACCAATGGCCTGGGCGGGTATGCGTCCGGCACGGTCGCCGGCGCGAACACGCGGCGCTACCACGGCCTGCTGGTGGCGGCCATGACCCCGCCGGTGCAGCGCGTGGTGCTGCTGGCCACCCTCGAGGAATGGCTGGTAGTCGAGGACGGCGAGCTGGTTCCGCTGTCCACCCAGGAGTACTGGGACGGCACAGTTTTTCCGCAGGGCTATCGATCCCTGCAAAGCTTTGAGCTGGACGGGGCGGTGCCCGCCTTCACCTATGTCGTAGCCGGCCGAACCGTCGAGAAACGCATCTGGATGGACGAGGGCCAGAACCGGACCGTTGTCACCTACCAGCTAGCGGCCGGCCCGCCGGCCCGGCTGCGCCTGCAGCCCATGTTTGCTCACCGAGGGTTCCACGACCAACGTCACGGTGCCGAACCGTTCGACGTCCTGGAGACGGCCGCGGGCTGGGAGGTCAGCGGCGGTGGCTTCAGCACCAGCGTCTCGCTCGCGCCAGCCGGCCAGCTGCGTAGCCGGCCCGACTGGTACTGGCGCTTCCTGCATCGCGCCGAACGTGAGCGTGGTCTCGATGACGAAGAGGATCTCTTCACGCCGGGCACAGTAGAGGTGCCGCTTGCGGCGGCGCCGGTCGCGCTGGTCGCCGGCACCGAACCCGTTCCCCGCGGCTTCACCGTCGAGGCGTCGCGCACCGCGGCCGAGCGAAGCCAGACCGTTCGGCTCCGGGCAGCTGGCACCCCGGCCGCCGATTCTCTGGCGCACCAGTTGGTGCTGGCGGCCGGTCAGTTCGGCGTGGTCCGCACGGATTCGCAGGGGTCCGCCGCGCAAACGCGGAGCGTGATTGCGGGCTACCACTGGTTCGACGAATGGGGACGCGACACCATGATCAGCCTGCCGGGTGTGACCCTGGCCACCGGCCGGCACGAGGAGGCACGGCAGATCCTGGGCACCTACCTGACCTTCCTCGACCAGGGGCTGCTGCCGAATTTCCTGCCCGTTCCCGGCCAGCCGGCGGCCTACAACACCATGGACGCGACCCTCTGGCTGTTTCAGGCGATCCACGCGTACGTGATGGCGACCGACGACTGGGACTTCGTGGGGGCGGCGCTCGAGCCCCTGGAGGAGGTGATCCGGTGGCACGTCGCCGGCACCCGTTATCAGATCCGCATGGACCCCGCGGACGGTTTGCTGAGTGGGGGAGAGGAGGGGGTGGCCCTGACCTGGATGGACGCCCGGGTCGGCGACTGGGTGGTCACGCCCCGGCGGGGGAAGCCGGTCGAGATCAACGCCCTCTGGTACAACGCGCTGCGCCTGCTGGCCGACTGGCGGAAGCAGTGCGGCCGGCCGGCCGACGTGTACCTGGTGATGGCGCAGCGGACGAGCGCCTCGGCCCAGCAGCGCTTCTGGCACGCGGGCGGCGGATACCTGCATGACGTGGTCGACGGGCCAGAGGGCGACGACTCCAGCCTGCGGCCTAACCAGGTGCTGGCGCTCAGCCTCGCGTATCCGCTGTTGATCGACGACGCGCGCGCCCGGCAGGTGCTGGCGGTGGTTACAGACCGGCTGTTGACGCCGTTCGGCCTGCGCACGCTCGATCCCGGAGATCCGCGGTACCTGGCGACCTACTCTGGCGACCAGCAGCACCGCGACGCCGCCTACCACATGGGGATGGTGTGGCCGTGGCTGCTGGGTCCGTACTGCGACGCGCACCTTCGTCTCCACGGGAACGCGCGCGCCGTGCGTGGCCTGCTGCAGACGTTCGTCGCCCATCTGTCCGAGGCCGGGTTGGGAAGCATCAGCGAGATCCTTGAGCCGGAGCCGCCCTACCGCCCGGTTGGGTGCATCGCCCAGGCGTGGAGCGTGGCCGAGGTCCTGCGCCATGCAATCCAGGCCACTCGACCGGTCCCGATATGATGAGCCGCATGCCGGTGAGCGAATCAGACTTTCTGCTGCAGGGACGGGTGGAGAACTACCGCGCGCCGCTGACCGAGCTGCTCGCCGACCTGGATGCGTTCATCCAAGAGCTGCTTGAGACGATCAACCAGGAGAAGCTGGAGGGCAAGGGTGCCGTGCGGTACACGCCCCGGCCGCCCACCTGGACCCTGGCCTGGCGCACCCCCGAGGGGCCGTTTGAATGCAACCTGCACGCCTACGCGCACGGCGGGGCCTGGATCGTGCACGGCCGGATGGGCCTGAACCGGCCCTACCGAGCCAACCCAGAACTGCGCGAGACCGATGCCCGCTGGATCCGGCAGGAAGTCCTCGACCAGATCGCCACCGACGTGCCGATCATCTAAGGCTAAAGCTCCGGTTTGTCCACAGCTTGTGTATAACTGCGTCCTTGACACCTACATGTTGGGGTTGGACAATGTTCTGGCTCCGGCATGGAAACCCAGGTTGACGTCAAACTCCTGACCCACACGCCGGACCCGATCCGGGTCATGTACGTCGCCTTCCGAACGTGCTATTCGAAGTTCACGCCGCAGCAGATCTGGGCCGACATCGAGTCCGGGAAGATCAGCGACGAGAAGATGAAGACGTTCATCTTCGACAAGATCAAGAGCGGCCACTCCTCACCCCGGACGCAGGTCTACTTCACCTTCGCGGTCAGCGGCCTCTCCCGGGCGGCCAGCCACCAGCTGGTGCGCCACAACACCGGGATCACCTTCGATCAGCAGTCGCAGCGCTACTACGCCTTCAAGGACCAGGACTTCCCCTACGTGGTGCCCGAGACCTGGGAGCGGGCCGGGCTGCGGGAGGAGTACCTCGCCTTCATGCAGCGTGTCGGGGAACTGTACGACCAGGCGTTGCAGGCCGGCGTGCCGGCCGAGGACGCGCGCTTCCTGCTGCCCAACGCGGCCAGCACCAACCTCACCTTTACGGTCAACTTCGAGGAGTTCCTGCACATCGCGGACCTCCGCCTCTGCTGGCGGGCGCAGTGGGAGATCCGCCACATGTGGGCGAAGGCCCGCAACGCGCTGAAGGCCGAGTTCCCCGACCTGGCCAAGCCGATCCAGCCGAAATGCGGGGACCAGCGAATGGGCTATTGCGATGAGCCGATGGCGGAGTACCTCAAGTGTCCGCTAGGCATGCGGCGGGTCCGGCTGCATAAGGACGAGATCCTGGCGGCGGCCAAGGAAGGTCGGACCCTGGAGTCGACCCCGCTGAACGAAAGCGACATGGCGCTGGTCGCCACCGCTCCTGCCTGAAAGACCGGAAGCTCGTCCCGCCAGTCCTTCTTCGATAATCTTCTGGAAGACATTCCAGGGGAGGGAAACGATGCAGGGACGCGCGACGTCGACGACGCTGGTCCGGACGTGGATCCCGCAGCGGACGCTGCTTACCGACATCGGGTTGGTCATCGGATTCAGCCTCTTGACGGCGCTGATGGCGAAGATCGCCATTCCGCTGCCGTTCACCCCGGTGCCGATCACGGGGCAGACGTTCGCCGTGCTGCTCACGGGCGCGCTGCTCGGCAGTCGGTTAGGGGCCGCCACCATGCTCACCTACATCCTGGAGGGCAGCGTGGGGCTGCCCGTCTTCGCCCGGGCCACGCCGGCGAGTTACGGATACCTGGCCGGGTTCGTAGCGGCGGCGTTCATCGTGGGCTGGCTGGCCGAACGCGGCTGGTCGCGTGATGTCCTCCGCTCCATCCTGGCCATGATCGCCGGGGAGGTCGCGATTTACGTCTTCGGGCTGGCGTGGCTGTCGCGCTATGTGGGCTGGGGCCAGGTCCTGGCGCTGGGCTTCTTCCCGTTCCTGATCGGCGACGCGGTCAAGCTGATCGCCGCCGCCCTGATCGTGCCGGCCGGCTGGAGGATCCGCGAACGCTGACCGAATACTGCCCAAGCTGCGGTCACAAAGTGGAACTCCGCCTGATCGCCAACCGCCAGCTCCCGGTTTGCCCGGACTGCGACACCATCTTCTTCCGCAACCCGAAGCTGGTGGTGGTCGCCCTGATCGAGGAACAGGGCCGGGTCTTGCTGGTCAAGCGCGACATCGAACCCGGTCGCGGGCTGTGGGGGCTGCCGGGTGGCTACGTCGACTGGGACGAGCATCCCGAGCACGCGATGGCCCGCGAGTGCGAGGAGGAGTGCGGCGTGCAGGTGGAAGCGGGGCCGCTGCTGTCGGTTCAGCACGTGATGCTGGGCACCGAGGGCATCGTCATCCTGGCGTACCGGGCGACGCGGACGGCTGGCGAGCCGCGAGCGCAGGACGAGGTCCAGCAGATCGGCTGGTTCGACCCCGCCTCGCTCCCGCCGCTGGCCTTCAGCACCCACCGCAAGGTCCTCCAGGCGTGGGCCAAGGAGCTGCTCACCCGCGGTGCCGTCTAACCCTCGCAAGAGCATCGTCACCAAGACCGGCGACCGCGGCCAGACCGGTCTCCTCTATGGCGGCCGGGTGAGCAAGACCGACCTGCGCACCGAAGCCTACGGCGCCGTCGACGAGACCATCTCGGCGCTGGGGTTAGCCCGGGCGCTGACCCGCCACGACACGCGCCGGTCGACCATCCTGCGCGTTCAGCGCGAGCTGTTCACGGTCGGGGCCGAGCTGGCCACCGACGCCAGCGAGTACGACACCCTGCGGAAGCATTTCCTGGTGGTGACCGAGGCGATGACTCAACAGCTGGAGGACGAAATCGGCCGGCTGGAGGCCGTGGTGCCGCTCGCGGATGGCTTCGTGATCCCGGGTGGGACTAGCGCGGCGGCGGCCCTGGACGTGGCCCGCACCGTGTGCCGGCGTGCCGAGCGGCGGATCGTGGCGGTGCAGGAAGCAGGGATGCTGCCCAACCCCGAGGTGCTGCGCTACGTGAACCGGCTGTCCGACCTGCTTTTCATGCTGGCGCGGGCCGAGGAGGGCAAGGCCTCCACGCCGGTCACCGGAACACGAGCGACCCGCACGCCTCGAGCGCCATCTCGGCCTCGGCGCGCACCCAGGCCTCGGGCTCGCGCCTGAGCACCGCGTCCAGCTGACGGCGGGCGCCGGCCCCGCCGATCCGCCCCAGCGCCCAGGCGGCATGGCCGCGGATCAAAGGCTCTGGATCGGCGAGCGCCCGACCCAGGGCGGGGATGGCGTCGCGGTCGCCGATGTTTCCCAGCGCCACGCAGGCGTTTCGCAGCAAGCCGCTGCGACGGGTGCGCCAGATGGCGGTGCCCCGGAAGCGCACCCGGAAGGCCGTCTCGTCAAGCGTGAGCAGCTCTTCGAGCAGCGGCCGGTGATTGGTCAGCGCCCGGTAGGCGGCCAGCGCCTGCGGGTCGGGCGCCGCCGCCGAGCGATTGATGGGGCAGACCTCCTGGCACAGGTCGCAGCCGAAGACCCAGTCGCCGATCAGGGGCCGGATCTCGACCGGGATCACGCCCTTGTGCTCGATGGTCCAGAAGGCGATGCAACGGCGGTTATCGAGCACGCCGGGTGCGACCAACGCGCCGGTGGGACAGATGCGCAGGCACGCGTCGCAGCTGCCGCAGGTCTTCTTCAGCGGCTGGTCGAGATCGAGCTCGGCCGCGGTCACGATCTCGGCCAGCAGGACGTAGGAGCCGTGGCCGGGCACCAGCAGGTTGGTGTTCTTGCCCAGCCAGCCCAGCCCGGCTCGGGCGGCGGCAGCCCGGTCCAGCATCCAGCCATGGTCGACGTACGTCTTGGCCGCGCCGCGCTCCTTCAGCAGATCGACGAGGGGCGCCATCCGCTCCTCCAGCAGCTCGTGGTAGTCGCGGCCCAGTGCGTAGCCGGCGATCCGGCCGCGGGGACCGCCGTCCGCCGTCCCGCCGGTCGGTGGGACCGGGTGGGGGAAGGCGAGGGCCACCACGCTACGGGCCGCCGGGGTTCGCCGCCGGGGCTCGGCGCTGCTCTCGGCCCGCTCCCGGCTCCACCAGCCAAGTCCGTCCATCAGGCCGGCTCCGGTCCGCTCGATGGAGGCCTGCTGGGCTTCCTTAAAGGGGTCGGCGCTGGTGACGCCGACCGCCACGAATCCGAGCTCCCGGGCTCGCGATTTCAGCTCATTGGTCAGTCCCATCTCTTTATGTTGGGGGTTGCGGGTTCTCCCGCATGGCTCATGGTAGGACCCTTGTCGGGCTCTGGGCAGAGGTATAGGATGGATCGCAGTGGAGGCAAGGCAGGTCTGGCGGGAGCTGCAGGTCCTCCTGAGCCTGAACCTGCCGGACAGCGCCTGGTACCTATGGCAGGCCACCGCCACTTGCTGGTACCTGGACCGGGACCGACTGATCATCGCCGCCCCCACCGAACAATCGGCCCGGCAGCTGGCCCAGACCTACCTACCCGTCGTTCGCCACACGCTCAAAGCCATCGCTGATGCCCCCCAACGCGTCTCCGTCGTCGCCGTCGCCGAAGGCTGAGCCCAAGCGCTTTCGGGCCGAGATCCTGGGCGACGTCCAGGGCGTCGGCTTTCGTTTCTTCGCCGAGCGGCGCGCCATCCAGCTGGGCCTTCACGGCTGGGTACGCAACCGCTACGATGGCGCGGTGGAGGTGGAGGCCGAAGGCCGCCCAGAGGACCTGGACCTGTTTCTGGCGGCGCTCCGCCAGGGTCCCCGATCGGCTCGCATTCAAGACGTGCGCGTGCACTGGCTGCCGTTCCGGGGCGACCTGCCGCCCTTCACGGTGAAATTCTGATGCCGCTCAAGCTGGCGCATCGCATGGAAAACCTGGGCACGGAGACCGCGTTCGAGGTGCTGGCCAAGGCGCGCAAGCTGGAAGCCCAGGGCAAGAACATCGTCCACCTGGAGATTGGCGAGCCCGATTTCCCCACGCCGCCCAACATCGTGGAGGCGGCCCAGAAAGCCATCCGCGACGGTTTCACCCACTACACGCCCGCCGGCGGGCTGATGCCGGCCCGCCAGGCGGTGGCCGACTGGATCCGCCGAACCTACGAGGTCGACGTGCAGCCCGAGCAGGTGGTCATGGTGCCCGGCTCCAAGAACGTCCTCCTGTTCACCATCCTGGCGCTCATCGACGAGGGGACCGAGGCGATCGTGCCCGACCCCGGCTACCCGATCTACGAGTCGCTGGTGACCATGGCTGGGGGCAAGGCGGTGCCCATCGCCCTGCGCGAGCGGAACGATTTCCGCCTGGACGTGGAAGAGTTGAAGAGCAAGATCACGCCGCGCACGCGCCTGATCGTGATCAATGCGCCCCACAACCCGACCGGCGGCGTGCTCTCGCACAAGGACCTGGAAGCGATCGCCGAGCTGGCCCAGCGTCACGACCTCTACGTGCTCTCCGACGAGGTCTACGGGCAGATCACGTATGACGGCCATCACGCCTCCATCCTCAGCGTGCCGGGGATGGTGGATCGCACCATCTACTCCGACGGCTTGAGCAAGGCCTACGCCATGTGCGGCTGGCGGCTCGGGTTCGCGGTGGCACCCCTGCCCCTGGCCCAGCGGATGGAGACGCTGATGATCAACAGCAGCTCCTGCGCGGCCGCCTTCACCCAGATGGCGGCCATTGAAGCGCTCTCCTCGCCCCAATCGGACAGGGCCGTGGAGGCCATGGTGACGGAGTTCAAGCGCCGGCGCGACGTGGTCGTCGCCCGCCTGAACGCCATCCCCGGAGTGCGCTGCCACAAACCGCTGGGCGCCTTCTACGTCTTCCCCAACATCACCGGCACCGGGCAGAACGAGCGCGAGCTGGCCGACCGGATGCTGTACGAAGGCGGCGTGGCCGTCCTGCCGGGGACGTCCTTCGGCGAGATGGGGAAGGGCTTCATCCGGCTGTCCTACGCCAATTCGGTGGAGCAGATCGAGGAGGGGGTGCGCCGGATGCGCGGGGTCCTGGAGAAGATCGCCGCCACCGCCTGAGGTGCTCTCGCTCACGCTCGACGAGGTCCGAGTGCGGGCCGAGCGAGCGCCCATGGTCCCCGTCTTCCGCGAGGCGCTGGCCGACGCCCTGACCCCTGTGTCCGCGTTTGCGGCGTTGGCCGCGGACGGACCGGCCTATTTGCTGGAGAGCGTGGAGGGAGGGGAGCGGCTGGGCCGCTACTCCTTCGTGGCGTCGGACCCGATGGCCGTCATCACGATCCGGGATGGCACCGCGCGGCTCGCCAACGAATCGGGCTCCCAGGTTTTGCCGGGGCGCGATCCCCTGGACGCGCTGCAGCGATACCTGGCCGGTTTTCGGGCCGAGCCGTCCGACGGCCTGCCCCGCTTCTGCGGCGGCGCGGTTGGCTACCTCGGTTACGAAGCCGCCCGCTACCTGGAGCGCGTCCCGCTTCCGGACTCGGACCCCCTGGGGGTACCCGACGGGGTGTTCCTGATCAGCGACACGCTGGTCTGTTTCGACCACGTGCAGCATCGCCTGAAGCTGATCACCCACGTACGGCCCGGGCCGCTGGAGGCCGCCTACCGGGCCGCCGCCGAGCGGTTGGACGCCCTGGAGGCGCGCCTCACCCAACCGGTGCAGCTCCGGCCGCTGCGGGCGCCGCGGCCGGGCGGGACGATGGACGCCGTCGGGCAGCGATCCCGCGAGGAGTTCTTCGCCGCGGTGGAGCGGGCCAAGGCGTACATCCTGGCGGGAGACATCTACCAGGTGCAGGTGGCGCAGCGCTTCCAGTCGCCGGTGTCGACGGACCCATTCGATATCTATCGCGTGCTGCGCACGGTCAATCCGTCGCCCTACATGTACTTCCTGCGGCTGCCCGAGCTCACCGTGCTGGGCACCTCGCCCGAAATCCTGGTGACCGTCGCAGGGCGCCAGCTGCGCTACCGTCCCATCGCCGGCACTCGCCGCCGCGGACGCGACCCCGAGCACGACCAGCGGATGGAGGCCGAGCTGCGCTCCAGCGAGAAAGAGCGGGCCGAGCACGTGATGCTGGTGGACCTGGGGCGCAACGACCTGGGCCGGGTGGCCGAGGTGGGGACCGTAAAGGTCACCGACCTGATGACCGTCGAACG
>VBID01000113.1 GCA_005880615.1 Chloroflexota bacterium
GCCCTGGCCGTCCGGCTGGCTCTGCGCGATCAATCGAATCGCGGCCCGCAGGCCCTCAAGGCCCGCCGCCTGCACCTGCGCGATCGTCTCCACCTCATCCGGGCGCTTGCGCCGGCGCAGCTCGGTGAACAGGTCGGGTCGGGGATGGACCGCCACGTCGGCTTCGCGCAGGCGGTCGGCCAGGAACGCTGGGAAGGTCGGCTCCACCGCCACGTCATCGACCCCATGAGCCTGCAGGATCTCCTTGATGGTTCCGGCGAAGCCCTCCAGCTCGGTCGACGCCGTGGCCCACTGCCTGGCCGAGGGCAACTCGAAGAAGTGATGGACCTCGGACACTCGACTCTGCTTTTTGGCCCGCTCGAATTCCATCACGTTGGTGTAGAGCACGCCTTTGCCATCCTGCTCGAGGTAGATGATCGGATCCGGCGCGAGGAACCCTGTCTTGTACAGCAGGTTCGGATGGTGATAAGTCTCGCCGAACAGAAGCAGGGCCCCCCTAGTACTGGGCTCGGTCATGATCCGGTCATCCGGCAACCAACGGTAGCGGATTCACGCATGACCACCTCCGCCAACGGCTCGGCCCCGATTCAGGGCAGCGCGCGCCAGGCGTTTCCGTCCCACGCCCAGAGGTCGTTAAGCTCGGCCCCACCGCCGCCAGCCTTCCCTCCAAACAACAGCCCGACGCCCCGGCGCGTGTCCTGCGTGGTCATGAAGAGATAGCGGTTGGCGGGACCTGGCATCGCGACGGGCAAGCGCGCCCAGTTCGAGCCGTCCCACCGCCACATGTCGTTGTAATACGTGCCGGCCTGCGCCGTCTCACTAAAACCGCCGGCGATCACCACGCCATTAGGTCCTTGCTGCAGAAGCCCCGCCAGGCTTCGAGCGGGTGGGCTGCTCGGTGGATGGAGTTGCTGCCAGTGTGTGCCGTCGAAGGCCCAGGTGTCATTGAGGGGCGTCCCAGCCGGAGTAGGGCCGTTGCTTATGTGCAGCCCCCCAAACAGAATCAACCGGTGACCGTCGTAGGCCAGAGTGGCGCTGCTTCGACTTGGTGGTGTTGGCTCCGTAAACGATAACTGTCCCCAGTCCTGTCCATCCCACAACCAGGTATCGCCGAGTGATGGGTTCGAGGCGCCGAATCCACCGAACATGACGAGCCTCTCGGTGCCTGGCAGGAAAGCCATAGCCCCCCAGCTTCGCTCACCAGGAATGGTGGGGGTGTCTCGCAAACTCCAGTTGGTGCCATTCCAGGTCCATGTGTCCGCTTTGAACCATCCCGGGTACGACGGTCCGAGAACCTGGGGCGGGCCCTGCCCGCCGAACAAGACGACCTGTCCGGTGGCATCGTCGAAGGCCGACGTTGTGCCCGAACGCCAACACGGAGGGGCGGTGGCGGGGTGGGTCTGACTCCAGGCAGCACCGTTCCAGATCCACGTGTCGTTCGGGATCTCTCCAGCCGACTGACCCGCATCGCCGCCGAAGAGAATGGTCTGGTCGGTCGCCTTGTCGTAGATGAAAGCCGCGGATCGGCGCGGCCACGGGAGGTTTCCTTCGGGCGCGATGGAAGGCGGAACGTACCCAGCGCAGGTGAACGGAGAAGGTGTGGGGCTGGCTGATGGCGATGGAGATGCAGAAGGCGTCGAGGAACTCGTTGGACTGTTCCCTGGACGTGGCGGGATGACCGCAGACGTCCGTGACACACACGTTGTCAGCATCAGAGCAGCAGCGACGAGAGCCGCCGAACGGCCGCTCTTCCAGTTTCGGATCAAGGGAGGCATTGCCCGGCGGTACGAAGGGGGAAATGGTCGGCGGGGGACTCGAACCCTCGACCTCTTGGATGTGAACCAAGCGCTCTAACCAACTGAGCTAGCCGACCGGTGGGCACCATTGTAGGACTCAGGAAGGGTGTTGAAGGTGCTTGCGGCTCTCCGCCACCGCCCGGCTCACCGCTTCCGCCGCCTCGTAGGGAAGATACTGGGCTGCCCCGGCCAGGATGGCCTCGGCCTCTGCCTCGGGGAGCTTCTTGCGGGCCACCTCAAGCTGCTGGTCGACCAGGTCGGCCACCACCTGCGAAAGCGGTCGGGGAATGCGGCGCTGAAAGAGCTCCTGCTGGGAGGGGTACCCGTTCCCAAAGGCGACCGGAAACCCCAGCCGTTGCAGCTCCGCCAGGTCGCGGAAGATGGTGCGCTCGCTGACCTTGAGAGACTCCGCCAACCCGGCGGGCCGGATGCCGGGCTGGGCCGTGGAAAGGGATAGGATCATCAGCAGCCTGCGCAAGCGGGCGGCCTGATTCATGAGCACACGCTAGCATCGGCTTTCCGGGCCTGCAATTCGATCCTGGAAGGCCCTGGAGCAACTCAAACCGGCGGTTTCCCGCTGCCGGCGAACGGGTATGACTCCGAGAGCACGTTTATTATCGTGAGGAGTCCCATGCCCAGAGAGTCCAAAGACGGAAAGGCGGCCAAAGCCAAAGAAGTCAAGCCAGCTGAGCTCCCGGAGGAGCCGGTGGCGGAGACCGGAGCACCGGCCGCCAAAGTGCACTCGGCCATTGACGATGTGATCGCCGCCATCGAGGCAGCCCGCGACAAGGTGATGGCCGACGAGGTCAAGGCGCTGGTCAAGCTGGGGATCCCGCGAGCCATGGCCTACCAGATGGTGGCCGCCCGCTTCCACCAGAACGTGGTCACCGACGGCGAAGGCGGAACGCCCGAGTTCGAGACCAGCCACTGGAACGACCGGTAAGCGCCTAGGCTCCTCGACGCGCTTGCCATCGCGATACGCTGAGCGCGTGCTAACCGTCCAGGAGGCCCGCGACCGCATCCTAGCGAAGATCGCGACCCTCGAGCCCGAACAGATCTCGCTCGAATCGGCCACGGGGTGGGTGCTGGCCGAGGACATCACCTCGGCCTGGGATGTGCCCCCCTTCGCGAACTCGGCCATGGACGGCTACGCGCTGCGTTCTGCCGATATTCGCGCGGCTACGCCGGACCGTCCTATCGCACTGCGCGTGATTGGCGAGGTCCAGGCCGGCTATCCGCCGCCATCCAGCGTGGTTACCGGGACCGCGCTCCGCATCATGACCGGCGCCATGCTGCCCGAGGGCGCGGACGCCATCGTCCGGGTCGAGGACACACAGGAGCGAGACCACCAGGTCGAAATTCGGGTCGCCGTGGAAGCGGGAGCCAGCGTGCGCCATCCGGGGACCGACCTGCGGGCCGGCGACCTGGTCGCCCGCGCTGGCCAGGTTGTGACCCCTGGCCTGGTGGGGGTGATCGCCTCCGCCGGCCGCGCGACCGTCCGATGCGTTCGGCGCCCCCGGGTGCTGCTGCTCAGCACCGGCGACGAATTGCGCCCCGCCGGCGAGCCGCTGGGGCCGGGGCAGATTACCAACACCAACCGCTACACACTGCGGGCTGCCATCGAAGAGACCCACGGGGTCGTAGTCGATGCCGGGGTAGCCAAAGACGACCGCGATGCACTGGAGGCCGGCCTGGCCAGGGCCAGCACCGTCGATCTGATCGTGACCACCGGCGGGGTTTCGATGGGGAGCTATGACCTGGTGCGGCGCTTGTTGGAAGAGCGCGACAGCATGGACTTCTGGCAGGTCGCCCTTCGGCCGGGCAAGCCGCTCGCTTTCGGCTCGGTGGCAGGTGTGCCGCTGATCGGCCTGCCTGGCAACCCGGTTTCCGCGCTGGTTGGCTTCGAGCTCTTCGGGCGGCCTGCCATCCTGAAACTACAAGGCCGAACGGACCTGCTCCGGCCCCGGCAACGGGCGATCACGGACGAACCGCTGGCCGGTCCCCCACACCTCGAGCACTACTTCCGGGGCATTGCCCGCCGCACCGAGAGCGGCCTCGCCGTTCGTCTCACCGGTGACCAGGGCTCCCACGTCCTGCGGTCGATGGCTGAGGCCAACTGCTTGATCGTCGTGCCCCAAGGGACGGGGTCGGTCCCGGCCGGGGCCGAGGTCGACATCATTCCTCTGGCGCCGCTTCCCTGATCGCATCGAACCGGCCCACGCGATCGGCTATCGTAGCAGCGAAGGGACTGGGAGGCGGATGGGTAAGCTGAACCCCGACCGGATCCGAAATGTCGCGCTGGTCGGACATAGCCACGATGGCAAGACCATGCTGGCCGAAGCCATGCTCTTTGCCGGTGGCGCCACCGAGCGCCTGGGCAAGCCGGAGGCCGGCACCAGCATCCTGGACTTCGAGCCCGAAGAAGCCAAGCGGAAGATCTCCATTGGCACCGGGATCGCCCATCTGACCTGGCACGACCACAAAATCAACCTGCTGGACACGCCCGGATTCGTCGACTTCGTGGGCGACGTGGTGGGCGCGCTACATGCGGCCGAGGGAGCGCTGCTGGTGGTCAGCGCCACCGGCGGCCGGGCGGTCGGGACGGACCTGGCCTGGGAGCAGCTGCGGGCGCGGCAGATGCCCACGCTGGTAGTGATCAACCGGATGGACAAGGAGAACGCCGACTTCGGCAAGGCCCTCGACAGCCTGCGGGACTACACGCCGCGCCCGGTGGCGATCCAGGCGCCCATCGGCGCCGAGGCCGGCTTTCGGGGCATGGTCGACCTGCTCACGCGCAAGGCCTGGGAGTTTGACGATCACGGGCGGGCCCGTCCGGTCGATGTGCCGGCGGACCTGGCGGCCGAGCTGGAGCAGCGCCGTAACTCCCTGGTCGAGGCGGCGGCCGAGACCGACGACAAGCTGGTCGAGCGCTACCTTGAGACCGGCGAGCTCAGCGACGAGGAGGTGACCACCGCCCTGGCAAGCGGGGTGGCGGCCGGACACATCGTCCCCGTCCTGTGCGCCTCGGCTGGCAAGCTGGTCGGGATCAGCACGCTGCTGGACGCCATGGTCACGCTCCTCCCGCCGCCGCAGGTCGACCCGGCCGGCACGCTGGCCGCCCTGGTCTTCAAGACCACGGCGGATCCGTTTGTGGGACGCATCAGCTATGTGAAGGTAACCGCCGGGACGCTGACGGCCAACCAGGGCGTGGTCAACGCCACTCGCGAGCAGCCCGAACGCCTGGGTACCATCGGCTACCCGAAGGGGAAGGCCCTGGAGCCGTCGACCGAGATTTCCGCCGGGGACATTGGCGCCATTAGCAAGCTGCAGGGCACGGCCACGGGGGATACGCTGGCTGCCCGCGAGCATCCGGTGAAGCTGCCGGCCATCGAATATCCGGAGCAGGTGTTCACCGCCGCCGCCATGGCCAAGAACAAGGCGGACGAAGAAAAGGTCAACGCCGCGCTGGTGAAGCTGGTCGACGAGGACCCCACCCTCACCCTGGAGCGGGAACCGGTCACCAAGGAGACGCTGCTGCGAGGCATGGGGG
>VBID01000157.1 GCA_005880615.1 Chloroflexota bacterium
TGCATAGCTGGGCATGATCGCCTGGTAGCAGCGCACGCGAGTGTAGTGGTCGACGTCGCCCGGCTTCGTCATCCCGACGACGGGGTGCACGAGCAGGCTGCCGCCCACCTCCTTTGCGGCACGCACCGTAAGCTCCAGATGCGCGCGGTGCATGGGGTTGCGGGTCTGAAAGGCGACCACCCGATGCCAAGCGCGCCGTTCGAACTCAGCGCGCAGCTGCCCCGGGGTGTGGCGCAGCTCGCCGTAGTCGTGGTGAACCGGTACCTGCAGGCCTTCCAGGGTGCCGCCCACGTGCCACGGATGGGTGCGGCTGAGGAGATGGTCGATCCCCGGATGGCCGATGTCGAGTGTGCCGAAGACGGCTTCCGCCTCCGCCTTCAGGTCGGGCCTCCAGATTTCGGTAATGCGCAAGGCGGCCAGCGCGACGCCTTCGGGGTCGCGCAGGGCTAGGATCTCACCGGGACTCAGGCCGGCCGCAACCTCATCCGGCACGTCCAGAGTCACTGGAATGGGCCACAGCGTGCCGTCCGAAAGGCGCATATGTTGGCACACCGACTCGTAGTCGCTCCTGCCTAAGAAGCCTCGCAGGGGGGAGAAACCCCCGGTGAGCAGTAGTTCGAGGTCGCAAAGTTGCCTAGGAGTCAGGTCCCAGGACCGCGAGTCGTATAGGCATGCCGTGATCTCCGCCGCTCGAGCACGGCCAACCATGAGATCGACCAGCGTTCCCCCATGGGGCTTGATCAGCCGATCCGACATGAAACCTCTTGCCATCGGTAGCTCGGGAGCGCCACCTCCAACGGAGCATGGTCACGGCCGAAGATAAGGTAAGCGTAGGCTGTCGGTCCACTAATTTACAATTTCGTAGGGCACTATGGAGGTATTCACCTTTCCTAATGGCCTGCGTGTCGCCACCGAAAGAACACATGCTCGTTCCGTAACAGTTTCCTGTTGGGTGGAAACAGGCTCACGATTCGAAAGCCCGGTTCAGTTGGGAAGCTCGCATTTCCTTGAGCATCTCCTGTTTCGGGGGACTGGACGACGCGATCGCGTCGCCATAAGTCACTCGATCGAGGAAGTTGGGGGGGAGCTCAATGCCTTCACAAGCCGTGAGTACACCTGTTGCTATGCCAGAGTACCGCAATCGGAATTGGGCCTGGCAATCGATCTGGTCGCCGATCTGGTAATGGATCCCTCACTGCCTGCTGATCAGGTCGAGCCAGAGAGAACCGTAGTCCTTCAGGAAATCGCTCAGAGTCTCGACACTCCGAACGATGCCATATACGACCTCATCTATGAGGCCCTGTTTCCGGGACACAGCCTAGCCCAACCTGCCTATGGGAGTAGTGACTCGGTCTTACGACTCACTCGTGGCAGCCTGGCGGATTACCATCGTGACCGATATAGGCCGGCGGCCATGGCCGTCGCTATCGTCGGCCCAGTAGATCACCAGGAAGCCGTCGAACGCCTGGGCGAGACAACGCTGGGCCGGGATAGCACACGGGGGCCGGAGACCGCTTGGCGGAGGGCATCACCTCCCAGCGAGCCGCTCCTCCCGATCCTCGTCCATGAACGGCAGAGTCCCGTGGTTCATGTGCTGCTTGCAGCGCGTGGGGTGAGCTATGGCGATCCTAACCGCCCGGCCGTAGAGGTCCTCAGCGCGATCCTCGCCGGGCTACCCACGGCACTCATACCGCTTGAATTGCGCGATCGTCCAGTCCGCTGTGCCCTCGACATACTGGCAGATGGGCGGAATGGTCAGTTTAGCGACGACCTAGTGGCTCGCTCAATTCGCTACCTTCGTGGTCGGCGCTTTCTCGACTGGGAGCGAACCGACGAGGCGATCATGCGGTTTGGTCGGCATTTCCTTTTGGGAGCGCGTTCTCATGGGATCGACGAGGACCTTGCCGAACTCGAGGCAGTTGACGCGCAAGCGGTTGCCAACGTCGCGCATAATCTCCTCGCACGACCGGTCCTTTGCGCGATCGGTCCAATTAGCCCATCGGGTATGGGAAACCTTCTGGAAGAGAGATTTGATGTCCCATCCTCCCCGCTGTCAACCGAAACGGACCCAGAACTCATGGTCTCTAACCCACCCGGCTCTGACTAGTGAGGCAAGTAAGGCCTGAGACCCGGGTTGCTCGACGACGGTTCCCGTAAGTCGGCTCCCGCCGGCGGCTATGCAGCGGGCCTCGACCTCCCGCGACAGACGATGGGCGCCGCCCATTCCACGATAAGTCGGTAAGACAAAGATGTCGATGAGTTCACTTTCCTCTCCTGAGATCTCGTCCCAGACGCTCTCTTCCCAAGTGGCGTGTCCGACTCGTTCGCCATCGTGCCAGAGCACAAGACTGTGGCGCGTCATTGATTGGACGGGCGTATAGGTCGCGACAACATATCCGGATACGGCACTGGCGTCGATCTTCTCAAGGGGCGCAAGCCCGCCGATGATAGCCTCCGTGAGAAGCCGCCGCACGAAATCATCATCGTCTGAGGTGGCCGGTCGGATGCCGTCGTCAGCAGTGGGCTGGCGAGCAGAGAGCGCCTTAGCAGTCACGTGCCCGAGCAGATGCCACCCGGCATCCTTGAGCCCCCTCGAAAGAAGTTCATTTCTTGCGGGGCAGCGCACCCGAGCGGTGCGCGAGGTGAGGCGTTCAAGCAGTTTCAAGGCGTCCATCCCGTCGATGGCGGGCACGTACCATTCGTCTTTGTGGCTGATGGGGTGCATTGTCCGAAACGCCAGCGCAGCCGCGGACTCCGAAGTGAGGATTTCCCCCTCATCACTGGCCCGACTCAGTAGAGCATCAATAACCGGGCCGTATGCCCGACGCAGGATCTCGTTAGCTGCCTCCAGTGTCGCGCTCCCCACCGTCCCACCCTCGGGCGAAGCCCGAACGCAAATCTAATGACGGTTACTCTGCTACCCAGGGGATTTGGACGTGCCCATGAAGAAGTGCCCCGGCCCAGCCCCATCGGCGGACCGGGGCGGGCTGTTCACCGTGGCTTGCGGGCAATCCTTGGCCGCAACATGACACAGTGGTACCGATCCATAGCATCACCTCCCTGTGTCGGGTGAACGCCTAGAGTGTAGCATGATCGTTTCCCGTCGTCACCAATGTTGGGTCGGTCCTGCACGCCAAGAGGGGAGTCTCCTACAGCCGCCTTGGGTGCACAAATAGTGGTTACGTGGTCACTGATGGTGCAGCCGAATTGCCCGCCGGCCAGCGCAAAGAGGAGTTTGCCGAGCCTCGGGTTGTTTGCTGGGAGGGGCCAGCCATAGTCGCCGTCGCCGTCGACGGCGTTACCCGCGTATTTCAATCCGGCAGGCCCCGTTCGGATGCTCACCGGGTAGTAGCGCTTGACCAGGTCACGCTCCGCATCGAGGAAGGGGAAGTGCATGGTTTGTTGGGACCGAACGGAGCCGGTAAGACGACTCTGATACGAATCCTGTCCACCGTGCTACTTCCGACCTCGGGAACGGCAAGCATCCTTGGGCACGATGTTGTGCGTGAGACTCGTCTCGTTCGGCCACTCATCGGTATTGTGTTTGGTGGCGAGCGCGGCCTGTATCAGCGTCTGACCGCCAGACAGAACCTGCGTTACTGGGGCGCGCTCTACAACATCCCAGAGACTGAGAGCCGCCGCCGAGCCGACAAACTGCTGGAGCGTCTGGGCCTCGCGGATCGAGCGGATGCACGGGTCGAAACGTTCTCGCGCGGCATGAAACAACGTCTCCACCTGGCGCGTGGGCTGATGGGAGACCCTCGCGTCCTGTTTCTTGACGAGCCGACAGCGGGAATGGATCCGATCGCGTCTCGAGATTTCCGGACTCTGGTTCGAGAGCTGCAGGCGGAGAATCGTACAATTCTGCTTGCGACGCACGACATGATCGAGGCCGAGTTACTGTGCGATCGGGTGTCGCTGATTGACCGTGGCCGGCTCATCGCCGTGGAACGGCCCAAGACTCTGGCCACCTGGATCACGCGCTATGAGCGGATCGTAGTGGGCGGCGCCGCGCCCGCGGTGCTCGAACGCGTCCACAAAATTGATGGGGTTCGAAGCATCACGATTAACGGAGACGGAACTGCGCGGATCGATACCGGTGCCGCGGGCGCCACGAAAGCAGTTCTCGAGTATCTCATCGGAGCAGGTGTCACGACCCTAAGTACATCGCTCCCTAGCCTGGAGGAGGTGTACCTAGAAGTCATTGGCCGGAGAGAACCGCAAACATGAGGCCGTTTCTGGCGGCTTGTCAGCTGCAGCTTCGCTTGAGCGCCCGAATTCCGGACGATCTGATGGTTCTCGCAACCGTACCTCTGTACACAGTCATGTTTCTGTGGATGGTGAAATACGCGGGCCGACTCGATCTCTTGGGTTACGCGCTGCTCGCCCCCGTACTGATCGCACTCTGGGCCATGGCCCTCTTTGTGTCGGGTGAAATCGTCGAGCGCGACCGAGCCGCGCAGGTCCTCGAGTCTCTGCTAGTGACTCCAACGGCCTTTCCGCTAGTTGTCTTTGCCCGTATTACCACGGTCACGGTCTGTGGCCTGGGAGCCTTCCTGGAGGTGTTGGTGGTGTCCCGCCTCGTCTTCGGCGTGACTCTGTCAATACGGCATCCCGGGGTCTTCTTTCTTACGCTGGCAGCCACGACGCTGGCCATGGCTGGGACTGCGCTCATCATGTCGGCGATCTTCGTCCTTCAACGTGGTGCGCGGATTTTTCAGAATTCGCTCAGCTACCCGTTCTACGTTCTCGGAGGCGTCCTTGTGCCCACTGCTTATCTCCCGAGTTGGCTTCGGCCGATCACGCAGGTTGTGTTCCTTTCCTGGGCATCTGATTTGCTCCGCGATAGCCTGCTATCCCGCCCGGTGGGGGCCGTCCCGTTTCGCGTTGGAATGATTCTCGGACTTGGAGTAGGGAGTCTCGTTCTTGGCTGGCTCCTTCTCAACCGGCTGGTGACACGGGCTCGTGGTCTGGGAACGGTGGCCATGGCATGAAGGGGATAAGCAATACGCTGCGGACTCTTCGTTACGCTGCCCTCGTTGGCATTCAGGACTTCCGGGCTGCCTATACCTGGAGAACCTGGCTGTCGGGGTGGCTCGTCCGCGTCCTTGCGCAGGTAGTGTTCTTCGCGTTTGTTGGCAGTCTCCTGAGATCACACGAGCGAACGTACTACCTGTTAATCGGCAACACCACGATGCTCGCATCAATCTCGGCCTTACTGGTTATCTCGTAGACCACCTGGGAGCGGCGAGCGGGAACGCTGTCTCTGCTGATCGCGGCTCCCACAAGTGCCTTGCCGGTGCTACTCGGCCGAAGCGTCCAGTGGGTAGTGGACGGAGCGCTCATCTCAAGCATTGCGTTCTATGGAGTCGGCCTTCTCTTCCGGCTGCCAATGAGATGGCCCAATGTCCTCCTCGTGGCGCCCTTGCTGGTCGTGGTAGCCGCGACCACCTACATGTTTGGCGCATTCCTCGCCGCTCTGGTTCTCCAAAGGATTGGCGTCCGCAACTTAGCATTCAACATCACGTATCTCGCGATGATGTCAATCTGCGGAGTCAACGTTCCAGTCACCTTCCTGCCGGGTTGGCTGCAGACGTTGGCGAACCTCTTGCCGCTCACTCATGGTCTCAACGCAATCCGGGCGTTGCTCAGCGGGAGCCCGGTGGCTGCAGTTGTGGGGAGCCTCGGGATGGAGGTTGGCGTCGGCCTGGGCTGGCTGACCCTGGCAATACTGGTTTTCGGGGTCACACTTGAGAAGACTAGGATGGATGGTTCACTTGAGTTCGCAGACTGAAGTTAAGAGACGAAGCTCCAAGGATCAAATGCGCCCGAGTGCACCGCAGCTGCGTATCGGCCGTGTGATGCCCGCACGCGCAGGAATCGAACGGTTCGAGCGACCGCGGCGGTTACTGTCTGGGTTCGAGTCTGCAGGTCACCTCGCTTGTCGGGGAAGTAGTGAAGCCAGTGTACGTGTTTGTCCAGAGTGGTCCCCTCCATCACGTTCGCTTCAAGCTGTTGCTTGACCTCCTCGGGATCATTCAAGACATCAACATCTAGTCCAACGTGGTCTTCACGCAACTCCGGAAAGACGATCACCCGGAGCCATGCTCCTGCCACGTGCCGAACCCCGGCGAGCTCAATGATGGGGCCGATCTCGATCAGTGACTTACCTTCAAAGTCATAGGCGACGTGCAGCCTTTCGCGGATGGGCTTGAGGAACGGATCACGTTCCAGGGCTACGCGAGTGATGTTGCATCGAGCAGGCATACCGACCATCGCGATACCGCCAGCTTCGGATCGAAGCTTCACCCGGTCGGCCGACAAAAAGTCGTAGTGCTGATAGGCCATAAACGACAAGAGCGACGTAGTCTTGCCGGCGTTCCGCGGACCCATAAAGGCAATGCCCATCCCCTCCTTCTGCACAGCGGAACCGTGGAAAACTACACTGCCGTCGGGTTTCTCGATCTGCCGAAGTATCTGGTCACGAACCAGCGTCCGCATCTGGAGATTGCTCTCCACCGGATTGCCGGCACGGACGATGATGCGTCGCTCAGATCGATCGACGAGAACTTGAATATTGGTAGTTGGTCGGATGTAGAGCGAATACCGGCGATTATGGAAGACAGCCTCGGACGGTTGTAGGTAAACCCGCATGTCGGTCACCGAGGGACGCAGCTCGGATGTCCCAGCGGAAACGAGGGCGACCACCAAGAGGTGGGCATCGGGCACGATGCCCGAACGAAGTTCATAGTACGGACGGTAGAAGGTGCGGAGCGCATCGAGGTCACCTTCCGAGCTGTGGAAATTTACACGATAGCCCGAAAGTTCGATGTGATACTGGGGCACGGCCCGGCATCGGGCGTCGCGAGGCATGTCCTCGATCAGTTCGAGGAAGCGATTCCCGCTCTTCACCGGACGGTGCCCTGCGCCCGCACTAACCCGGAGAAGACTCGTCTCGTGTGCTCATAGGCTTGACCCGCGCCGTATGCTCCCAGCCAGAGGACTTCGTCGTATGTCTCTTGCTGAAGTGCATGCTGAGCCAGGCTCCGAACCCAATGTGATTCGGCCCGCGTCTTGATTACCGTTTGTAGCTGACCGCTCCGGGTCGTCGGGAATCGTTCTCGGGCAACTACCCACGCCTCATCCTTCGTAGGCCTGGCGATAATGCCGACGCGCACCGCAAGTTCGGCCTGGCGCGAGCGACTTCGAATGGGATTGATGAACTCGGTTTCAAACTCCGTCCATGGGCCCGGATGAGTGACGGCCACATCTCCTACCAGGCAAGCAGTCTCGATGCCAGCTGGAGAAGACCCCGCAATGAAATAGCGAGGAAGCATTCCGCTAGGGAGGTGAGGCTCAAGGAGCAAGTCCCGGAAACCATAGTAGGAACCTTGCCACGAGACTGCGTCCGAACTTGTGAGCAGTGCACGTACGGCCTGAACATACTCGCGGGCACGATGGTACCGGGCGTCATGATCGAGCTCGTCACCGATGGCGCGCATCTCATCGGGGCGTGCACCGATTACCAGGTTGACGTCGACGCGCCGACCGTAGAGGTGGGCAATCGCAATCACAAAGCGCGCTAACGTCTGCGGAGGAATCGCCGCAGGCTGTGTCGCGACCAGAGGCGTCAACCGGGAAGTCGCTTGAATCACGCTTTGAGCGAGCATCCAGGGATCGAGTGCATGGAAGTTGTAATGCAGGAGCGTTCCGGTGAAGCCATGTTGCTCTGCCAGCACGGCGGCGGCGACCACGGAGTCCCGGTAACTTCCAGCGAGATGCAGATGCCGATCGCGGATGCCGGGCACAACACTGTAGAGAGCAAACGGCTCACTCATTGCGCGCTTGCCGATGCCACCGCCGGTGGCCAAGACTCAAGAGAGGACCGGATTCGCGGCACAAGATCGGCAATCAGCTCATCTGGGCAGGTCTGAACAAAAAAGTGTCCTTCGTGTGGAAGCTCACGAAAGGTGAGGCCGCGGCAATAACGCGTCCACTCGATCATGGGAAGATCCCCGAGAATTGGATCACCCCGACCCTGGTACAACCAGATGGGGAGGTCGAGGATGGACGGGTCCATGTTGTCAAATGTCTCATAAGCTCGCAAGTCCGCACGAATGGTCGGTAGGTAGAGCCTGAGGAAGTCTGGATACCTTGCGACCTGGTCCGGAACTCCGCCAGACGCTATCAACCATTCGAGGAGACGGGCATCTGATAGCGTGCTCACCTTGGCCAGGAAACGGATGCAGTGCGGTGGTGGCGTCGCACAAATCACGAGCGCCACCAGGGACTTGGTACTGCCTTCGACCAACTGGGCGAATCGGTATGCTACCAGGCCACCGAGACTCTGGCCAAGAAGGAAGAGCGGCCGGCCCAGGTTGCCAGCCATGACGTCGGCATAGCGGCGAGCCATGGCTTCGACGCGCTCCAATGCCGGTCCCTGGGAGAGGCCGTGACCGGCGGGGTCAATGGCCCAGACTGACCAGTCGCGTGGGAGGCAGCCAGCGAGACGCCGGAAACTCAGCGAAGAGCCGCCTGCGGGCGGAAAACAGAGGAGGACAGGGCTTCCCTCTCCTCGCAGAGTGCGCACGACAACGTCGCAGGCGATGGGGAGCACGCGTCCATTGATATTTCCCATCAAACGCCAGGACTTGGTGAAAGCCTGAGGTGGAGATACCTCGCAACGGCAGCCAGCGACGGGTGGTCGGCAAGTAGAGTGAGGGGGAGCTCAACCGCGAACTGCTCCTCGAGCGCCTGAAGGAATTGCAGACCGATGCGCGAATCCATACCGAAATCTACCAACGGAGCGTCTGCATCCAGTTCCTCTTCGGGCGCGCTTAACAGGCTCGCCAGAGCCTTCCGGATCGTCGCGAGAAGCCCACTAGGCCCTGGGCTCTGCTTGGTTGGGCTTGCCTGAGCGGGTAGTCCGAGCTCGCCCGGCGGGACCGGGAGGCCGCTCAAGGCCGGCGAAGTCGCTTCCGATAAGAGCCTCGATGGATGAGGCGGGGACTCCGTTGGTCGCAGGGGGGGAAAGCCAGGCGTGGACGGCTCAACGACTACCTGTGTCATTCCGCTGGGCAGGGCAGCGTCAAACGCTGCCAGGGCCTCGTCAACCGTTAACGTTTGCGGGCGGTTCTCCGTCACGTATACCGCCTGGGTCTCCAGTCCGCGGTCACGCCAGCCAGCCCAGTTGATCGCCAGTGCCGGCAGCCCCTGACTCCGGCGGAGGTGGGCAAGGACGTCAAGGAAGGCATTGGCCGCAGCATAGTCGCCGAAACCCAAACCACCATAGAGGGCGGAAAGGCTCGAGAAGAAGATGAAGTGCGTGGGCTTCAGGTCCCGCGACACCGTATCGAGAACGAGGCCTCCACGGGCCTTCCCCCTGAGGACACTCGAGAGCGCTGCGGAATCCAACTTCTGCACAGGCTTGGCCTGACCTGCCACACCAGCGGCGTGGATGACTCCATACACCCCACCGTACCGATCGTTGATCAACTGGGCGGCTTCCTGCATCTCCTGTAGGTCTGACACGTCCCCCGGCGCAAGCAGGACCTCCGCGCCCATTGCTTCTAGTTGCATCACGCGACGGACCGCCTTTGCGATAGCGGTCGGAGCTTCATTAGCAAGATACTCCTGCCACGCCAGACGAGGAGGCAATCGAGTGCGTCCGGTGAGGACCAGTCGGCACGACCCCGCGGCCGCCAGATGGGACGCCACCTCGAAGCCAAGGTCACCAAGGCCACCGACGATCCACCACACGCGACCGGCCTCGATCGCCGGCTTCTCGACCGTAGCCGCCTGGATGGGCAGAAGGTCGCGCTGAAGCAGTCGTCCTGCTCGGTAGGCGGCAACGGTGGGTTCGGGACTGCCACGCAGGAGCTCCTGAAGAACACAGCTGGCCAGAGCTGATGCTTCTCCATCCTTCCAGGTCGCATCGACGACACGGACGAGCAGGTCGCGACTCTCCTGCGCCGCTACCTGTGCCAGGCTCACCAGAGCCGCACGCTCAGGGTGAAGCGGTCCTTCCTCCTTGCCTGTGGCAATTGCGTCAGCCGTAACAATCCAAAGCTCAAGCCCGGCACGACGACCCCAAGTGCTAACTGCCCTGAGCAGCGCGACCACGCTCTCCACTCCCGACGCGAACGTCGTATCCACGTCTGCCAAGTGAGGCACACGGCCATCCCGGGCTGCAGCCCACAGGTGGCAAATGCCACGGGGCATGCCCCATTCGCTCTCCACCTGCTGCAACACCCTGACATAGTCTTCGGCGACGGCGACGCGAATGGTGTACTGGTCCGGAGCAGGACGGCCAAAGTATTCGCCGGGACGCACAAGAATCGCTTGGGCGCCTCGAAGTGCCAGATGGTGGACAATCTCATCACCGATGCCGTCCGGATCGGCCAACACGAGCCAGACTCCACCTGCCCAGCGTTCACCTGTGACGGTCAAAGCCGGTCGCCAGACTGGCGTCTTTAGGACTACCTCTCCGGCAGCCGCAGTGGCGTCCGCGCGCGACGGCAACACCCAGAAGCGCTGGCGCTCGAAAGGGTAGGTTGGCAGCGGGAGTCGGCGGGCTCGTCGACCCTCCTGGTAGGCTTCCCAGTCAATCGTTGCGCCCATAACGTATAAACGCGCCAGCCCGTCGACCAACTCGCCCCACGGGTCCTCGGAGCTCGTCCCCGATCGAATCGTCGCGATACCAGGCAGCTGGGAGTTCTCCGGCTGGAGCGGGAAGCTCGGGCTACCAGTCGTCGAACCGATAACGACCAGGGTGCCGACGGTGTTGCTCCTGAGACGATCGAGGGCGGGCGTCTGTGCTGGGAGGGCGATCAGTCTCTGCCACTCGGTCGCCGGCATCGGTTCCAATCGGTTTTCAGCATCGATGGCACCCGAGAGTTCGCTCGAGCGACCGATACCGGACAGGCCATCTGCAATCGCGCTCTCGTCCAAGAGCCTTAGAGCTTCAGCTCGCGTAAGGATCCCAGAAATCGTCCCTGCTGCCAAAATCCCAGAACTGCTGGCACACCACAGGGCAGGTCGTAGTCCCCAACTCAGCCACAGGCGTGCCAAGCCAGCTACCACTGCTACCCCTAGGGCTCGTTGGCTGGGAGGGCTCGTGGGCTTGGCTGCGTCATCTGGCCCCGAGCGGTGCCAAGCATCGTCCCAGGCGGCAAGCTCCTCCCGGAATCCCCGACTGAGATTACGTAGGACTTCCGTGATCGACGCGGCGTCAGAATTGATCTCTGCGAGTAGAAGGGCGACACCGGGGCGAGCAGCCGGCGAGTCGGAGTAATAGACTCCCTGTGCGCGATGGACTCCCCACTGTGTGGTCAACCTGAGGCGCTCCCTGAGCTCGTATCTAGTCTGGACCGGGATACGAGCTGTTTTACGGCTGGTTGGGTCCGAGCTGACAGCGTCAACAACTCTCGCGGTCGGGCTGGCTCGGTGGGCTCGGCCGACGGAGGAGGCTCCTCTACGATGATGTGCGCATTGACACCGCCGAACCCAAACGAACTGAGACCCGCTCGCAAGCGATGATTGACGCCCTCCCACTGCCGAAGGTCGCGGACAAGATAGAAAGGGGTCTCGGGAAACGAGATCAACGGATTGATGACGTGGCAATGGAGAGATGGTGGGAGAAGGCGGTGGTTCAGGCTTAGGATCACCTTGATAAGGCTCGCAATGCCTGCCGCTGACTCAAGGTGGCCGATGTTGGTCTTCACCGAACCGATGCCACAGAAGCCGCGTCGGTCTGTGAACTGTCGGTACGCTTGGCTCAGGCCTTGGATTTCGATCGGATCGCCTAGCGCGGTCCCCGTCCCATGCGCCTCAACGTAGGAAATGGTCTCGGGATGAACCTTCGCCGCTGTCAATGCCCGGACGATTACATCGGTCTGAGCCGCCGGGTTGGGTGCGCCTATTCCATTCGTTTTGCCATCGTGACCGATTGCCGAACCCTTGATGACGGCATGAATCGTGTCGCCGTCTCGAAGCGCGATATCTAGGGGCTTAAGAAGAACAGCTCCAACCCCCTCCCCGCGAACATGACCCCGCCGGCAATCGCGAGGTTCGCCTCTCCCTGCCTCAGCGCCTCGCATGCTATGTGGACTGCCACCAGTGAGGACGAGCAAGCTGTCTCGACAGGCATGCTTGGACCACAAAGGTCCAGCGTATACGAGACCCGATTGGCGAGGATCGCGTTAGACACCCCGGCCCCAACTCCCAGGCTCCGTCCAGCCTTGACGGCTTCCCACTGGTAGTCCTGGTTCTGCACGCCTACAAAGACGGCCGTTCGGCTCCCGGCAATTCGGGTGCCGGCGTAACCGGCGTGTTCAAGTGTCTCCCACACAATCTCGAGGAAGAGTCTCTGCTGCGGATCGAGGAGTGGTGCCTCCCGGGGAGAGACTTTGAAGAACAGTGGATCGAAGCGATCAATATTGCGAAGCAGGCCAGCCCATTTGCTCGCGGTCTTTCCGGGAGCCGTAGGATTGGGATCGTAATACTGCCCGACGTTCCACCGATCTGGGGTGATCTCCGTAACGACGTCACGACCCTGAGCCAGCAGTTCCCAGAATTCGGCTGCTGAATCCGCCCCTGGAACTCGGCAGGCGTAGCCGATTACGGCCACGTCGCTGCCTTGGGTCAGCCCTATGTCCTCCGCTTTCGCTGACGTGATGACCCGAGCATCAGGCACGACCGCTGCGGGCGGCGATGGGTCCAGCACGCTCTCGAATGCCGGGCGGTAAGTGGCTGCGAGATGTCGTGCTAAGGATTCGATCGTGACGTGCTCAAAAAGCAGCGTTGGGTAAAGCTCAATCCCAGCCGCTTCACCGACATCCGACGCCAGCCGCACGATCTGCGCGGAATCGAGGCCGAGGGTCAGGAATTCCACCTCACTGTCCTGCTTCGTGAGCGGCCGCTCAAGGAGTCTGGAGACTAGCCCGGCGAGGAGTTCACGGACACGCAACGTGAGCAGCTCGACCGTCCCCTCCCTTCGCTCGAGCGTCGGTCTGTCGATCGTCCCCTGGGGACTGGGTGTCGCCGCCACCCGCTGCGGACTGGCCGCCGTAGCAGGATAGGGAGGCCGTGACACCGCCAAGTCTTCCACTACGATCTGAGTTCGCGGTGTGCCCAGGGCGCGCAACAGAGCCTGAGTGGCAGCCTCCGGTGGCAAAGCCCTCGCTCCACTACGTCGAAAGCTCTCCTTGGCCTGTGGATAACCCCCCATGCCGACGTCGGCCCAAAGCGACCAATTAATTACGCGCGACGCACGACCCTGCTGAGCGCGATAGACAGCAAACGCGTCCAGGAATGCATTCGCGGCAGCGTAGTCAGATTGGCCGAGGCCTCCGTCAAGTGACACCACACTAGAGAAAAGCACGAAGTGATCGATGGGATCGTCGTGTGTTAGCTCATCGAGCAGCCACGCTCCACGCATCTTCGGTCGCAGCACGGCCAGGAACCTCTCCGGCAGCTTGTTCCGGATCAGACCATCGTCGATTACTCCAGCGGCGTGGAAGACGCCGTTGAGGGGGCCTACTTGACCGCGAATGGTGTGAAGCGCCCGCTCCAGTTGCTCCCGATCCGTCACGTCCGCTCGGATAGTCAGGATTCGGCTTCCACCGGCCTCAATCGCCTTGAGTCGCGCGATCTTTCTAGAGATCGGGTCAGAAGCGCCGTGCCCTGCCACCCAGTTGTCCCACGTATCCCAGGTCGGAAAAGCGGACCGATGAATCAGAGCCAACGAGCCCGGTGCTGTCGAACCGAGCCGTTCGGCCACACTCAGTCCGACGCCGCCGAGCCCTCCCGTAATAAGGTAGACCCCGTCCGGACGCAGCGGCTGAGGCGCACCGCCCACTGACCAGGAAGCAAGAGCACGCACTTCGGGCAAGAACCGGCTTCCTTGTCTGAGTGCCAGGACGGGCACCTCTGGAATAGCTCGAAGCTCAGCATCAAGCTCGGCGAGGGAGTCTGCGTCTGTCGAATCGATGTCAATCACTTGAACGGAAAACTGCGGGAACTCCCAGGGCAGACATCGCGCAAACCCAGCAAGGGTAGCTCCTTCAAGTCCCGCCAATGGGCCGTCGTTGACGACGGAGCGCCCGTCGCAGGTGAGTACGCGCAGATCGAGTGCCGGAGGTGGTTGCCGTCGGCGGCTCCACGCTTGAATGAGGAACAAGGCGCTGAGCGCACCGAGGTACTCTCTCTCTTCGAGGGTGGAGAGCTGTCTCGCCCGCTCGGCTTTCGGAATGGCGGTCCAGCCATGCAAGACCTGATTGGGGAGTCCGCGACCATGATCCAGGTCGTCAAGAAGTCGGTCATAGCCCATCGGATCCTTAGGATTCAGAAAATACGCATCGGATCCACGAACCTCAAAGCGCCGACCAGCTCCTACCTCCACCACGCTTCGACCGTCCGCGCGGCAGCGATCAGCTAATTGCCTCGCAATGCCTAGGCCATCCGAAAAAAGAAGCATGCGCCCGGGCAGGCCACAGCTTTCCCGTGGCGGCGCCGTGGTCCAACTGACCTCCTTCAGTGCAGCGACGCTGCTCTCCTGAGTGGGAGCGGACAGGAACGGCGCATCCGGAGGGACTCGTTTGCTCGCGAATCGCTGAATCTCCACCAGGCACCGGCCCTCTCGGTCAATCAAATCCAGGTCAAAAATCGTGATCTCGTCGGTCTGGAGTTGCAAGCGATAGTGCGCGTAGCATGACAGGGCAAGGTCCCCAAAGAGACGGATCTGCTCGATGTGAAACGGTATCAAGGTCTCGTGTAGTCGCCTGCGTGCACCACGCTGGGCGGCGAGGACAATTCCGATCGTGGTTGCCGCATCGACCAGGGCGGGGTGGAGAGGAAGGAGCCCTGCATCCGGGTTGGTCTCCTGGGTCAGCGCAACGAGCGCCAGTGCTTGGTTGTTACCCAGCCAGACCTCGCGGATGCGTCGGTAGTATGGACCGTGGACGATGCCAGTCTCCCGAATCGTGTTGTACGCATCTTCCGTGTTGACTGGTTCGGAGCAGCTCTCTGAAATAGCCTTGAGGCCAACGCGGGGAGCGGGGTCACGCGGGCCAGTCAGCGCAGTGCCCCGAACATGGTCAACCATGTGATTGTCGGCACTGCTCTCAGCGCGACTGCGCCCAACAAACTCGAAGCCAGCCGCGTTCGGATCGAGTCGCAGTTCGGCATGAGTGGTGACGCCAGAGGGACACTGCAGGGGTCCTAGGAAGGAGACGTTCCGAAAGGCCTGCACGGGTTGCGGTAGGTTGCCGCTGGCTTCGAGCACCATTTCTAGCCAGCAGACCCCGGGCATGATGAAGCGCCCGAGCACAGTGTGATCGGAGATCAGCGGCTCGCTGTTCGCGAGATCACGGCGCCACACGATCGGCTCTCGTGAGCCGCCGTTCAGTTCTGCGACAGGCGGCAGGTCAGATCCACTGTCTCGCGGAGCGGCCATAGATAACTCACGCGATGGCTCGACTGGTAGACCGCAGTCTTTCGGTTCGAACGGGTACGTCGGCAGGAGCGGGCAGTTAGGGATGCCGGGGTCACTGAGCACGTCCAGGTGTAAGGTGCTCCCCGACGCCCAAAGGGCTCCGGCAACAGCGAAGATTGCCTGGGATTCGTTTCTCCCCCGAGCCAGACTCGAGACGATCAACGGCGCCGCGTCGTCCCCGATGGTCTGACGGGCGAGTGTGGCTAGGGTCTGCCCTGGGCCTATCTCCAGCAAGGCATCGCACCCTTCCGTGTGGAGGCGCTCCACGGCGGCTCGGAAGAGAACCGGTTGACGAACCTGATCAAGCCAGTAGGTGGGGGGAATGTGCCCAAGGGTGTCTCCGGTCGCGCTGGAGATCATGGGAACCCCTGGAATCCCGGCAGGGACCGTCTCGAGCTCCTTCGCGAACGCCTCCATCATGGGAGCAATCATTGGACTGTGGAAGGCATGAGAGACCGCCAGGCGGTGCACCCGCAGCCGATGCTGGCCGGCGAGCTCGGTGAATCGTTCCACCTCGCCCGGCTCGCCTGCGACAACCACATTCTCCGGCGC
>VBID01000120.1 GCA_005880615.1 Chloroflexota bacterium
CTGGCCTTCGTGGACGTCCAGCGGCGCCATTGGTTCCACTGGCTGAGCGCCCCCTGGACCGGCGCCATCGAGGCGACCCGGTGGTTCGCCAACCGGGATCCGTGGCTGCGCCTGACGGTGGGGGCCGGCGAGCTGCTGGGCGCCGCGGTCGCCTATGCCGTCTCGCTGCTCAGCTGGATGCGGCTGCGGCCCAGCGATGCCACGTATGCGCTGGTGGTCACCGTCCTGGTCACGTTCCTCCCCTTCTGGCTCAGCATCCCGCGTTATCTGCTGGCGCTGTATCCCCTGTTCGTGCTGGCCGGCCGGGTTCGCGTGGCGGTGGTCCAGGGTGTAGTCGCGGTGGCCTCGCTGGCGGCGCTGTTGGTGTTGAGCATCGCCTTCACTCGCGGCCAGTGGGCCTTCTAACGCCAGTCGATGAGCTCGCGCTGCCGATGTCACGGTGGCGGGCCATTCGTGCCACGACCGACGGCTTGCCGTGTGCGATGTCGGTCAGGCGTTCGCTCCCGTGGCTGGCGGCTAGAGCTCTCGAAATACCCGCACCCTACCCTCCCCACAGGGGGAGGGTGATTTACGCTTTAGCCCACCCAGGCCAGCCAGAGGCGGTGGCTCAGCCGGCTGCTCGCGACCATCCCGCGGCCCCATGCTCCGATCGGTCGGACGATCACGACCGGCTCGCGGATTCGATCCGGGTTGGTGAAGGCGACCTGCATGGTCTCGAAGAGTCGATGCATGTCGCTCGTCGGTCCGCCAACAAGCACCAGCTGCGGCCCGGTGACGAGAATGCCGCGCGGACCGCTCATCGTCTGATAAGTGACCGCGATCGAGTCGCGGAACGTCCAGTAGGCGAGCAGAGAAATGCGCCCTCGGGGGATCTCCAACCGGGTCGGCCCCAGGACCACCAGGCGACGGTCGGTCAGCAGCAGGATCGATGGCGTTCCCGGGTCGCCATAGTAATGTGCGGGGGCCTTGGCCAGCAGCCGCTCGCCGGAGGCGGGGATGCCGGTGGCGCTCAGGTTCTCGTCGTAGCGCGCATAGTCGAAGTCCGGCACGCTGACCAGGGTCGGCCACCCGTCGCCGGCGCCGTCCGCGAGGTCGCGCACCGGAAAGCGCTCGATCGCGCCGGGCTTCTCTTTCGGCCCGGGCTGGTCCGGGACCGCGGGCGGATTGTCGAGGACCGATTTGGGCGCAGCGGCCGGGGCAGTCCGGTCCACGAACCACGAATCAGGCCCTTTCCAGCCCAGCAGGAGCGCCATGAGGGGCACGACCAGGAAGAAGCCCGCCCCCGCCACGAGCAACCAGCTCGAGTTCGACACGAGGGTGCCCAGCTCGTCCGTCGCCGCCCCGTTGATGGCCAGGAGGTACCCGTTCCAAACCTCGATCTGGACGGTGTCCCCCACGGCAAACGGAGGATCGGGCTGCGCTCCGTTCCCCAGCCGAACCCACGTCGTGCTGTGGTGAAACGTAGGCACGTCCGCGGGGAACCGAATGTCGATGTGGCCTCTGGCCGAAAAGTCCGTCACCACCGCCGGCGCGTCGAAGCGGCAGGCTAACGGGTCGGCCGACGCCTCCCGGCAGAGCGGGGCTCGCCGATAGGCGGCGAGTTCGGCGCTGGAGTGGGTCATCCAGAAGGCTGCGCCCACGGTGGCCGCCAGGCCGACCAGGGCGACGACCGCCATCACGACCATAAATGTCCGGCGTGATCCCACGATGGCGTTCTGCTTGACCGCGGCGTCGGCCGCGGCGTTCGTCGCCGGGGCAACGCTGACCGGTCGCATCGGAATCCCCAGATAGGAGGCGAACGATGCCATCCGCGCAGGCGTGAAGCGGTCAGCCCAGAGGATGGCTTTCCCGTCGCGGTTCACGAAGTAGTAGCGGGGGGTGCCGGGCCGGGCGGTCGTCACGTACTGGATGGCGGCGACGTCGTGGCGGGGCACCGTCTCCACGGGCTGGAACGCCTGCTTCCACCGGATCTCGGTGGCGTCGGCGCTCAGCGTGCGCGGCAGGAACGTCCGCCATACGCCGGCCACGACCAGGACCACCGCCAAAGCCAGGCGCCCCGCAGCCCCGCTGTGGTTGCCACCCAGGGAGAAGGCCAGGCCGGCATAAACCCCGACGATGACCACGGTGGCGATGACAACCCGGAACGGATGGAAGTAGTGAAGGCGCTCGGAGGGCGCCTGGATGTCCGGGGTATAGGCCGGCATGGCCATGCCCGCTTCAACGTCGCCCGGCTCTCAAACTGGCAGGAACCGGGCCGTCTGAACTCCTGTCGCAGCCGATGGCGCGGGCGGCCCGAAGGAGGCTGCGCCGCTAAATCACGCGGGTCAAGACCGTGCTGATCAGCACGTACACTAGCCATCCAAGGGCGATTCGGCCGAATGAGATATCGAAGTGGTATCCGAAGGCATTCAGGACGGCAAAGGAGAGGGCGAACAGCAGGATGTTGATCACGACGACAAACAGGCCGAGGGTGAGAATGCTGATCGGCAGCGTCAGGATCAGCACGATGGGCTTGATCACCGCGTTCACCAGGGCCAGGATCAGCGCCATGATGACGGCCGCCACGAAGAAGCCAGAGTGGACGTTCCAGATGAAGTAGAAGACGACGAGCAGCGACACCACGTGAATCGCCAGGCGGATGAGCATCCCGCTCATTCTAAGCCCGAGGCCACCGGAACGAAGTGGCATCGTGGGCACGGGCAAGCGATCCGAGGGTCCGATTCGCGCGCTTGTTTAGCGATCGACCACCCTGCCGTTGCGGTGGTTCGCTAAGGGAATACCCCCACCCTACCCTCCCCGCAAGGGGGAGGGAGATTCCGGGACCTCCCCGCAAGGGCAGAGGGAGTTCGTAGCCTAGTCGGGCAGCGGCGGCGGCACGATGTAGACGCGGTAGTGCTCGGTCTTGGTGAGGAGCGGCAGCGAGCGGTCGAAGAATCCTGGATCCGCATGCCAGGTGGAGAGCTCCTCCGGCCCGATGAGCACATAGTTCACGCGATACCGCCGCAGAAGATCGAGGGCGTTAGGGGCGCCGATGAACATCTGGGCGATGTCCGCCTCACGCTTCGAGTAGTCGATCCCGTAGGTCCACAGCCAGCCGCGATAACTCATAAGGACGGGGCGTCCTGCCAGGTCCGGGATGGGATTGGTGACCTCGTCTCCGGTCAGGAAGACCGCGTGGGGATCGGTCGACTGGCGGATGGAATCGGCGAGCGCGATATCCTCCCGGCTGAACCAAGAAAACGTGGGGCCCTGCGGGGGCAGCCATTGGCTCAGGGAGAGTAGGCCCGAGGCCACCAGCGTGAGTCCGACCAGGGAAGAGGCGATCCAGCCGTCTCGCCAGCGCCGGGCCACAAAGACGAGGAAGGCCCCCACCGCCACGCCTCCCGCCAGGTACCAGAACACCAGCACCTTGGTGTTGTCCCACTCCCACGGTTGAAACACGACGATGTTGGCCACCAGGAACACGGCGAGGAACGGGGCCAGGAGCAGGCGGCTGCGGAGGGGGAGCGCGAATGGAGTGAGGAGCGCCATCAGCAGGAGCGGCAGGAACAACCCCGTGTTCTTGATCCAGAACCAGACCCAGACCAGGGGCAGGAGGAGTAGGTTCCATCCTTGCACTCCATTCTTGGCGACCCAGCCCAATTGGAGGCGCGGGTAGTGCAGCGCGGTGGGGGCGCTCAGGTCACCCGGGATGGCCGCCGCCAGTCGCGGCAGCGCCAGTACCACCACCGCTGCCGCGAACAGCAGCCAGGCGGGCCGCGGCCAGAGTAGCGCCCAGACGACGGTTACGATGCCCAGCACTAGCAGGCTGTGGACGTGAAACCAGGGCAGCAACCCGGCCAGCGCGCCGGCCAGCAGGAACGCCACCCCATGCCCGTTGAGCCAGCTCCGGGCGTGCAGGAGGGCGGCCAGGGCCTGCCGCCATCCGAACAGCGGTGTTTCCTCCAGCGCGGCGGTGAGCAGCAGCAGCACAGCCATCACGATGGCGGCTCCGAAGACGAACGATCGCTGGGGGAGGTAGTAGCTGAGGATGGGGTTGTACCACTGGATGTTTACCGGGGGCGGATAGCGGTCGTAGGACTGCGGGGCATGCAGCAGCGCCCCTATCAGCCCCTGGCGCGCGGCGTCCCCCAGGAAGAACCAGAAGCCAAGACCGCCGCCCAGGAGCGTAAGCAACACGGCAATGATCCCGCTGGCCAGGTTGCCGGTGAGGCGTCGGGCCCAGAGCAGCAGCCCGGACAGCGCCACCGTGGCCATGGCCCAGGCCGGCCAGGTGAGGGCGGCCGGGAGGCTCCAGCCACCCGCCATCAGCAGGGCGCTGGCGAAGTCTGGCGCGAACGGGTAGCGGAACGGGGTCCCGGCAAACAGCGGATTCTGCGGCGGGAGGTTCTGCCCGTACACGAAGGTGGTGGTGTAGGCGGCGTGGAAAGACCAGTCGGACCAGGTGTTGTTGTAGTGCGCCAGCCAGGCCCCCTGCGAGACCTCCACAGCTCGGCCGAAGAGAAACGCCAGCGCGGCGGCCACCAGGATGATCGCCGCCAGCAAGCGGCGCTCTCCGAGAGACCGCGGCCACCATGTGCCGGCCGCCCAGTCCCGCACTACCTCTGCTCGCCACGCCGGACGATCGATCAGTAGGCCCACGGCCGCCAGGGCGGCCAGCGCCGTCAACAGCAGCGGCAGGGTCGAGTGCAGACCCAGGATCCGGGCCACCATGACACCCAGCATGTCCAGCCCGACGACGGCGGCGACCAGGCCGCACACCAGGCGCTCCCCCAGGCTCAAGAATGGGGGGAGGCGGCGGGCGATCGTCACCGCCAGCCCCCCGGTCGCCAGAACCAGCGCGGCCCCAATCAGAAACAACAGTTCCAGGAGGGGAACCAGATCCGCTGCGACCAGGCATCCTGGGTGAGCGGCAGTCCGGTCCACAGGGGATAGAAGAAGAGGAAAAGCCCCACCACCGTCGCCAGGTACGCGTACATCGGCGGACCGGCCGGGAGCCAGGCGCGGATGGGGGGCCCGAGCCAGACGCGCTGCGGCCGCAGGTGCGTCAACATCAAGGCGACGGCCAGGAACATGAACGGCAGGCCGCCCATCATGTGGTAGAGGAAGAGGCCCCGGGGGACCAGCCAGAAGGGCAACCAGGCCGCGCCCAGGCCGAACAGGATGAAAGCGGCCGGGTAACTGCGCCGCGCCGCCAGCCAGGCGGTCGCCACCAGCGCAGCCAGGCTCCCCCACCAGATGACTGGGTTGCCTAGATCGAAGATGAAGGCGACCAGAGGCAGTCGGGTGGATTGGTCAACCCCCAGCTCGAGGTTCTGGCTGTAGTACGCCACCGGCTTGTACAGGAACGGCCATGAATACGGAGGGCTGTAGAACGGATGCGGGGCCTTGAGCGTGTAGTGGTACCGGAAGGTGTCGACGTGCCAGACCACCAGGTCATGCCAGGCGCGGCCGAGGTCGAAGTGGAAGGGGCTAAAGCCCAACGCTGGCGCGGTCATGTCGGTAATGCCGTGCGCGATGGTGATGTACCGGGTGAACGAGAGCAGGTAGATGGCGGGCACCAGGGCGACCAGGCTGCCCACCGCCACGGCGGCCGTCCACGCGCTGTAGCGGACGTGTCCCGTCGCCAGTCGCACGGCCAGAATCACCGCGATGACGCCGACTGCTGCCAGGGCCGTCCACTTGGAGGCCACCGCCAATCCCAGCAACCCGCCGGTCAGGACGATGCTGAGCCGCTGCCGCCGAGGCGTATCGGCGCGCAGGTGCAGGTGAAACGCTAGGTAGGCCGCCACCACGAAGGTGATGGGAAAGATATCGATCTTGCCGGTGCGCGCCTCGACCAATGTCATGCCGTCGAAGGTGGCCAGGAAGGCGGCCAGGATCGCCAGCAGGCGGATGGGCAGCAACTGACGAGCCAGCAGGTAGAAGAGGGGGATCAGCGCCGTCCCGAAGAGGGCGCCCATCACCCGCCATCCCAGGGAGGTAAAGCCGAAGCGCCAGATGCCCACCGCCATGATCAGCTTGGCCAGGGGCGGCTCCGGGTCGAAGTAGTCGTGGCCTAGCAAGTCGTCGTGAGCATCATTGGCGAAATACAGCTCGTCGAACACATAGGGCGTGCAGGGCGCGATGGTGCTGGTACAGGGTTGGTTGGGAGCCACCGAATACTGGTTGGAGTGGCCGACGCCCCATGCCGAGACCCAGGGCCACGAAAGCGGATGGCTGAAGACGTCCAGGAAAATGGGGCTGCCAAATCGCAGGATGGCGGCCATCACGGTCAGCCCCAGCAACCAGGCGAGGTCGCGCCGCTCGACGCGCCACCAGGCGGCGACCGTCATCCAGCCCGGATCCGTGGCTTGATCGCGGCCAGAAAACCCTCGGAATCGGAGATGGGCAGCACGATGTCGGGGCCCAGGAGGAACCGCGGACCCAGCCGGCGCTGGAGCTGGGCGATCAGGTCCTCCTGCCGCCGGTCCACCCGGATATACACGGCCGGCTGCCCACCCAGGCGGCGGGTGAACCGGTTTCGATAGCGCCGGCGCTCGGGCGCCGCGAACGCTACGTCGAGCGGCTGCCGGCGGACCCGGCTGATGGCCGCGTACGGAATCGTCACCGATGTCATCCCATATCGAAGGCGGAGTCCATCAGTCCCTACTTCCAGATAGGAGATCCGCTGAAACGTGTAGAGGATGGCGAGGTAGGCCCCGCCGATGACGACCGCCTCGATGCTCGGGATCCACACCACCGTCCCGGACTGGCCCTTCGGCCTGAGAAACACCGAGAAGATGGCCAGCACGATCACCAGGTAGGCGATGAACCACCGGCTGTCCTTCCAGCGCTCCACCGCGTAGCGGATTGTGTAGCGGGGCGGCGTGGCGGTCATCGCGCCACCCGGACGGTGCCGGTGCGCTCCATCAGGTGGTCCGCTCCCTCGAAATAGGAATCGAGGTTCGGTTGCTCCCGAAGCCATTGCCAGTAGTCGCGCACCGTGCCTTCCAGGTTCTGCTTGGGCTCCCACCCGGCCGCTTTGAGGCGGGTGACATCCGCGATCACATGGCGCGGGTCGCCGAGCCGGTACAGCCCGGGCGTCTCGGGCGTGCCATCGCGCTCGGCGACGCGCAACAGGATGCGGGCCAGCTCGGACACGGCGTTGGCCCGGCCGCTGGCGACGTTGTAGACACCGGGGGCCAGCGGGCCGATCGCCAGCACATTGGCCCGCGCCACATCGTCGACGTCGACGAAGTCCCGCAGCTGGTTCCCGTCCTCGAAGAGCACGATGGGCCGGTCCAGTGCCAGCCGCAGGGCAAAGATGCGCAGCGCGCCGTAGTAGGCATTTTGAAACGGCTGGCTGCCCCCCTGCACCACCCCGTAGCGGAGCACGATGGTCTCGATCCCATGGCGTGGACCCACCAGGCAGGCGATCTCCTCCTGGGCCAGCTTGCTCAGTCCGTAGACGCTACTCGGGCGGGTGGCCGTCTCGTCCGTGGTCAGTGGCGCCAGCGGGCCAGCGCAGCGCGGGCACAGCGGCTCCCAGGCACCGCGGTCTAACGCCTCGGCCGGCCGCGGCTCGGGGAAGACTTCACCGTCCTGGGGGCAGCGATATCGGCCTTCGCCGTAGACCGCCAGGCTGGAGCCAACCACCAACCGCCGGACCAGCGTCTTGCGATCCACCAGGAGCTCGCATAGCAGGGCGGTGCCTACGGCATTGACCTGGAACAGCTTGCTGAAGGCGGGCAGGTAATCGTGATGATCGGCCAAGTGCAGGATGACCTCGGCGCCCTCGAGCGCGGCCACCCAGTCATCGCGATTCCGAACATCGCCCTGGACCAGCCGCACGCCCGCGGGCAGCTCCGGGACCGCGGCATGCCCGGGCGGCGCCAGGTTATCGAGCACGGTCACCTCGTGCCCCTGTTCCGATAGGCGCAGGGCCGTCAGCGACCCGATGAACCCGGCTCCCCCGCTGATCAGGACTTTCAATTGGCGAAGTAATACTACGGGGACGCTTGGAGGCAAAGAAAAAGGCCGAGTGGGCCTCGGCCTTTCAAGGAAGGGGAAGTGGCCACACCTTATCGGAGCTGCTGTTAAGGAACAGACAAGAGGCTGTGACAGTTGTGTGACGCGACGACCGGTAATCCTAGAGCTTGGCGCCGGCCAGAGCGGTCTGGCAGGTGCAGGAGGGCCTCTCTGGGATCCGGGGGATGAGGGCGGCCAGCAACGCCCGCACCGTACTGACGTTCTCGGCCAGGACCCGCATCACGTCGTGGGCCTGGACGGCGGCCACCTTCGGGTCGGCTTCCAGCCCGGCATCGTAGTCAGTAACCAGCGACAGGTTCAGGTAGCACATCTCGAGCTCGCGGGCAAGGATCACCTCCGGGTACTGGGTCATCCCCACCACGTCCCATCCCATGCGGCTGAACCAGCGGCTCTCGGCTCGGGTCGAAAAGCGGGGACCCTGCACCACCACGATGGTGCCGGCCGGTTGGTGCCGCAGTCGCTGCTCGGCGGCCACCGCGGCCGCTAGCGGACGGAGCTCGGCACAGTAGGGGTCGGCGCTGCTGATGTGGACGACCTCGGGACCGCGGTAATAGGTGTCGCCCCGTCCCCAGGTGCGGTCGATGAATTGATCGCAGATGACCAGGTCGCCGGGGTGCAGCTCCGGGCGCAGGCTGCCCACGGCGCAGGGCGCCAGCAGCCGGCGCACGCCCAGCTCGCGCATGGCCCAGACGTTGGCCTGGTAACGGACGTTGGGGGCCGGGATCTCGTGGTGCAGACCGTGCCGAGGCATGAAGGCGACCCGCCGTCCGGCCAGGGTGCCGATGGCGACCGGGGCGCTGGGCGGGCCGTATGGCGTGTCCACCGTCACCGACTCGACCTGCTCGAGCCACTGGTAGAAACCCGAGCCCCCGAAGACGCCGATGGTGGCGGCGGCCTTAGCGCGATTGGGCGAGGACATGTCCGCGGGGCGAGACCTGGTCGGCATAGCGCGCCAGGTCGGTAATGACTGGCTCCGCGGAACAGACTGGGCACGCCGGATCCTTGGGGAACGCGATCACGCGGGTGTCTCCCCGCAGCCCATCGTGCTGCCAGAGACGGCCCTGCAGCGGCGCGCCGGCACCCAGCAAGACCTTGAGCGCCTCCTCGGCCTGCACGCTTCCCACGATCCCGGTGACCGCCCCCAGGATGCCAGCCTCTTCGCAGGACGGGACGGAACCCGGATCGGGCGGCTCACCAAACAGGCAGCGCAGGCACGGGCCGCCCGGGAGCACGGTGGTCACCTGGCCGCTCCACTGGAGCACGGCCCCGTGCACCAGAGGCCGGCCTAGCAGGATGGCCGCGTCGTTGAGGAGGAACTTGGTCTCGAAGGCATCCGTGCCATCGATCACCAGGTCGTACGCGGACACCAGCATCGCCGCGTTCGCTGGGCGAAACGTATCCCGCAGGGCTTCGACCGGAAGCGACGGGTCGATGGCCAGCAGCCGGTCGCGGGCGGCTTCCACCTTGGGGCGTCCCTGGTCGGCGTCCACAAAGAGCGTCTGGCGCTGCAAGTTCGACAGCTCGACCCTCTGGTCGTCCAGCAAGCCGATGCGACCCACGCCCGCGGCAGCCAGGTACAGGGCGACCGGCGAGCCGAGGCCACCCACGCCGACAATCAGCACCGACGCTCGGTGAAGCCGCTCCTGGCCGGCCTGTCCGACCTCGGGAAGGATCTGCTGGCGATGGTGCCGCTCGCCGCTCATCGGGCCACCGCTCCCACGAACGCGTTGTAGTCCTGGAGCTGGCGGATACGGGGGTGATCGCCGCACACCGGGCAGGAAGGGTTTCGCCGGTAGCGGATCTCGCGGAAGGTCATGGCCAGGGCGTCGTGCAGCAGCACGCGGTTGACCAGCGGCTCGCCCTTCCCCGTCACCAGCTTGATGGTCTCGATGGCCTCGATGGTGCCGATGATGCCCGCCAGTGGGGCGAGCACGCCGACGTCTTGCGCGTCGCCGACCAGACCCGGCGGCGGTGGTTCCGGGTACAGGCAGCGATAGCAGCCGCGTCCCGGCAGGAAGACCGTGGCCTGTCCCTCGATCCGGAAGATGCTGCCGTGCACCAGCGGCTTCTTCAAGAAGAAGGCCGCATCGCTGAGCAGGTAGCGGGAGCCGAAATTGTCCGTGCCGTCCACGATCACGTCGTACTTCTCCATCAACGTCATGGCATTGGATCGGTCAAGCCGGCGCGGGTGGATCTCCAGGCGGACCTCCGGATTCAGACTGGCCAGGGTGCGTGCCGCCGAGTCGGTCTTGCTGCTCCCCACCGTCTCGGTGCGATGGAGGATCTGCTGCTGGAGGTTGGCCAGGCGCACCTCGTCGTGGTCGATCAGCCCCAGCGTCCCGACACCTGCCGCCGCCAGATAGGTCGCCGCCGGCGAGCCGAGCGCCCCCAGCCCGACGATCAGCACGCGCGACTGCAGGAGGCGGTGCTGGCCGCGCAGCCCGATCTCGGACAGAGCGATGTGCCGCGCGTAGCGCTCCACCTGCGATGGAGCCAGCGGATGATGGGGCACGCTCAGCCTCGGGCCGCTCGCCGCGGCCGGCTCGGCACCGGTTTGAAGATCCCGTGAAACACGGGAGCTCCGGTTGGCTGGTCGCGCAGCAGGTCCGCCAGGGTGTGCGCGGCATACACGCGCCGGGCGGCGGCATCGGCCTGCTTGGTGACGCCGTGCAAGATGCAGCCATAGGGCGAGGCGTCCTCGTGGCTGGCGCAATCGGTCTCTGTCCCGGGGCCCTCCAGTGTGGCGATCACCTCATCGAGCCGGATCTCGGACGGCGACCTGGTCAACAAGTGACCCCCGTGGGGCCCCCGGACGGACCGGATCAAGCCGGCCCGCCGTAGGATCAACAGCACCTGGTCCAGGAACGGGCCCGGGATCCGCTCCCGCCGGGCGATCTCCGCCGATTGGATGGCATCACCGCCGTGGTGGGCAGCCAGCTCGAACATGGCCCGCACCCCGTACTCCGTCTTCATGGCGAACCGCGTCCGGATACCCAATGTTGACTCCCGGAGTCAAGGATATCAGCGACAGGCGAAGGGGCAGGTGGCAAAGGCCAGGAAGAACGCGCCCAGGATGACCAGCGGGATGGCGGTAGCGACCAGGCTGAGGCTGCGCAGGCTGACCGTCCGGCGTTCGGCGGGGTTGTCGCCCAATCGCGAACGGACGACCAGCCCCTCCACGGCCAGGACAAAGGACGCACCACCCAGGCCGAGGGCCACCATGACGATGGCCCAGGGGGTCGAGGGGGGACCGCTCTGGTGCAGGAACGCATTGAAGCTGGCGGCCAGCACGCCCACCAGGGCCAGCATGATGCCGAAGGGGACCAGCGTGAGATTGATGCTTCGCAGCGGACGGCCCGGCTCGCGGCGGCGGGAGAACTCCCAGGCACTGGCCAGCAGAAACGCGATGTAGGCGGCGATCACCACGTAGAAAAAGATCGAGGTGGTGATCTCGATGAGACCGACGGCGGCCAACACTGTCGCCCTCACCAGCGGAGTATATGGACCAGCCGTGGTTTACCGATCCAGGACAGCCAACTTGCTCGAGCGAGACCCCCTCCCCTACCCCTCCCCGCAAGCAGCAAGGGGGAGGGCGATCGGTCCGCTAGGTGAGAATCCGGTAAAGGTTATTCATCACGGCGATGGCCGTGATCCAGGCAGCCACCAGGTACGCGTTCCACAGACCGGGGCGGCGACGCCCGACGACCAGCAGGAAGGCGACCAGCAGGGCGACCAGGCTCAACTTCACCAGGTAGACCGCGACTTCCCCGTCATGGGCGATGATCCAGGCGGCGATCCCGTTGAGCTCCTGGCGTCCCTCCGACAACCCGATGTGGGTGGTGGCGACGTCCAGCACTTGCGCCAGGCAAAAGCCACCCAGGATGAACGCCCGCTTGCCCAATCGCCCTTCCTTCTTCGGTGGTCCGCCTGCCGCCCTACTTTACAACCGGGCTGTCATGAAGAGCAACCCCCATGATGCCCTCAGCCGCGGTTGCCGGAGTAGGTCTTGGCGAATTATAGGGTCGCCCTCCGTGGCCGTAAAGGGCCACGCCTGCACTGTCGGTGCTGGTGCACCGTCGCACAGCCCGTCCGGGCCGGACAGCCTTCCGTTACTGGCTGAGGATCTGCCGCCGGCGCATCATCAGGTAAGGGAGGCCAAATACCAGGCCGCCGACGGCCAGCAGCACGGCTCCGATCCGGACGTACCCGAGGAGGGTGGCATTGGGGTCCAGCTCGGGGTCGTAGACGGTCTGCACCGGGGCTTTGAACTGTTGCGCACCCACCGACCCGCGCAGCGTCCAGTTAAGCACGGTGACCGGGACCTGGTTCCATTGCTGCTCTTCTGTGATCCCGGGCAGCACGGAACACTTCCATTTCCCGACCAGGTGCACCAGCGGGGCGGGCGGTGGAGTGGCGGACTTTGGCACCGATGGGAAGCGCATGGCAAAGGCCGGCGAGCCGTCGTCCACCAGCAGGACGTCCTGGCCCGTCTGGTTGAGAAGATAGAGGTCGCAGCCGCCTGGAGCCCCCTCCACTTTCAATCCGGGAATGGCCGGCGCCACCGGCCCAATCACCGTGCGGAACGGCTCCAGGCTGGCGCCAGCGCCGACGCCCGCCACCAGCAACAGCGCCAGGCTTAACCAGGCAGCGACGACGACCCGACCCACGGCCCGTATAACGGGCCGGACGGCCGAATCCGACTGGCGGGCGAGCCCCGGTATGCTGGGCGAAAAGGAGGGATCGCCGGTGTCATTCGAGTTCATCCTGACCGAGGCCGACGGCCCGGTCGGGATCGTGACCATCAATCGCCCCCAGGTCCGCAACGCGCTGAACCACAAGACCATCGCCGAAATCGTTCAAGCGTTGGAGGGCTTCGACCGGGACCCGGCGATTCGCTGCCTCATCCTGACCGGCAACGACCGGGCGTTCGCCGCTGGGGCGGACGTCACGGAGATGGCCGGGGCCGGCGCCATCGAAGTGCTGAACGACGACAATTTCAGCCGCTGGGCGCGCATCCAGGCGCTCACCAAGCCGCTGATCGCGGCCGTCAGCGGATACGCCTTTGGCGGCGGGTGCGAGCTGGCGCTGATGTGCGACCTGATCGTCGCGTCGGACACCGCTCAGTTCGGACAGCCGGAGGTCAAGCTCGGCATCATGCCCGGTGCCGGCGGCACTCAGCGCTGGGTGCGGGTGGCGGGGAAGGTGCGCGCCATGGAAGCCATCCTCATCGGAGACCCGGTCAGCGCGGTCGACGCCGAGCGGTTCGGCCTGGTGAATCGCGTCGTCCCCGTCGACCGGTACCTCGAGGAAGCCAAGCGGATGGCCATGCTGATCGCCTCCCGCCCGCCGGTCGCCGTGCGGCTGGCCAAGGAGGCCATCAACCAGGCGTACGAGACAGCCCTCGGCGCGGGCCTCGCCTACGAACGGCGTCTCTTCTACCTGCTCTTTGCCTCAGAGGACAAGCGTGAGGGAATGCAGGCATTCCTCGAGAAGCGACCGGGCGCGTTCAAGGGTCGGTAAGTTTGGTATCATCGGCCCCTAAGGACAAGGAGGTGGTGCCAATGACAGAAACACCTCAGATAAGTGAGAGCGGCGCCTGAGGGCGCCGCTCTTTTTTGTGGTCCTTAGCCCGAATCCAGGTCACCCGGCGAATGGTCTTCCAGGAACTGCTGGGCGACCGACACGCGGCTGACGCCCTCCAGCTTGCGGATGTGCTGCAAGAGGTCCTGAATGCTGGCATTGAAAGGGAGCTCAAGGTGCAACTCCAGCCGCTCCTCGTTGGCGCCGGCCTCGAAGAAGACGATCGACTGAACGGTTGCGCCCACGGCGCGCAGCTCGCCCTGGACGTACGCCAGCGAGTCCGGCCGCCGGCCGAGGGTCAGCGAAAGGGTGGCCTCATTGTGGCGGCGGAAGAACCGCCGCTCGACCGGCTTGAGCACCATCAACACGATCAGGACCAGGAGCGTGGTGATGAAGGCGGCGTAGAACTGCCCCAGCGCAGCCGCCATGCCGACGGCGGCCGTTGCCCAGATGGTGGCGGCCGTGGTCAGGCCGCGCACCAGGTCCTTGCGCATGAAGATGGTCCCGGCCCCCAGGAAGCCGATGCCGGTCACGATCTGGGCAGCAACCCGTGATGGATCGGTGTGCTCGAAACCGAAGGCGGACAAAAGGGTAAAGAGGCACGACCCCAGCGAGACCATGGTCACCGTGCGCAGCCCCGCGGCCCGCTCCTGCCGTTCCCGCTCCAGCCCGATCAACCCGCCCAGGAGCAGAGCCACAAACAGGCGCACCATCACGTCCAGGACGTTGATCCCGATCACGCCGATATGGTACGTCCGGGCGGCCGGCCCGGTGCGCGGCGTCGACGCCCGGATCCACCGATCGGGCGACGCAGATCGGGATGCGGGGCGTGCCGAGCCGAAGGAGGCGACGAGCACGCGAGGGAGCGCATCCGTCGATGCGTGAGCGAGCGCGCGCAGAAGACGACGGCCGGATCGGCCGCATCCGCGCCCCAGATGCCAGCTCGACCTCGGTGGATCCTGGCTCAGTCACGCGGCGAAAATCAGATCGTCGTCGGCTTCGTAGACGGCGCCGTGCCGCTGGACAAACAGGGCCTCCTGGAGGCCGAACAGCGCGTCCATCAGCTTGCCGATCCCGATCTTGACCTTGAGGTTCTCGATGGCAGCGCCGCAGTTGGGAACCCCGGCCACCAACCCGATCAGCGTCCGCAAGCGCTCCTCATAGGACAGCGGGACCCGCTTCATGCCCCGTACGTTCAGCTCCTCGAGCTCGTACAGCATGCGGTCAACCATCATGATCGGCTGGCGCAACCGCTTGTCCTCTGCCCGCCGCAGGCGATGCCGCTGCTCCGCTTCCCGGATCTCGACGTTTGTCTGCGCCAGCATATCCATCATGGCTCTCCGTTCACTTCCACGACTGCTACTGCTCGGACGCTCATGAAAACACGAAGTCCGCGGGACTTATTCCCGGTTTCTGACCAGGATTGGCAGGGTCCGTCTCCGCTAAAGGCCGGCTCCCTACACTGACTTTCGTGGCCCTCTTGACGGTCGACCGCCTGACTCTCGCCTACGGCGCAGAGATCATCCTGCGCGACCTCAGCTTCCAACTGGAGCCCGGCCAGAAGCTGGCCGTGGTAGGCGCCAACGGCAGCGGCAAGTCCAGCCTCCTGCGAGCCATCATTGGCGAGCTGGCGCCCGTGGGAGGCAGCCTGGCCGTTGCTCCCCGCACGCGGGTGGCGCACCTGCCGCAGGAGCTGGAACCCGGGCCGCACGAGAGCGTATACCAGGACGCGTTGCACAGCCGGCCGGACATCCTCCGCCTGCGGGGCGAAATGGCCGACCTCGAATCTGCGCTGACCACTGCCCCACCCGATCGGTTGGACACGCTGCTCGCCCGCTACGGTGACGTCCAACACGAATACCAGCGGCTGGATGGCTATGCGTACGACAACCGCGTGGCCGAAGTGCTGCACGGAGTCGGGCTCCAGGCGGCCGAACAAGCCCTGCAGCCGGCGGCACTCAGCGGCGGGGAACGCCGGCGGCTGGCCCTCGCCCGACTTCTGCTCCAGGACGCGGACCTGCTGCTGCTGGACGAGCCCACGAACCACCTTGACCTGGAAGCCATCGAGTGGCTGGAAGACTTCCTCCGAGTAAACCGAGCGGGCATGCTGATCGTGTCGCATGACCGGCGCTTCCTCGACCGGGCAGCGGGCGCGGTCCTGGAGCTGCACGCCGGAGGTGGTGAGTGGTATCCAGGCAACTACACCCAGTACGTGCGGCTCCGGGGAGAACGGCGCGCCCGCCGGGAGAAGGAGTACGAGGCGCAGCAGGAGTTCATCACCCGGACGGAGGAGTTCATCCGCCGCTACCGAGCCGGGCAGCGCGCCCGGGAGGCGCGCGGGCGCCAGACCAAGCTCGATCGCCTCCCCCGGGTGCAGCGACCGCCCGAAGACCGGCAGCTGCGCATCCGCCTGAAGGCCGACACCACCAGCCAGCAGCTGTTCTCCAGCGATGGCCTCCGGGTGGGATACGACAAGACCACCCTGGTGACGGTGCCCGCGTTCGTCATCGAAGCTCAGGATCGGCTCGCCATCGTGGGGCCGAATGGCACCGGCAAGACCACCCTGCTGAAAGCGCTGATGGGTGAGATCCGGCCGCTGGAGGGCCGCGTCAAAAGCGGGGCGCGAGCTCGGCTTCGGTACTACGACCAGCACCTGGCCGATCTGGACCCGGAGAAGACCATCCTTGAGGAGCTGCGCACGGCTTCGGGGCTCCCGGACGAAACGCTGCGCACCTTTATGGGGCGGCTGCTTTTCAGTGGTGATGACGCCTTCAAGCAGATCCGGGTGCTGAGCGGAGGCGAGAAGAGTCGGGTGGCCCTGGGCAAACTGATGCTGGATAGCGCCGGCGTGCTGCTGCTGGACGAGCCCACCAACCATCTCGACATTCCCGCGCAAGAGATGCTCGAAGAGGCCCTGGCCGATTACGAAGGCACCATCGTATTCGTCTCCCACGACCGCTACTTCATCGACGCGGTGGCCAGCCGGCTCTGGGTTATTGAGGAAGGCCGGGTGACCCAGCACCTCGGCAACTACGCCGACTATGCCCGCCGCCGCCAACGGCTGGCCGCCACCGCCGCCGCGCCGCAGCCGGCTGTCTCCCGACCGGCACCCGGACGGCCGGTCTCGATCGCCCAGTCAGCCGAGAGGCAGACCACCGGTCTCGAAGCCGAGATCACGGCCGCGGAGGCGGAGGTTCGCCAGATCGAGGAGCAACTGGCCGATCACCGCACCTACGACGACCCCGAGGAAGTGGCGCGGCTTAGTCGGGCCCACCAGGACCAGTCGCGGCGGCTGGACGCCCTCTATCAGCAGTGGGAGCAGGCAGCCGGCGCCTAATTAGACCAGCGGCGCTGCTCGGCGCGCTGCTGGCCGGCACGCTGGTGTTCGCCGGCGCCGAGCTTCTGAACTCCGACACGGCGGGGCCTTGGCTGGAGTTAGCCGCTAGCGCCCTGCTCGGCCTAACACTGCTGACCGGCACTCTCTTCATCCGGGCGGCGCTGGTACGACGGCGGGAGCGGATACCCCGCCGCGCCTGGGGGTGGGTGGCGGCGGCGGCCGGGAGCGCGCTGGTCGGCCTGGCGGCCGTCCTCTTCCTGGCCACCAGCTTCCAGGTGGGTTCGACGCTGACCGGCGCCGACGTCCGGGAGACCCGCCCCATCCTGGACGGCCTGCCGGTGCCGCCCCGCGCCCGTCTGGTGAGCGAGCATCCGGGCCTGGCGGGCAGCGAGAGCATTGTGGCCGACTACCGGGTTCCAGATCTGTCCCAGGTCGCCAGCTTCTACACGCAGGCGCTCCCTAAGCGGGGCTGGAGCTCCGAGGACGCGAATCCAGGGGCCGCGCTACTTCGGTATCGGAAGGGCGACTTCGTGGTCATCGTCCTGATCGACCAGAGCGGGACGCCGGCAACCGATTTCACGGTGACCGTCGATCACGCCCCGACTCCCTCGGTCTCGCCAAGCACGTCTGCTGGCTAGCGACCAAGGTCTTGGGCGAATCGCACAAAAACCTCCGTCGGAGTCAAGGCGGCCACACCAATGACGAGGGCGGCAGCCAACCCTAGGATCGGCTCCAGAGGGTTCGCGTATATCAGTGTGGAGGGAAAGGACCATATGGCAATCGACCAGGGGGTTCGGGCCAAGAAAGAGACCCGGGCGGACGTCCACACGGTTATCGACCTGGCCCACAAGCAGGGTCTGAAGATCGTCGACCTGAAGTTCATCGACTTGATCGGCACCTGGCAGCATTTTTCGATCCCGGTCGGGGAGCTGACGCCCAGCCTCTTCGGCGACGGCATCGGATTCGACGGGTCCAGCATCCGCGGCTTCCAACACATCCATGAAAGTGACATGCTGCTGGTCCCGGATCCCGCCTCGGCAATCGTGGATCCGGTCCTGCGCGTACCGACGTTGAGCCTGATCTGCGACGTCCTCGACCCGATTACCCGAGAGCCCTACAGCCGGGACCCGCGCTACGTGGCCAAAAAGGCGGAAGCCTACCTGGGCACAACCGGGATCGCCGACACCAGTTACTGGGGCCCCGAGTGTGAGTTCTACATCTTCAACAGCATGCGCTTCGACCAGAACCAGTTTTCAGGCATGTACGAGATCGACTCCATCGAGGGGGTCTGGAACTCGGGCAAGAACAGCGAGCCCAACCAGGCCTACCGGCCGCGCTACAAGGAGGGCTACTTCCCGGTTCCGCCGACGGACAAGCTCCAGGACCTGCGCTCGCAGATAGTCCTGAAGCTAATCGAGGCCGGCGTCGACGTGGAAGTCCACCACCACGAAGTGGGCACCGCGGGCCAGACCGAGATCGACATGAAGTACCAGACCCTGGTGACGATGGCCGACCGGGTCATGATGTACAAGTACGTCGTCAAGAACGTGTGCGCCCAGAACGGTTTCGTGGCCACCTTCATGCCCAAGCCGCTCTTCCAGGACAACGGGTCCGGCATGCACACCCACCAGAGCCTGTGGAAAGATGGCGTCCCGCTCTTCTACGATAAGAATGGCTACGCGCTGATCAGCGACCTCTGCCGCTGGTACATCGGTGGGCTACTGGCCCACGCCCCGTCCCTGCTGGCGTTCGCGGCCCCGACCACCAACTCCTACCGCCGCCTGGTGCCGGGCTATGAGGCGCCCATCAACCTTATCTACTCCAAGCGGAACCGGAGCGCCTGCGTCCGGATCCCGATGTATTTCACCGATCCCAAGCAGAAGCGGCTCGAGTTCCGCACCCCGGATCCCTCGTGCAACCCTTACCTCTCCTTCGCCGCCTGCCTGATGGCCGGCCTGGACGGCATTCAGCGGAAGATCGAACCGCCCAAGCCGATCGACGAGGACCTGTACGAGCTCGACCCCGAGCTGAAGCGGCAGGTCAAGAGCACGCCAGGCTCGCTCGCTGAAGTCCTGACCGCACTGGAGGACGACAACGCCTACCTGACCAAGGGCGGCGTGTTCACGACCGACCTGATCGAGACCTGGATCGACTACAAGCGGGTACGGGAATACGAGCAGGTCGCGCTCCGACCGCACCCCTGGGAGTTTTACCTGTACCACGACATTTAGCCGCTCGCGTCCCTCCGGCGGCTGCCTGGCGAGGCAGCCGCCCCTCTTCATCTTTAGGAAGGAGCCTCATCATGAAGACCGAGATGCCGACCCAGGACAAACCCTGGCGACCCGGAGACCATCCCCGGCCCGGCCCCTCGTGGGCCCCGCCTGAGGAGCCGACGGACGGGCACAAGGGAGAACCCGACGCCGAGGACTGAGGCCCCGGCGGCCAAGACCACCGGACTGGACCGAGCGCTGGACCTGCTCCAGCGACGGGAGGTTCGGTTCCTCAGCCTGCAATTCATCGACGTGCTGGGCACGGTGAAGAGCATCACCATTCCCGCGGAGCGGTTCGCCCACGCCGTCCAGAAGGGCGAGTGGTTTGACGGGTCTTCCGTGGAAGGATTCGCCCGAATTTTCGAAAGCGACATGTACCTGCGGCCCGACCTGTCCACCCTGGTCATCGCCGGGCCCGCCGCCGGCGGCACCGCCCAGGTCATTTGCGACATCGTGACCCCAGACGGCCAACGGTTCGCCGGCGACCCGCGCGGGGTGCTGGCCCGGGCTCTGGCGGATGCCGCCGAGATGGGCTTCGGCTACAGCGTCGCCACCGAGGTGGAGTTCTTCCTGCTCAAGGGGGAAGATGGGCCGTTGCGGCCGCTGCCCCACGACAGCGCCAGCTACTTTGACCACGCCCTCGATCTGGGCAGCGAGGTGCGCCAGGAGATGGTGGCGGCGCTGGTGCCACTGGGCATTGCCGTGGAGACCAGCCATCACGAGGTGGCGGCCGGCCAGCACGAGCTGGACCTGGGGCCGCTGGACGCCATGCGGGCGGCCGACCAGCTGGTCACGCTCAAGTACACCGTCCGCGCCATCGCCGGCCGGCGCGGCCTGCACGCCACCTTCATGCCCAAGCCCTTCTACGGAGTGACCGGCTCGGGCATGCACGTGCACCAGATGCTGACCAGCTCGAGTGCTGATGGCAACGCCTTCTACGACCGGAGCGATGAGTACCACCTCTCGCCCACCGCCCAGCACTTCATCGCCGGCCAGCTGGCGCACGCGCGGTCGCTTTGCGCCGTGGTCGCCCCGCTGGTCAACTCCTACAAGCGCCTGGTGCCGGGCTTCGAGGCACCGGTTGCGATCACCTGGGCCCAGCTGAACCGGTCCGCCTTGATCCGCGTCCCCCGAATTAGCGAGGGCGATCGGGCTGCCACCCGCGTCGAGTTCCGGGCCCCCGACCCCTCATGCAACCCGTACCTCGCCTTCGCCGTCATGCTGCGGGCCGGCCTGGATGGGATCCGACAGAAGCTACCGCTGCCACCGGCCGTCGAGGAGAACCTGTACGCCTTCGATCCCGAACGCCTGGCCCGCCTGCGGGTTGGCCTGCTGCCGCAATCACTGGCCGAGGCGCTGATCGATCTCCGGCACGACGAGGTGATGCGGGAGGTGCTGGGGGCGCACCTGCTGGAACGCTTCATCGAGACCAAGGAGATGGAGTGGAACGCCTTCCAGAAACAGGTCACTCCCTGGGAGCTGGAAGCGTACCTGGACAGCTACTAACCGCCAACCGGAGCGGGTTGATTCGACCGGCGTGATCGGCGGGCCCCCACCGGCCCAACTCAAGCCCCGCTCCTTCCGTCGACCTGTCCGCTACGCGCGACTAGCAGCGACCTCGCGGCCCGAGTGCGCCATCAGGAAGGCGAGGGTCCTTTGGTTGAACTCGTCGACCTTCTCGTAAAGGGGTGCGTGCGCGCAGTCCTCAAAGATGACCAGCTCCGAGTTCTTGATCCCGTTATTCAATGGGTCGGCAAATCGCAGAGAGGTAACCGCGTCATGCCGGCCAAAGGTGATCTGAGTCGGCGCCGTGATCTTGCTCAGCTGGGCCAGGCAATCATGGGCAATCACCGCGGCCGACTGGCGCATGAACGCGTCCAGCGGTTGAACGGGCCGGCTCCTCACGAAGGCAGCCAGCGAATCGACGTACTCGGGCTTGGCCGCGTATAGCTCGGGGGTTAAGCACCACGGCAGGATCCCCTTGATCACCATCTCCGGGACACTGTCCAGGGCTTTAGCGATCAGCTGCCAGCCCCCAACGGCTGCCCGCAAGTACGGGTCGGACTTCGGCCAGGCACTGTGCAAGGACAGCGTTAGGACTCTGTCCGGGTATTTGGCCGCCAGCCACATGCCGGTGGCGGCGCCCAGCGAGAGACCGGTGATGTGGGCTCTCTCGACCTTAATGGCGTCCATGAACCGCGCGATGTCATCGGCGAAGAGCTCGGTGGTGTAGGTGCCGGCCGGCTTGTCCGTAAGGCCAGCGCCCCGCAGGTCAACGGAGATGCAGGTGAAGTGCTTGGCGTACTCAGGCACCTGGAACGCATAGCAGGCCTGGTCCGCGGCCAGGTACGGGATAAGCAGAAGTGGCTCTCCAGAGCCGGTGGTCTCGTAATAGACGTCGATGTCGCCCGCTCTCACGGTTGGCATGCTGATCCCTCCCCGTGTGTCCAATCCGAACGACGTTGCTTCCTGTGCCAGCATACGCCCGGCGCATGTAGGTGGTTTCCGTTAGTCAAGCACCCCACCCTGACCCTCCCGTCGGGACGGAGAGGGAGATCATCACCTACTGGCGGACGATCGCCGGTGCGCCCTTGCGCAGCACGAACTTCTGGATCTTGCCGGTCGCGGTCTTGGGCAGCTCCCTGACAAAGCTCACCCATTGCGGCGCCTTGAAGTGCGCTAACCGGCCACGGGCGAACTCCCGGATCTCATGCTCGGTGGCCGAGGCGCCGGGCTTGAGCACCACGAACGCGTGGGGCGCCTCGCCCCATTTCTCGTGCGGCATGCCGACGACGGCTACCTCCTGCACGGCGGGATGGCGCAGCAGGACGCCCTCAACCTCGATCGAGGAGATGTTCTCGCCGCCGCTGATGATCACGTCTTTGATCCGATCTCGGATGTCGACGTAGCCGTCGGGCTGGACAACGGCCGCATCGCCGGTATGGAACCAACCGTCGATAGTGACCTTCCGGGTGGCTTCGGGATCGCGGTAGTAACCGGCCATGACGGCGTTTCCCCGGACCACGATCTCGCCCAGCGTCGCGCCGTCGTGCGGCACCTCTGTCCCCTCGTCGTTGAACACGCGCAGGTCGCCGGAGGTGATTAGCTCAACGCCCTGGTGAGCCTTGATGATCGCTCGGTCCTCGGGCGCGAGCGCGGCGTGCTCGGGGAGTGGCTCGCAGACCGTGATAAAGGGCGAGGTCTCGGTCAGCCCGTAGACTTGCGTGACCTCCCAGCCCAGGTCGCCCTCCAGCCGTTCGATGGTGGCCGCCGCGGGCGGGGCGCCGGCGGTCACTACGTGGACGCCGGGCGGAACTTCGCCGCGCACCTGTGGCGGAGCGTTGGCCAGCCCGATCAGCACCGTGGGCGCGGCAGACATCCAGGTCACGTGTTCATCCCGGACCAGCTTAAAAACCGCCGACGGCTCCACCTTGGGCAGGCAGATGTGGGTAGCGCCGGCAGCCGTCACCACCCAGACGTAGGACCACCCGTTGGCATGGAACATGGGCAGCGTCCATAGGTAGCGATCCCCCGGTCGCATCGTCAAGTGAATGAGCGTGCCCACCACGTTGATCCAGGCATTGCGATGGGTGATCATCACGCCCTTGGGTCGCGCCGTGGTCCCGCTCGTGTAGTTGATGGTCAGCAGGTCGTGCTCGCTGATATCGGGAGGTGGCGCAAACACGGGCTCGTGGGCGGTCAGTGTGCGTTCGTAATCGAGCCAGCCGCCGGCCTGGCCCTGCAGGGCCACGAAATGCTGAACCGACTTCAGCTGCGGACGGATGCTATCCACCGCCGCCAGGTAGTCGGCGTCGGCGCAGACCACCTTCGCCCCGGAGTGGTCGATGATGTAGGCGAAGTCGTCGGCCGTCAGCCGGTAGTTGATGGGCACCAGCACCGCGCCCAGCTGGGGGACGGCGTAGAACGACTCCAGCTGGGGAAGGATGTTGGGAGCGATGTACGCTACCCGATCTCCGGGACCGACGCCCAGCTGCTGGAGGGCGGCAGACCAGCGGTCGCAGCGATCGAAGAACTGCGCGTAGGTCAGGCGCCGCTCGCGGTCGACCACGGCCTCGCGATTCGGGTACAGCCGGCCGCTGCGGCGCTTGAATTCCAACGGCGTAAGCGGCGTTTCCACGTGCCGCCAGTCTAAGTCGGCATACCAGGGCTGACAAGGGCTCATCCGGGGCCTGCGGGCCGTGCCATGCTAGGCAACGATGACCATCCGGGTACAGCCGGCCTGGGCTGTCCATCTGCGTCCGGGTAGCCCGATCCCCTTGGAGCAGGAAGCCGCCCGTCACTACCTTCGGCGCGGAAACCTGCCCGGGGCGCTGCTCGGCGGGGGATCCCGTCCGGCGCTGGTCGCCGGAGACCTCGCCCTCTCGCACGATCAACTCAGGGCGGTAGCCGGGGCCGCCGCTACGCGCCTCGAGCAGCTGGGCGTGACCCAGGGGATGTCAGTCGCCCTGTTTGCTGGGAACTCGGCGGCCTGGATCTTTTCCTATCTGGGGCTGCAGCTGCTGGGCACAACAGTCGTGGGTATGAACCCTGCCTACAAGGCGGCCGAGGCCGAGCAGATCTTGAGCGACAGCCGAGCCTCGATCGTGCTGGTTGACGGGGTGGGGGAGCCACTGATCGACGCCCTGCGGCGGCGGCTCAAAGCCTTGCGGCAAACTGCCCGGGTCGAGGAGATCGGCCGGCTGGACCTTGGTGGCGGAGCTTTCGCTGCGCCCGAGCTCCGGCCGGACGATCCCGCGCTACTCCTCTACACGTCGGGGACGACCGGGCGGCCGAAGGGCGCGTTGCTCGACCACGGCAACCTGCTGGCCCAGGCGCGTGGCGTGGTCGAGGCCTGGCGCTGGGGCCCGGAGGACCGGCTGGTGCTGGCCTTGCCGCTCTTCCATGTCCACGGCCTAGGCATCGCCCTGCACGGCTCCCTGGTCGCGGGCGGCTGCGCCGTCCTGGTGCCGTTCACCCCAGAGAATGTCATTCGGGAGCTGCAGGCGGGCGGCACCATGTTCTTCGGCGTGCCCGCCATGTACCAGCGGCTGTGCGAATACCTGGAGCAGAATCCGGCCGACCTTCGGCATGTCCGCTTGTTTGTATCCGGATCCGCTCCGCTGCCGGTGACCCTCTTCGAGCGGTGTCAGCGGGCGCTGGGCCAGCCACCCCTCGAGCGCTACGGGATCACCGAGGGCGGGATCGTCGTCTCCAACCCATATGCCGGCCCTCGCCAGCCCGGTCGAGTCGGGTATCCGCTGCCCGGGGTGGAGGTGCGGCTCGGGGAACAGGACGAAGTCCAGTTGATGGGCGGCCAGGTCTTTTCCGGCTACTGGCAGAACGACGCCGCGACCACGGAGGTCTTTGAGGACGGCTGGTTTCGGACCGGCGACATCGGCGAGATCGGCGGCGATGGCACGCTCGCCGTCCGCGGACGGATCAAGGAGCTGATCATCACGGGCGGCTACAACGTGTACCCGCGCGAGGTGGAAATGGTGCTGGAGCAGCATCCGGCGGTAGCGGAGGTGGCAGTGGCTGGGATCCCGTCCGAACGCTGGGGCGAGGAGGTCACCGCCTTCGTGGTGAAACGCGCGCCGGTCAAGAGCGAGGACCTGATCGCCTACACGCGGGAGCGGCTGGCGACCTACAAGTGCCCGCGCGATGTGCGCTTCATCGAGGCGATCCCACGCAACGCGATGGGCAAAGTCGACCGCTCAAAGCTGGGCGTCATCCCAGGTTCAGCGTCGTAAACGGGAGGAAAGGAACTCGGCGGAGTTCCTTTCCCCATTTGCCCCTGGTCTCAAGCCTGCGTCGGCTGCGGGGCGACGGCGACCCGCGCCACGGACGGTTGCTCGTCATACTCGGCCGAGATGTCCTGTTTCGACCGATCCCGGACCATCGACACGGCGATGAAGGAGATCACCGCACACACCAGGATGTAGAGAGCAATGGCAAGGCTGGTCTTGTAGGCGCCGATGCCCAGGAACTTGGGCCCGGCGAACAACGTCGTCGCGATCAATGGCGCCGGCCCGCCGGCGATCACCGAGGCCAGCTGATAACCCAGCGATGCGCCGCTGTAGCGCAGCCGTCCGGTGAAGCTCTCGGCGATGAGCGCCGCTTGTGGACCGTACTGCATGTCGTGCGGGATCAGCGAGAGGAAGATGGCGATGAACATCAGGGCCGCGACCTTCGTGTCCAGCAGGCCGAAGTAGATGAAGCCCCAAACGCCCATCACGGCCACCCCGGCCATGTACATCCGCTTCCGACCGATCCGGTCGGACACGTACCCGAACAAGGGGATGGAAAAGAAGGAAAGGACAGAGGCGGCAAGCACCGCATAGAGAACAAAGTTGCGCGGCTGCTTGAGGACCGTCGTCCCGTAGGTGAAGACGTAGGCGGTGAAGATGTAGAAGGGCGCCTGCTCCGAGAGCCGGAGGAAGGCCGACTGCAGGATTTCCTTCCAGTTGCGGCGGATGACCTCGAGGACCGGAGTCGGTTCGATCCGCTTGGCCTCTAGCAGCCGCTGGAACAGCGGGGTCTCGAGGACGCGCAACCGGACGTACAATCCGACGGCGACCAGGACAATGCTGAAGTAGAAGGGCACCCGCCAGCCCCAGTTCGCAAAGCCTGCCGGGCCGGCGAGATTGCTCATGATAAGCAAGGCGCCGTTCGCGAGAAACAGACCGACGGGGACACCGAACTGCGGCCAGCTGGCGATCAGGCCACGCCTGCCTTTGTGGCCCCATTCCATTGAGAGGAGGACCGAGCCGCCCCACTCCCCGCCGACGCCCACCCCCTGGATAAAGCGGAGGACGACCAGGAGAACGGCGCCCCAAATGCCGATCGACGCATAACTGGGCACGAAGCCGATCAGGAAGGTAGCGACGCCCATCAGCAGGAGGGTGGCGATCAGGGTTGCCTTCCGCCCGATCCGGTCGCCGTAGTGGCCGAAAATCGCTGCCCCGATCGGGCGGGCGATGAACCCGACCGCATAGATCAGGAAGACGTTGAGGGTGGCGACAACCGGATCGGACTTGGGGAAGAACAGCTTCGCAAAAACGAGACCGGTCGCGGTCGAATAGAGAAAGAAGTCATACCACTCGATCGACGTTCCGACGGTGCTGGCGACGACCGCCCTCCGGAGCTGCCGCCGCTCGTCAACGGCCGCTGTTACTGCCACGTGCGATCACCTCTTTCAAGGTTGATTGACGTCAACACTGGCCGACGACTGCTCGCCACTCGGGCGCCCTGCACTCACCTCCCTTCAAGTCTCCCCCGTGAAGCATTAAGCATGCACAGAAACGGGCCATTTGTGAAGGGGCTGCGACTAGGCGGCCTAGCCGAAGGTGCAGTCGGGGGTGACTTTCTCCAGGGCGCGCTCGAGAACGGCGAGCTCCTGATCGTCCAGCCGGGCGATGAAGAGCTCGGCGATGGCGCGCGCATGGACCGGCGCCGTCTCGGTCAGGCGGGCCACACCCGACTTGGTCAGGGCAACCACGACGCCTCGCGCGTCGCCATCGGCATCGGCTCGACGCACGAGACCTGCCTCGACCAGCCGGGCGACGCGGCGAGTCATCCCCGACCGCGAGATGAGCGCCCGGTCGGCTAGCTCTGTCATGCGCAGCTCCCCACCGGCAACCGCCAGCTGGGCGAGAACGTCGAAGTCGGCCAGCGCCAGACCGGTCTCCTGTTCGAGATCTGTCTCCAGCCGTCGCAGGAGCCCGGCGTGGGCCCGCAACAGGGCGTTCCAGGCCCCCAATCCGCGCCGGCCCGGCAGCTCGTTCGCTACGAGCCGATCGAGGAGGCGGGCGGTGTCAGGCTCCGACCGTACGGCCATGTGAATAAATTCGCTCCTGGAGAGGTATTTGCAAATGCAAGTATATTCCGGTCGAGGAGGAAACGTCAGATGGCCACTCAAGTCGAGACTGCACAGCGCGACATCGTCCTGGTCGAGGACGCCCACATTCGTCCGATGATGGGCAACCAGGTCCTCGAATCCCTGCCGTCACGGCACATCCCGTACTCGCTGGTGGACCCCTACATCCTCGTCCACGAGGCTGATCTCAAGATCACGCCGGAGCAGGCGCCCCAGGACACGACGCACCCGCACCGGGGGTTCGACAACCTCTGGTACGCGATCACGGGGTCGTCGAGCACCGGCCATAGCACCGGCCCCCATGGGACCTTCGAGCGAGCCAGGCTGGACGAGGGATCGCTGCTGTTCATCCGAACCGGTCGCGGCGTCTTGCACGCGGAGGGCATCGGCGATGACGAGCGCCGCGAGGGCAAGACAAGCCAGATGCGTGGCCTCCTGTTCTGGGTGAACCTGGCGCGCAAGGACAAGAACGTGGAGCCCACCGCGCAGGTGGTGCAGCCGAACGAGGTGCCGGTCCGGCGGGAGGGCGATGCGACGGTTCGGGTGCTGGTCGGCGAGGGCTCGCCCGTCCATCTCGGAACCCCGGGGCTCATCCTGGACGTCCAGCTGCCAACGGGCGGAGCGGTGAACATCCCCGTCCAGGCCGGCTTCAACGGCTTCGTCCACATGCTGGAGGGCGAGGCCCGCTTCGGCGCCAACGGAAGCCGGGCGCGGCGCGGTCAGATCGCGGTTCTGGGACCGGGTAGTGTGCTGACTGTGGAGGATGCGCAGCCGGGGGCGCGGTTCGTGCTCATGGCGGGGAAGCCGTACGGCGAGACGCCGATCTACAACGGACCGTACGTCGACTGAGCGCCGTGTGAGGCCGGCCCGGCGAGGGCCGGTCCCCTCCCCGGGCTATGCGTCGCTAAGGCGACACGATGGCGCGGGCCACCGCCGCCGGGTCCACCAGCATGTGGAAGTGGTCGCCAGCGATCTCGCGCAACGGCCACCCACGGGCTACGGCTTCGGATGCCGGCCCCTCGTAAGCCGGGTTCGTTAAGAAGCGCAAGTAGCCGCACGGCGCGTCCGGCCAGCCCTCGAAGACCGGGACGGTCTCCTGCCAGAAGCGAAACGGCTGCGGGCGCAGTTCGGAGATCAGTTGCCGCCGCCGTTCCGGCTCGGGCACGACATCCCTGAGCATCTCCTCTGTCCAGTCGGGATACCGGCGGCCAGCCGCGTAGATTTGCTGGAGCTGCTCCGCAAAATCCCCTTCACCGATCGCCATTCGTGCGTGGTTGCCGTCCGGCAGCCCCGCGTCGACAAAGAGGTAGCCCGCCACCGGTCGCGAAGCGGCCTGGCGAATCGCCGGGAGTAGCGAGCCGGCACCCGAGTGGCCGACGAGGACCGGCCTCTCGTGCGGAGGAAGCCCCCGAAACGCTTCGGCGGCGGCCTGGGCGTGCTGCTGCCAGAGCGGCTGCCCGATGCTCTCATCACCGTCCAGGTCCGGGGTTACGGCCACAACGTTGTGACGCGAGAGCTCTTCGGCGACCAACCTCCACGAGCCGGGGCTGACCAGGGGGCTGTGGATCAGAAGGAAGACCATTCAGCGTCTCAGACTGAATCCACCCGGCTCACAGGCGTTCGGGGATCAGGACGAGCGCCGCGAGCGCTGCCACGATGCTGACCGCGGCGGCAAGGATGAGAGTCAGTGTGACCGAGCGCGCCACGATCGGGCCGGAGAGCGCGGACCCGATCGGCGAGCCGGCGAAGTTCAGGCTCATGGAGACGGCGAAGGCGCGGCCAAACCACGCCTGCTCGGTCCGTCGCTGCCGCAGGGAGAAGAGGGCAACGTCGCCCAGACCCACTACCGACCCCATCAGCAGCGCCGCCATCACCACGATCGCGAGATTTCCCGCAACCGCCAGGATGGCGAAGGCGACCGCGTAGATGGCCATGCTGGTCGCCAGCATCAGCCGCTCCCTCCCAGCACTGTTCAGGCGCCCGACGACGATCGCCGAGACGAGGCCGGCCACCCCGAGCATCGCGTAGACCTGGCCCACCACCGCCGGCCCGGCGTGGAACCGATCCAGCACGAGCACCGGGAGCGCCACCACCTGGGCGCCCCCGCCAAGATTCCAAATCGAGATCGACACCGCCAGCCCGCGCAAGGTCGGGTTACGCAGCACGTACAGCAGGCCATTCAGGGCATCCCGGATCAGATGGCCGGCCGATTCGGTCTCCACGGTCGGCTCGCGAAGCCCCACCAGCATCCCGGCTCCGCCCAGAAACGCCAGGGCGGTCACCAGCAGGGCGGTCTCCCCGCCGCGCCAGGCCACCAGTCCCGCCGCAATGGGCGGTCCGACAATCGTGGTGACCGCGTACAGGCTGCTGTCCAGGCCGTTCGCCCGATCCCAGAGCGCGGACGGCACGATCAGGGGAAACAGCGAGCGGGCCCCCGTGATCGAGAGAATGCTGGTCAAGGAGCTGACCGTGACGATGGGCAAGAGTGTGGCGGGCGTCAGGTTCCCGGTGACCGAGAGCGCGACGATGGCCCCCAGCGCCAGGGCGGCCACCGTGTAGTCGAGCAGCATCAGGCGGACCCGGCCATGGCGGTCGAGCAGGGCGCCGGCAATGGGGCTGACCGCCAGCCCGGGCGCGGCTTGGAGAAAAACGGTGATCCCCGCCAGCACGGGCGAGTGGAATTTCTCGAGCACGAACAGCACGATCGCGACCTGCAGCATCGATCCACCCAGCCGCTGGAGGAGGGTGGCGCCGACCGCTCGCGGGAATCCGGCCACGCGGAGCAGGTCGCCATAGGTGGTGGTCGCGGTGGGACGGGCCTTCATCGCTGGTGCGATGGGATGGCGACTACGGCGCTGACCGCGGCCAGCACGGCGATCAATGCTGCCAGCAGCAGGGCGGCAGGCAAGGACCAACCGATCAATGGCCCGGAGATCGCGGCTCCGATAGGCAGGCCAATGTAGTTGACGCTCATAGAGACGGCGAAGGCGCGCCCGAACCAGGCCGGGTCGGTGCGGCGCTGGCGGATGGAGAACAAGGCGATGTCGAGCGGGCCATTCGCCAGGCCGACCGCCAGCATGGCCACGATCACGACTGCCAGCGAATTCGTGTACGCCATGACGGCGAAGGCGAAGGCGGGAACCAGCATACCGCCCGCCAGCATCAGCTTCTCGCGGCCTTCGCTGTTCATCCGGCCGACCACCAGGGCCGTCACCAGGCTGGCCAGCCCCAACGCGGCCCAGGCCTGCCCTACCTGCGCCGCATTGCCGTGCAGGCGGGTGAGGACCAGGACCGGCAGGGCAACCGCCAGGATGCCGAAGGCGGCGTTGCTCAACGAGATGGCGAGTGCCAGCCCGCGCAGGGTGGCGTTGCGCCGGACCACGTAAACCACTCCCTCCCAGGCGTCGCGCCAGATCGAGCGCGCGGCCGCGTTCGCCCCGATCGGGTCAGGGATGCCGATCAAGGCGAGAGCCGCCAGGGCCCAGGCCGCCGCCGTTACCAGCAGCGCGGCCCGAGCGGAGAAGAGCGCGACCAGGCCGCCCGCCAGCGCCGGCCCGAGCACCGCGGTCAGGGCGTACATGCCGCTATCGACGGCGTTGACCCGGTCCCACAGCGCCCGCGGCACCAGCACGGGAAAGAGCGACCGTGGTCCGGTGGCGCTAAAGGTGAAGGTCAGCGAGCCAACCAGCACGACCCCCAGCAACAGCGGCGGCGTAAGCGCGCCGCTGGCAGCCAGCGCCACAATCACGAGCAGAGTCACCGTCCCCACGGTCAGATCAAGAAGCATCAGCCGGACCCGGCCGTGACGGTCCAGGAGCGCCCCGGTGATCGGGCTGAGCAGGAGGCCGGGGAGGACGTTGACGAAAATGGTGAGCCCGGCCAGCGACGGCGAGTGGAAGACCTGGAGCACAAAGAGCACCATCCCCACGGTCCACATCTGGCCGCCCAGCCGGGCCAGCACGGAGTTGGCGACCAGGCGGGGGACGCCCCGGACGGCGAAGAGGGCGCGGTAGCTCGCAGGGGGCGACTGCTCGACCCGCATCAGCCGATGCTCAGTTTTCGACCGGCGGCACGCGGCGCGCCCAGCGGGAGAGAACGGCCGACACGGCCCACCCGGCCAGCCAGTTGCTCGCCACCCCGAGCCGGTCCGGGATCCAGGACACGTAGACGTTCCGCTCATCCCGCAGGACCGCCTCGGCGATCCGACGGGCGACTTTCTCGGCGGGCACCTCGAAGGATCCGCGGCGATGCGCCAGTGCGCGGTGCGAACCTAACTGGTTTTCGGTAAAGCGGCTGGCGGTCCAGCCAGGGAACACGGTCATCACCTGGATCCCTCGGTGCCCCTCCTCCATCCGCAGCGCGTCGCCGATCGTCGTCAGTGCGAACTTGGTGGCGGAATAGTAGCCGATGGTGGGGGTCACGATGCGGCCGGCCATGGAGGAGATGTTGATCACCATCCCCCGACCCTGCGCCCGCATGAACGGCACCGCCGCCCGGATGAGGGCAGCCGGAGCCAGCACGTTGAGGCGGAACAGGCGCTCGACGTCGTCCTCCTTGGCGTCGCCGATGGCGGCCTGCATCCCTATGCCGGCATTGTTAACCAGGATGTCCAATCCGCCGAGCTGCCGGTAAGCGGTCGGCACCACTTTGTCGCGTTCAATCGGCAGGACCAGATCTCTGGTGATGACCACGGCCGTCCCACCTCGATCCCGGATTCCGGCCGCCACTTCCTGCAGCGCTGACTCGTTGCGCGCCGATAGCGCCATCCGCGCGCCGCGCGCCGCGAATTCGAGGGCGATGGCGCGCCCGATGCCGCTCGAGGCACCGGTGACGAGGGCGTTGGCCCCCTCCAGCTTCACCGTTTAATGCTGACAGCCACGGCAGAAGTTCGTGGTTTCGCCTCTCGCCTTCAGCTCCGAGATCCGGTGGCCACAGCGCGGGCACTTCTGACCGCCCTTGCCGTGGACGGCCATGAAACTCCGGTCTTGCTTCTGGGGGACGTAATGCGGCTGCGCCCGGATGGCCGCAATCGCCTCGCCCAGGACTTGCTGGGTCGCGGTGTGCAGCCGGCTGACGTCATCCGGTTTCAGCGTGGAGCGCTTGCGCAATGGCAACAGCTCCGCGCGATGCAGGATCTCATCCGAGTAGGCGTTGCCGATGCCGGCCACGAAGGCTTGATTGCGAAGCAAGTTCTTCAGCTCGCCTGGATGCCGCCGGATGCGATGGGCGAAGTCGGACTGGCTGACCTCGAGGGCGTCCGGGCCGAGCTCCGCCCAGCCGGTGACGGTGGGCAGGGCCCCGGCTGGCACCCAGTAGACGCGGCCCATCCTGACCGAGTCCAGGAAGCGCAATTCGTCGCCGCCGCTGAGGGTGAGCCGGAACAGCGTGTCCTTGGAGACTTTTTCCGACGCGGCGGCCCACTGCAAGCGGCCGCCCAGCATGGGGTTGATCAACAGGTGATGGCTGTCGATATCAAAGATGAGGAACTTGCCGCGGCGCCAGATCCGCTCGATGGTGCCACCCTGCAATTCCTTGGCAAAGTCGTCGGGGGGAGTCCGCAGGATGAAACTGAGCTTGGGCGAGACCCAGACGCCAGTGATCGCCTGGTTGGCGAGGCGGGGCGTGAAGTACTCGCGCAATACCTCCAGCTCGGGGAGTTCGGGCACGGAGTCAGAGTCTAGTCCACTGCGACATTCCCTCAACAGGTCCATGCGCGCCGCTGCAGGCGACACCCTCCCCTACCCCTCCCTAGAGGGCGGGGAGATTTAGCGGTAGTTGCGCGAGTCTGGAAAGACGTCCTCGCTGGGGAGCGAGGGGGCGGCCTCGATGTGGGTGACCAGCACGCTCAGCACCCCGTCCTGCTTCTGCAGGCTACCGTCCATGACCAGGACCGGTTCCAGGTTGGCGACCTGCCGATACCGTTGATAGATCGGCGGACGGATGATGACGTCCACGTGGCCGAACTCGTCGGCCAGGGTGAAGAACTTGAATTCCTTGCCCGTGGACGGCGACTGGCGGGTGATGACCAGTCCCGCCACGCGCACCCTAGCGCCGTTGCGAATACTGTTCCGCAGCGTCTTCGAATCGATCACGCCCAGCTGTTCGAACTGCGGGCGATAGAAGGAGCACAGGTGCGCCCCGGTGGAGAGCGAGAGCAACCGGTAGTCGGTGGCCACCAATTCGCGAGCCGTCATTTGCGGCAGCGTCACCGGCTCATCGGCTGACGCGACCAGCGGCTCGGACTGCCACTCGCCCACCCGCTCCCGAAACCGCCAGGCGGCCTGCCGGCGATTGGCCTCGAAGGCATCGAAGGCGCCGGCCAGGATGACCGTCTCGATCTGGGTCCTGGTCAATCCCTGGCGGCTCGAGGTGCTCACCCGGACGCGGCGGCAGAAATCTTCGAGCGAGGTGATCGGGCCGCGGAGCTGAGCCTCGGCGATCACGGCGGTGGCCTTGTCCCCCACCCCGTGCACGTAATTGAAACCCAGCCGGAGCGCCCCCTCTTCGACGGTGCATCGCGTGTAGCTGCGATTGATATCCAGCGGCAGGATCTTCACGCCGTGCCGCTTGGCATCTTCCACGATCACGTGGGGGTGATAGAAACCCATCGGCTGGTGGTTGAGCAGCCCGGCATAGAGCGCCGGCGCGTGGTAGAGCTTGAGCCAGGCGGTTTCATAGCAGGTGCGGGCAAAGGCCGCCGCGTGGGACTTGGTGAACCCGAACTCGGCGAAGGCGGCCAGCTTGGTGAAGATCTCCTCGGCGACGGGCGCCGCGATGCCGTGCGCCACGCACCCGATGACGAAGCGGTCGTGAATGCCGGCCATTTCGGCGTGCGAGCGGTGGCTGCTCATGGCCCGGCGGAAGCGGTCCGCCTCGGGTGGGGTGAAGCCGGCGCATTCCATGGAGATCCGCAGGATCTGTTCCTGGTAGAGGACCACGCCCAGCGTCTCCTTCAGGATCGGTTCCAGGCTGGGGTGGAGATAGGCTACCGGCTCTCTGCCCTGCTTGCGGCGCAGGTAGGGATGGACGGCATCGCCCTGGATCGGTCCCGGGCGGATGATGGCGACCTCCACCACCAGGTCGTTGAAGGTGTCGGGTCGCGAGCGAGGGAGCGTCTGCATCTGGGCGCGGCTCTCGATCTGGAAGACCCCGATGGTGTCGGCCTCCTGGCAGAGGGCGTAGACGCGGGGATCGGTGAGATAGAGGGCGTCCAGGTCCGGACGCTCGCCGGTGTCGGCCTCGATCTGGTCCAACGCATCGGCGACCACCGAGAGCATGCGCAGGCCGAGCATGTCCATCTTGATCAGGCCCAGCTCCTCCACATCGTCCTTGTTGAACTGGACGACCACCCGGCCCGGCATGGTGGCGCGCTCCACCGGCACGATGTCGATCAAGGGCTCACCGGTGACCAGCATGCCGCCCACGTGGATGGAAAGATGGCGGGGAAAGGTGAGGATCTGGGTGGCCAGGTCGAATAACTGCTGCCAGGGCTGGGTGGGGGTGGAGGCCTGATAGCCGGCCGCCTGGGCGATAGTCTCGGGGCTCTCCGGATGCCAGGCCGAGGCAGACTTGGCCAGCCGGTCCAGTGTCTCCTCAGCAAAGCCCAACGCCTTGCCGACCTCGCGCAGGGCGGATCGCTGGCGATAGGTGACCACGTTGCACACCATGCCGGTCCGCTCCGGCCCATATTTCTCGTAGACGTACTGGATGACCTGCTCCCGATGCGCGGTCGAGAAGTCGATGTCGATGTCGGGGGCGCAGGTCATCTCCTCGTGCAGGAAGCGCTCGAAGAGCAGGTCGTGGGCGATGGGGTCGACCCGGGTGATGCCCAGGAGAAAGGCCACCACGCTGTCCGCCGCTGACCCTCGGCCCTGGCCGGGAATGCCGTGCGCTTTGGCGAATCGCATCAGGTCCCAGTTGATGAGGAAGAACTCGGCCAGCCCGGTCTTGTCGATGACCGACAGCTCGCGCTGCAGGCGAGCCGCCACCTCGGCCGTGACCGGCCGGTATTTGTCGCGGACCGCCTCCTGGCAGAGCCGGTAGAGAAAGGAGAAGGGGGTCTCACCCGACGGCACCGCGAAGCCGGGAAAGCGGGCGCCCTTGAAGTCGAACCGGAACTGGCAGCGCTGGGCGATTTCCCATGTATTGGCGAAGGCCTGCGCGATGGGCGCTGCGGGATAGCGGGCGAACGCCGGCCGCAGCTCTGGGCCGGTCTTCAGGAAGAACTCGCCGTTGGGACGCAGGAACGGTTGCGCGCCGTCGAGGCTGGACCGGTGGCGGATGGCGGTAAGCACGTCCTGAAGCCGGTGGCGCTCGCGGGCGTGGTACAGGACCTCATTGGTGACGACCAGGGAGAGGTCCTCGGCCGCGGCCAGCTCCAGCAGGGCGTGGTTGCGGGCCAGATCGTCGGGGGCCAGGTGGTCGCGCAGCTCCAGGTACAGCCGGTCACGGCCGAAGATCTCGCGATACAGGGGCAGGTTGTCGCCGGGCTCGGCCACCAGGGCCACCAGGTGCGAGGCGTGCTGGGCGAGCGCCGCCGGAGCGAGTCGGGCGGTACCTTTCTCGTGCGCCAGCTGCGCCTTCGTGATCAACCGGCAGAGATTCGAATAGCCGGCCCGGTCCTCGGCCAGGAGCACGATCCGATCGCCCCAGCGGTCGAAGTCCACGCGATCCTTGGGAGGCGGACTCCCATCATCGAGGATCAGCTCGGTCCCCACGATGGGGTGAATGCCGGCGCGCTCGGCGGCCAGCACGAAGCGGACGGCGCCGTAGAGGCCATTGGTGTCGGTGAGCGCCAGCGCCGGTAGCTCCAGCTCGCGGGCTCGATCGACCAGTTCTTCCGGGTGCGATGCCCCGTCGAGGAACGAGAAGTTGGAATGGCAGTGAAGTTCGGCGTACGTCATGTCGCGCTAGCGATACCCCCTCCCCTTCCCCTCCCCGCAAGGGGGAGGGAGAGAAAGCCACCCGTCCCTACGAGGGGGAGGGAGGAAGCGGAGGGAGAAAAAGCTGCTAGTCATACACCCGCTGCACGAACCATTGGTCGGTAGTGCGATCGCAGAAGCATTCCAGGGCCAGGTCGTCTGCCACCAGCAGCCGCCAGTACTCGCGCGAGACCGGCGCCCGCCACCACTCGCAGTCGATCCGCCAGCGGTTCAGGATTCGGGCGACGGGTTGCCAGCCGGCCGCCGACTCGAGGTGGGTCGGGATGCCGGCCCCATCCAGGCGGACCGCCACCGGATGAGGGGGGATGAGCAGCTCGGTCACGCCGAGGTCCAGCGGAACCGCCGGTCGGCCAGCGGCGGCGCCGTCTCCACCCGGGCGGCCCGCTGGACCAGCTCCGGCCGGTACTCCTCCTTGAGCCGGAGCACTGCGTCGGCCAGCGATTCCTGAAACCCGTCGCGCCGGAGCAGCAGGCCCGGCTGGCGCACATAGATGGGCTCCAGTGATCGCGCCGTCAGGGTCACCCGGTCCACCGGCGCGTGGAGACGGGCGCGCAGCAGCCGCGCCCGCACCCGGACGAACAGGTCTGGCGGCGCCGTCATGGGATAGGCGAAGCGCACGCCCAGCCCCAGGGGACGCTCCCCATCCTGCCCCAGGCCGATCTCCAGCCAGCGCGTCCCCAGCGCGTGGTCGCGGAGCGCTTCGCCCACCCGGTCGCAGAGCCCGCGGACAATGAACTGCAGGGCTTCGAGGTTGTCGACCGGTGGCTCAAGCGGCATCGTTTCCTGGATCCGCACCGGTGGGCGCCACGGCTGGAGCGGGCGCCGGTCGATGCCGCCCGCCAGGTCGTAGACCGCCAGCGCTTTGGCGCCGAACTGGCGCTGCCAGGCCGCGCGCGAGATGGTGCGCACCGCGCCCAGCGTCTTCAGGCCGAGCAGGTCGAGATACTCACCCATGTCCTCGTCCAGCGGCAGCCAGCGGATCGGCAGCGGCGCGAGAAACGCCGCGGTGTCGTGGGGCTCGACGATCCGGGTCGAGCTCCAGGACGTGTGCGCGGCCACCAACCGGCTGACGAAGAGGTTCTCGCCCAGTCCCAAGGCCGCGCCGGCGCGAAGCGTGGTCTCTACCTCCACCGCGATCGCCTGCAGCAGGCGGCGGCGGTCCGGCCATTGCAGCAGCAAGCCGTCCAGCTCCAGGAAGAAGACCCCATCCTGTTCGCCCATCGCCGGGGTGAAGCAATAGAGCGCCGAGCAGAGGGCGCGGCGCACGCGATCGGCTCCGCCGGCGGCCGGGACGGGCAGAAAAATCGCCTCTGGGCAGCGCTGCTGCGCCTGGCGTAGCGGCATCCCCTCCACCACTCCGGCTCGCCGGGCTTCCTCGGAAAGGGCCAGCACGGGGAGACGCTCGGAAGGCTGGCCACCGATCACGAGCGGCCGGCCTTTGCGCTCGGGATGCTCCTGCCAGGCCGCCACCACCAGCGGGTCGGGGGTGCGAACGCAGAGGAACATCAGTAGTGGAGCACCCAGCGCACCCGGCCGATCGGCGGCGCCATCCGATTCTTGACGGTGGCGGCCTCGACTTCCAGTCCGGCCAGGTCCCCGTCCGGCCGGAAGACCCAGGCCTTGCGCTCCAGCCCGATGATCAGGCTGGCGTAGTAGCGGACGCTGATGGCCTCCTCTGCGGTCTCGTGGATCAGCAGCACCGTGCAGCCGGCTTCGGCCGCTCGGTGCACCAGATGCGGGAGCTCGGCATCCAGGGCGGCGTCGCGCGGGCGCGGGATATCCAGGCAGACGAAGTCGGCACCGGCCCGGGCGAGCACCCGGGCGCTGTCCATGGCTTCCTTGAGCGAGCGCGGGCGGACGACCAGCAGCCGGTCGAGCACCCCACCCGCTCGAACGATGCCTTCCGGGTCAAGCCGGGCCGGGACATCGACATAGACGGCGGTGCCCTGCTGGGTGGCGTAGGCAACGGTCTTTAGGGCCAGCGTGCGTTTGCCCGATCCGCGGGAACCGGCCAGCAGGGAAAGCCGGCCGGCCGGCCAGCCGCCGATGCCGGTTAGGGCATCGACCTCAGGGATTCCTGACGGCCGGGCTGGAACTGTGGGCGGGGCAAGCTGCGGAGCCGCCGCGCCGAAGCGGGAATGGAGTTGCTGCAGGGCATGCTGAAGCCGTTCTGACATGTGAGACAGCCCCGAGATGGGAGGACCGGGAAAGGCGTAGAGGGGAAGCTAAAACAGCCTCGGGAGGAGGATGATAGCGAACATTTGTTCGCTAGTCAATCCCTCGCGATAAGACCTCTTCACCCTCCCCTCAGGAAGAGGGTGGGGTGGGATTATCCGGAACTCTTACGCCGGGCGGCGTTGACCGTGCTGCGGCGTGAGCACCTGCTCCTGCGAGGTCTCCGGATTGACCATGACCACCTGGAACAGCTCTTCAAAGCCGCATCCGAAGTGGCGCATCAGGAGCTGCCGGAGCTGAGGGCCAGGCTTGCGAGCCCCGGACTCCAGTGCCGGGATATAGTTCTGGCTGACGCCCAGCGACTGGGCCAGCTCCCGCTGGGTCAACCCGTGCTTCTGTCGCATGGCCCGGAGGCCGGTGGCGCGGACTTCCAAGTTCATGTTCCTATCATAGACCTTCGTGTATATTTGTCAACGCATGTCGCAAAAACAGGCTGGCCAGGGACGGATCATCCTCCGCGGACTGGAGGCCTATGGCCATCACGGGGACCTGCCGGCCGAGCGCATCCTGGGCGGCCATTTCGTGGTGGACCTGGAGATGGTGACCGATACCGCCAAGGCCGCCCGCAGCGACCGGCTTAAAGACGCGGTGAACTACGTCACCGTGGAAGCGCTCGCCCGCCAGATCATCGAGCGCCGCCGCTACCGGCTGCTGGAAACCCTGGCCGAGCGGCTGGCCGGCGCACTGCTCAAGCAGGCGGGCGTTCAGCAGGTGACCGTCCGCGTGACCAAGCGGCCACCCCTTCCCCACCTGCAGGCGTTCACCGTCGAGGTCACACGGCCAGCATCCACCGTCCCATGACGGCCATCCCCAGCAGGAGAGCGCGGCCCTACGCGCCCGAGCTGAGACCCACGCTGAACATCGCTTCCAGGTCGTGCCTCGAGTACACCTTGAAGGCGACGTGCGTGCTGGTGCGCTTGATGCCGGGTAATTGCGCCAGCCGTGACGTGACGACGTCGGCGACCGCCTCATGGTCTTTCACGCGGACGATCGCGACGAAATCAAACTCGCCCGTGACCGAATAGGCCTCGGCCACGCCGGGCACGTCGGCCAGCTGGGGGCCAAGCCGTGAGATGGCGGCACGCTCGGCCTCGATCAAGACGATGGCGGTGACCATGCGGCTTCAGTATAGGTTGAGGTATGGGAGGCGTTCGCGTGGGGACGTCCGGCTGGATGTACCGCCAGCGGCAGGGCCGCTCTACCCCGCGAAATTGCGCGCCGCCGACCAACTGCCCTTCTATGCCGGCCTGGGAGCCAGCTCCACGAGCTTCGCGCTCTCGTCCCAGAGCCGCGTTGCCAGCGCGTCATCCAGGGCGAGGCGGGAGGGGGCTTTCGGGTGGTTCTTCTCGAAGTACAGGCCGGTCTTTCCCACCACCTCCGGGCTTGAGGCCAGGTACACGATCGTTGCTGCCCCTGCCTCCGGACTGATCATGGCAATGCGTTTTGCCAGCGCGAAAATCGGCCGGGCATAGACGGGGGCACGGTCCCAGATGCTCGTGGCCACGGCGCCCGGGTGGACACAGTTGACGGTTACCCCGGTCCCCTCCAGCCGCCGGGCGAGCTCTCTGGTAAAGAGGACCTCCGCCAGCTTCGATCGTGAGTAGGCGCGCATGATTTGATAGCCGCGTTCGAAGCCAAGGTCGTTGAAGTCCATCGTGCCGCCGTAGTGGCCGTTGGAGGCGACGTTGACCACGCGCGCCGGGGCGCTCCCGATGAGGCGGTCCAGGAGCAGGTTGGTGAGCAGAAATACGCTCAGGTAGTTGACCGCGAAGGTTGCTTCCAGATGGTCCTCGGTGAGGGTCCGCCTCGCAAACACGGTACCGGCATTGTTCACCAGCACATCGAGGCGGTCATACGTCGCCCGGAACGAATCCGCGAGTGCGTGTACTTGCGCCTGGGAGGCAACGTCGCACAGCAGCGAATCCACAATTGCACTCCCAGACTGCGCCCGGACTTCGGCCACCTTTTGGGCCGTCTTGCTCGAATCGCGCCCGACCATGACCACCCGAGCGCCCATCCGGGCGAGGGCGATCGACGCCTTGAGCCCGATCCCGCTCGTCGCCCCCGTGATCAAGACGGTCTTGCCGCCAAGGTCTGTCATGAAGCCCTGGGTCTAGCCTAGCCTAGGTGTGGCATTAAGCCTATCCGCTGTGGACAATGACCACGTGCGGAGAGGGTTGGCCGCCGTCGGTAGCGCGGTCTTCTTCGTGCTGGCACCCGGTGTGTTCGCTGGTCTCGCCCCCTGGTGGCTGACCGGCTGGCGGAGCCGCGATCCTCTGCCCCTCTGGGCGCCGGTGCGGATGTTCGGAATCGCGCTCATCGCCACCTGCCTCATCGTGCTGGTGCAGGCATTCGCTCGGTTCGTGAGCGAGGGCTTGGGAACGCCCGCGCCGGTTGCGCCGCCCCAGCAACTTGTGATCGGCGGACTCTATCGCTATGTCCGCAATCCGAAGTAGCTGGCGGTCCTGGCGATCATCGTGGGCCAGGCGCTCGCCCTGGGCCAGCTGGGGTTACTGGCCTACGCCGGGGTGGTCGCCCTCGCCTTCATCCTGTTCGTTCGCACCTACGAGGAGCCGAACCTGCAGCAGAAATTTGGCGCCGCCTACGATGCATATCGCCGCGGCGTTCCGGGCTGGCGGCCGCGCCGCCGTCCATGGGAACCTTGGTAGGCGAGGGGTGGGGCATAGCGGACGTCTTTTCGACCTGCATCTTTACCAGTCTTCACTCATGAGGGAACGGCGCAGAGGAATGTGATGGCGTATGAGGTGACAATCGAGCGGACTGCCGAGTGTCCTACCGCGGTGGTTAAGGCGAGTACGACCTGGCGCGACTTCCCGGCGCTGTGGCCCAAGCTGCTTGACGAGGTGTGGGCGTTCCTTGGCGCCACGCCTGGCCTGCGCACCGATGGCCACAATGTCATGTTGTACAGACGCGACATCCGCGAAGTGGAGGTCGCCGTCGAGGTTGGTGTCCAGGTGACCGAATCCTTTTTGGCCACCGGCCGCGTGGTCCCATCGACGTTGCCCGCCGCCGAGGCGGCCACCACGGTCCACACCGGAACGCCCCAGGAGATCGGCGCAGCGCACTCTGCGGTCCTGGCATGGTCGTCTGCACAGCGCCGCAAGTTGACCGGCGTCTCGTGGGAGATCTACGGAGACCCCGACCCGCAGACCGGCCACTTCGATGTGGCCGTCTACTGGCAGCTTGCTCTAGCCGGGCGGTGATCGGGCGAGATGGCCAACCCAGCTTTTGCGGATGCCGAGCGTTGACGTGGGAGCTGGCGGGAAGGCCGGGATTCGAACCCGGGGAGCGGAACAACCCGCTCAAGCGCTTAGCAGGCGCTCGCATTCGACCACTCTGCCACCTCCCCGCGGAGGCCCTGTCAGTATAGGGTTCAATGCCCGCGGCGCCGCGGTTACATCCGACCGCCTTTGTCGCGCCGGGGGCGCAGCTGATCGGCGACGTCACGCTGGAGGCCGAAGCCAGCGTCTGGTACAACGCCGTCCTGCGCGGTGACCTTGCCGCCATCGTGCTGGGCACTCAGAGCAATATCCAGGACAACTGTGTGGTGCACGTCGATGAGGGCGTGTCCTGCCTGATCGGCCCACGAGTGGGCGTCGGACACGGGGCTATCCTGCACGGCTGTCGGATCGAGGAGGATTCCCTAATCGGGATGGGCGCTGTCGTGCTCAATCGAGCTCGGGTGGGCCGAGGCAGCGTGATCGGCGCGGGGGCGGTCATCCCGGAAGGCATGGAGGTGCCGGCGGGGTCGCTGGTGCTGGGCGTGCCTGGCCGCGTCGTCCGCCGCGTGGATGCCGAACTGACGCGCCGGATCGAGCACACGTGGCGCAGCTACCTGGGCCTGGCAGCCCGGCATCGTACCGGCGACGTCTGAAGCTTCCGCGCCCGGATCTGGACGAACGCCGGGAACACTGACTCCAGGTGGTCGTCGCTCCCGGCGTCGGCCTTCGGATCGGCCCCATCAGGGGAATACTCCCAGAGCCCGTCGACGACCATCCCGGCCGCGGCGATGCCGTTGACCAGGGTCTCGATTCGGTGCCCGAACTCGATGGTGGGAGCCACCACGCGCGTCCGGCCAAACTCCCAGGTCACGTCCTCTTCCTTGTCGTAGGGCATCGCCCGGTCGTCAAAGTACGTGAGCCGAGGCCGCCACCCGGTGCCTGTGTACCGGCCGTACAGCCGGAGTGTGGTGGGATGCATGGTCGAGGTGACGTAGGTGCCGCCTGGCGCCAGCACCCGTCCCACCTCGCGAAAGACCTTGCGCACCTCGCGGGCGAAGACCAGGGAGTGACAGTGCCAAACCACGTCGAAGGATCCGTCGGCGAAGCGCGACAGATCCGACATGTCGCCACGAACTGCGCGGATCGAGACCCGTCGTCGCTGAGCAAGCTGCCGGACCGTGCGCAGCTGAGCGGCCGAGATATCGAACACGGTGGCCTGCGCCCCCAGCAAAGCAAAGACCACGGGGTCCCAGCCGCCACCGGCGGCCAGGGCCAGCACCCGGGCACCGGCGAGGCGAATCCCTGCTAGCCGCCCGTGCGGGTCGAGGAAGCGCCGGAGACCGGCCGGAGTTTTGGGCGGCCGGCCCTGAGGCCGGGTGTACGGGATCCCAGCCCGGGCCAGCCGTTCCCACATGCGCCGGTTGTGTTCAGCGACCGCCTTGCCTCGCACGCGACGGCCATCGTACGGCTTAGCCCGGATCTACCGGTCGGGCGAAGCAGATCGGGATGCGGGCTTAAAGGTGCTGGACGCCCACGATGTGCGCCGGCATCACCAGACCAGTGATCTGCTGGGAAAGGCCGCCGGTAGCTGCGTTGAGCTCGTAGACCTTGCCCAGCGCGCCGTCGATGGCGAAGAGCCAGCCGCCATCCGGGCTGAGCGCCAGCTCGTCGACGGTCGAGTCGGTGAGGTACCTGGCTCGGGCGGCCATCGAGTCGGTGTCGATGGCGATCACGCCTCGGTCAGCAGTCGTGAACAGCGTCCGCCCCTCCGAAGTCAGCCAGGCGTCGGCGACGGCTGGACGGGTTGCCGCGCGGATGGTCCCAAACGTGGCGGTGCGCAGGATCCTGGCAAAGGGGCTCGTGATGTCGACCTTGGTGATGAGCCCGAGCGATCCGTTCACAGCGTACAAGGTTTGTCCATCCGGACTGATCACTTCCGCCCACCGCTGCTCCTGGTCCGGGGACGATGTCGCCCGGGGCAGGAAGACGCAGGTGGCAAACCCCGAGGCCGTGTCGAGGGCGTGGATGAACGGGCCGCGACGGCCATTGACATACAGGCTGTAGACGAACTGCCCACCCGGGGACGCCACGCTCGTGAGCCGGACCCCGCTCATGGCGAGGGCGCCGGACGTTTTGTCCACCACGACATGGGGATCGAGGTAGCCGGCGTCCACATGGTACTGACGAACCTGGTAGAGGAGATGGTCGGCCGACGTGTACTCAACCAGGTAAAGGCGCCGCCCGTCATTGGTGACGGCATCAAATTCAAAATCGCCCTCCAGCTCGGCACGCTGGGGAGCGCCCGCGAAATCGGTCCCCAGGACCAGGAAGCTCGAGCGGCCGGATTCCCGGTTGCGCAGGACGAGCCACTGGCCATTTTCGGACAGGCCGCCGGGCTTTCCCGCGTAGCCCCTGGTGGGCAGCTGGTACTTGGCATCGAGGTGCTTCTCGTGGAGGACCGCGCCCGACTTGACGTCAAGCGCCTTCAACGTGCTACCAGTTGGCCCATCGACGATGGTGTAAAGGGTTGACCAGCCTGGCGCAGGGGTGCCGAATGGCACCTGCTTGATCTGCCCGCCCGAGTGGTCCTGAGATGCGCCCTGCACGTAGACCATGAAATCGGCTGGGCTGCTTACCGGTGGGTTGACTGAAGTCGTGTCCCGGTAGCCGCAGCTGGCGAGTGCCAGAACAGCCACGGCGGCCAGTGGGTGCAAGCGCATGTGGACCACCTCCACCCCCTCATACAGCTGGGCGAGCGGGGAGGTTCCCACCCGGCATCCGCCTGCTGCACCCTCCCCTGCCCCTCCCTAAAGGGAAGGGACTTTCAGTTGCCCGTCCCTGGAGGGAGGGGACTTAGGAGGCGCTAGCGCAGGGCCAGGAAGGCGGTTCGGGGGACGGGCGGCATAAGGAAGAACCCGGTTGAGATGCGGCGGATCTGCCGGAAGCCTGCCTGGTCCAGGGCAGCTCTGAGCTCCTCGTCAGTGCGCAGCTGGAAAGGCGGCGGCAGGCCGGTGGTCCGGGCTGACCAGAACAGCAGCGCCGAGCGCGGGGTCTTCCGGAACTCCCAGAAGAGGAAGCGGCCGCCCGGCTTCAACACCCGCGCGATTTCGGCGAAGGCCTCGCCC
>VBID01000158.1 GCA_005880615.1 Chloroflexota bacterium
CGGGAGCACCGGCAGGCGCTGCAGCAGGTCGCAGCCCGGGCAGGCCGTCATAGCGGCTGGCGCTCCGTCATGAGTCCGGCGCGGGTCCAGGCGTCGATGCCTCCCGCCAGTGGACGCACATGGCGTATGCCGCGCCGCTTGAGCAGAATCGCCACCTTGACCGCCGTGGCGTCGTTCGGGCATGCGCAATACACGACGACGTCGCGGTCGGCGGAGATCTGTGCGAGCGGACTCTCGAGATCGTCGAGGTCGAGCGCCTGGGCGCCCGGAATCATTCGCCCGTCGAGCTTGCGGTGCGTGCGCGAGCGCACGTCGAGAACGATCGGGGCGTCGCCGCGGCCGATCATTTCCTGCAGCTCCGCCACCTCGATGCGTGAAGCCTGCAGGGACTTCAAGAATCGCCGGCGCACGATCCAGCGGTACGCCGCGTACGTCACAACCAGTAGAGCCAGAGCTGCAAGCGCGTGCCCGCCGAATGCCACGAACTGCCCCAGCAGCGAGTCGATCTCGGCGTAGAAAAACAATCCCAGAATCAAGCCTGCGCCGGCCCAAAGGACGGCGCCGACGGCGTTAAAAAAAAGAAAGCTCGGCAGCCTGAACCCGAATGCGCCGGCGAGGGGCGGGGTCACATGGGCAAGCCCGGGCACGAACTTCGAGATGAGCAGCGTCAGCGCGCCGTGGCGCTCGAAGACGGTCTCGGTCTGGCGCACGCAGCTATCGGGCGAGAGCGAAACCTTGCAAGTAAACTTGAGGGCGCGATGACCGAAGCGCTGCCCGGCCAGGAACCACGGCAGGCTGCCAAGGGTCGAGGCCACGATCGCCAAGGCCAGCGCGTAAATGCCGTAGAACGGATCGCGGGCTGATTGCGCCCCGGCGAACAGCATCACCGGCAGCACCGGGAGCGGCGCCCCGAGCTGCTGCACCAGGACTACGCAAAACACCGCAATCAGGCCGTACTCCGGATTGAATGGAAGGGCCATCTGCGTAGCGTCGCCCCAGTTCATACCGACTTCGTGTCCGTTCGCCGTCCTTTCGTTACAGCCGAAACGGGAACTACAGTGCGGGCAACACCCGCGCAAGGTTCGTTGCGAGCTCGCGTGGCGAGAGAGGCTTTTTCAGAACCTCGTCGGCGCCGGCGTTGAAGGCCCGGCTCACCACTCCTTTTCCGAGGTATCCGCTCATCAGCAGGATCGGAATAGCGCGCCGGATTCCGCGCACTTCCCTGATCAGCGCCGATCCCGATATTCCCGGCATCCGCTCGTCGGTGACGACAGCGTCGAATCGGTCGGGGTCTGCGCGAAACGCCGCGAGCGCGGCGACGCTTGAGGTGAACCCCACCGGTTCGTAGCCCAACTCCTCCAGCGTCCTGGTGGCGAGCCTGACGAGCGGCTCCTCGTCGTCCACCACCAGCACGCGCTGGCCATGTCCTCGCGGCACCGTGGGCGCTTCGATCTCTGCAGGCGCGACCGCGTCGCCCCCTCGCGGCAGGTACACCGTGAACGTACTGCCAGCGCCCACCGCGCTCGCCACGTCGACCGCTCCGCCAAGCTCGGCGACGATGCCGTGCACGAGCGACAGCCCGAGCCCGGTGCCGACTCCGACGTCCTTCGTGGTGAAGAACGGATCGAAAATCCTCTCCAGAATTTCCGGCGCAATGCCGACGCCGGAATCGACGACCTTCAAGACAATCCAGTCCCCGGCGGGCACCGCGCCGGTCGTCGCGAGATGCGGCTCGTCGAGACGCAAGGCGTCCAGAGACACGCGCAGCGTACCGCCGGAAGCGCTCATGGCCTGAATGCCGTTGGTCGCGATATTCATGAGCACCTGATGGACCTGGGTAGGGTCGCCCATCATTGCCGCCCGGCCTGCCTTCAGCCGCGGTTCGATCTGCACGTTTGCCGGCCGGCTCGCAGAAATGAGGTCCAAGGACTCGCGCACAACCTCTTCGACGTGTACGGCAATCCTTTCGCCCACGCCGCTGCGGCTGAAGGCGAGGATCCGGTCGACCAGGGCCCGCCCACGCTCGCCCGCGAGGAGGATACTTTCCACGTCGCGGCGCAGCCGGCTGCCAGGCGGCGCATCGCGCAGCGCCATCTCGCCATAGCCGAGGATCGCGCCGAGGATATTGTTGAAATCGTGCGCGACGCCGCCGGCGAGCGTGCCGACCGCCTCGAGCCGCTGCGCCTGGCGCAACTGCCGCTCCATGCGCTTGAGCTCCTCCTCCGCGCGCTTCTGCTCCGTAATGTCGGTCACCGAGCCCGCCCACCGCACCGGAACGCCTGCAGCGTCGCGCAAGCACATGCCTATGAGGCGCACCCAGCGCAGCTCGCCCGGTCGCACGAGCCGCATTTCGATGTCCACGCGGGGCGTCTTGCCGGCGAAATGCGCGGCCACCGCCGCGTCGTACCCGGGACGGTCCTCCGGATGGAACGCAACACGGGCGACGACCTCTGCCCGGCCGCTGAACTTGGTGCCGGGAGGGAAGCCCGCGATTTCGAGGTGCCGCGGAGAGGTGTAGTACTCGTCGGTGGCGATCTTCCAATCCCAATGGCCCTCGCCCGATGCTTGCATGGCAAGCGCGTAGCGCTCCTCCGAGAGTCGACGCTCTTCTTCCGCCAGCCTGCGCGCTGTCACGTCCCTTGTTGCCCCGGTCCAGCGCACTACCGCCCCGGAAGCGTCCCGGGTTGCAAGCCCGGTGATGTGGATCCAGCGCGTTTCGCCGCCCCACAGCAACCTGTTCTCCATCTCGAGGCGCGCCGTCTTGCCCGCGAAATGCGCGGCGACCGCCTCCTGCCACTTCGGGCGGTCTTCTGGATGGAGCGGAATGCGCGCGAGAAAGTCCTCGCGGCCAGCGAAGGTCGTGCCGGGTGGCAAACCGTACATCCCCAGCAGGCGCGGCGAGGCTTGGAACTGGTCGCTGGCGACGACCCAGTCCCAGTACCCCTCATCCGCGGCGGCCATCACCAGCGCGTAACGCTCCTCGGAGCGCTTGAGCTCCTGCTCGGTGAGCTTGCGCGCATCGATGTCCGTGACCGAGCCGGAGATCAGCGCAGGCCTGCCCTGGGCGTCGGCGAAAACCTTGCCGCGCGAGCGCACCCAGCGCGTTTCACCGGCCGGGTTGACGACGCGATACTCGGCCTCGAAGCCTTCCGTGCGGCGCTCGAGGCAGGCTTGAATCGCATCCTCGATGCGCTGCCGGTCCTCCGGATGAAAGCCGGCATGCGCCTTCAAGTCGGCGCGTGAGTGGATTTCCACTCCATCCGGTATGCCGAACAGCCGATGTGCACGCGGCGACGCGAACGCGGCGTCGGTCACCGGATTCCATTCCCAGAGGCCCGCGTCGGACCCCTCCATGGCGCGCGCGTAGCGCTCCTCCGAGATGCGCAGCGCCTGCTCGGCGCGCTTGCGATCCGTCACGTCCCTGCTGGTCCCCGACCAGCGGACCGGCTTTCCCGAAGCATCGCGCAAGCACACGCCGCTGAATTGGATCCAGCGCGTTTCGCCATGGACGTTCGCGCGCAGTTCCATGCTGAGGCGGGAGCCGGTGCCGGCAAAAAGATCTGCCACCGCACGCAGCCACGCGTCCCGGTCCTCGGGCACGAGGGGTAATCTGGCCAGAAAATCCCCGCGCGAGGCGAAGGTCGTGTCTGCGGGCAATCCGTAGAGCTGCAGGTCGCGCGGCGACGCGTAGTACTCGCCCGTGTCGACGTTCCAGTCCCAGTGGCCGTCCTGCGCCGCTTCCATCGCCCGCGCATAACGCTCCTCCGAGATCCGCAGCGCCTCCTCAGTACGCTTGCGCGCATCGATGTCGGTGGTGGAGCCGGCGAGACGGACCGCCCGGCCCGAGGCGTCGCGCGTGCAGATCCCGCGGGCGTGAATCCAGTGATAGCTGCCGTCCTGATGGCGCACGCGCCACTCGCCCTCGTACCGTGGCGTGCGGCCTTTCAGGTGGTCGCGTGTCGCCGCCTCGCGCCGCGCCGCGTCGTCAGGATGAACCTGAAACCACTGCGCCCACTCGGACTCGTGGCGCACATCGACACCGTCCGAGGGGCGTCCCATGCTGATCTCCTGGGCACGCGGCGACAGATAGTGCATGCCGGTCGTCAGGTCCCGGTCCCAGATGCCGTCCTTCGCGCCGACGACCGCGAGCGCGAAGCGTTCCTCCGAAACGCGCAGAGCCTCTTCCACGCGTTTTCGCGCGGTCACATCCTTCGTCGTGCCCGTCCAGCGCACAACCTCGCCGCTGTCATTGCGCGTCGCGAGACCGGTCAGGTGGAGCCAGCGCGTCTCGCCGCCGCGAAGGATGCGGAGCTCCATGTCGAAGCGCACCGTCTTGCCGGCGAAATGCGCGGCGATCGCCTCCTGCCACTTCTGCCGGTCGTCCGGATGGACCGGAAAGCATGCGAGAAGGTCCGCGCGGCCGGCGAAGATCGTGCCGGGCGGAAAACCGTACATCTCGAGCAGCCGGGGCGAGGCGTAGAAATGGTCGGCGGCGACGATCCAGTCCCAGAAGCCTTCTTCGCTGGCTTCCATCACGAGGGCGTAGCGCTGCCCGGAGCGCCTGAGCTCTTCCTCGGTACGCTCTCCCTCCACGGCCACGAGCTTGCGCAACCATCGTAGCGCGGCGATCAGCATTGCACTTCGAGCGATTCGCGCACGGCCTCGAGCAGCTCTTCCTGCGTAAATGGCTTGGGCAGCACTTTTTTTGCGCCGAGCCGGCGCGCTGCTTCCCTGGACTCCCCAAGCCCACGGCGAAAGCGTGCCGACAGCAGGAGCACGGGAGCGGCGTAGAGCCCTTGCATGGAGCGCATCAGCGGCTCATCGCGGACCGGGTTGGGGATATTGGCGATCACCAGGCGTGGCTCATCCTCGCACGCGCGCTTCTCATAATCCCCGATGATGACGGCATATCCGGCATCCCCAAGCCAGCTTTCGAGCAGTCCCCGAATGAGCTCGTCCGTCTCGATGACGACAATATAGCCTTTATGCAGCACCAAGCTCCTCAAATGCATGATTTCAGGCGCCTCCGGGCACGCCAATGTGAGCGAGGCCGCCAGCAATGTGACAACTGACATGCAGCAGGGCTTGCAGTACATTCACGGCACGCGGCGCCATGCGAAGGTGCAGCGATGGGGAGCCCAGACCCGATGTCAGTCCAAGCGGCGGCGCACGTCCTTGCGGTCGACGATGACCCCTCGGTGCGCCAGATGATCGTAGATTACCTGGGCGACAACGAGATGCGAGTCACTGCTGTCGCCAGCGGGCGGGAGATCGCCGACGTGATGGCGCGCGAGACCATCGACCTTCTGGTCCTCCGATGACTACTTGACCAAGCCTTTCTCCCCGCGGGAATTGCTCGCGCGCATTCGCGCGCTGCTGCGCCGCGCGCGCGCCCAGGAAACGGTCGCCGACGGCCTGCAGAAGATCCGGGCCTATCGCTTTGCAGGCTGGGAGTTGAACGTCCGGCTGCGGCGCCTGACGGCGGCGAGCGGCGACATCGTGGTGCTGACGAATACCGAATTCAACCTGCTCGCCGCCTTCCTCGCCGCGCCCAGCCGCGTTCTATCGCGCGACCAGCTGCTCGGCCTGTCGCGCCTGCATAACGACGAGGTTTACGACCGCTCGATCGACGTGCAGGTCGGACGCCTGCGCAAGAAGATCCAGCCCGACGACACCCAGCCGCCTCTCATAAGAACCGAGCGCGGCGCAGGCTACGTCTTTGCCGCCGCTGTCGAGGTCGTGCGCTAATAGTTGCACCTGTAACAAGCCACTGCGCTTTTGAAATCCTCCCGATGACCGGGGCGGCGACAGTGGCTCCATGTTTTCGGCCCTGCCGCCATCGAAGCGCATACTCGACCGCTCTTTCCGCTACGTCCCCAGCCACGAAACGGACGTGAGGAAAACGTTCGAGCGCATCCGCAAGGAGCGCGAAGCCGGACAGCAGCCGCCTGCGGACACCGTAGTGCAAATCAACCGCGAGAAGAAGTCCGCCTAGCAACTAAGCGGCCCTGGGGTCGCGGGGCAGTCAGGCGGCCTTAACTCCTCCAGGGCTCCTATGAGGGCGGCTGCGATGAGAGGGAGGTGATCCTCGCAGCCAAGGGATAGGGCCGGTCCGGCCAGCGCGAGCAGCGCCGCGAAAACCGCAAGCCTCGCTTCAATCGCTTTCATCGCCCGCTCCTGATGGAGCACCAAAAAAACAGGGCACGCCGCAATGGCGTGCCCTGCCTGCCTGACTGTTACCGCTATCGCGTTGGTTCAGTCGCCGTGATCGTCATCGTCATCGTCATCGCCGCACTTCCCTAGGCCGATCTTCTGCGCCTTACCGGTCAGCTTCAGGATGTCCATCCCATTGCCGATGCGGTCGACGATGATGATGCAGCCGCGGTTGTCGACTTCGACGTTGTTGGTCATGTAGGTGTTGTTGGGAGCGGCCGGTACATAGAACGCCGCCTC
>VBID01000049.1 GCA_005880615.1 Chloroflexota bacterium
CGTCAACCGATCGCCGCCGACCAGTGGGCAGAGACGTACGTACCCGCGGCGACCTGCTGTTCCTGAGACGGGTAGAGTGGCGTGCCAGTCACGGCGGGCAGAGCCGCCAGGGCAGCCTGATCGATCGTCCCAGCCGTTTTCATTGCCGTCTGGCGGACAGGCCGGCACGCGCCCTTGAGATAGATGTTCTGTCCTGCATCCGAATAGATGAACTCTTGCCAGAGCCGGGCGGCGGCCGGGTGGGGCGCCGTCTTGCTGATGGCCTGGGCGTACGAGCCAAAGAGCGTCGCGTTCGGTGGCACGAAGACCTTCCACGTCGAAACGTCCTTGACGTGGGTCAGGGAGTTGTAATCCCATTGGAGCAGGACTGGGGTCTGCCCAGCCTTGACGGTGGCGGCCGTCCCGATCACGGGCACGAAGTTCCCCGCCACCTTCAGCTGATGGAAGAAGTCCACCCCCTTGCTCACATCGTCCAGCGATCCGCCGTTGGCGACGGACGCCATGATAACGCCGTTCAAGGCTTGGTTAGATTGGGTCGGGTCGCCGGCGAGCGCGACTTTGCTCCTGAACCCAGCGCCAAGGAGGTCCGACACCGCGCTGATAGTGCCGCCGGGGACCTTGCTCGAGTCGTAGCCGATGGCCATGAACCCGCCGTAGTCCGAGTACCACAGGCCGGTTGCTTCCTTCAGACTGTCTGGGAGGTCGCCCCAGGTCGCCACCTTGTAAGGGGCGAAGACGGCCGTGTTGGAGACGGCGACTTTGAGGCCCACGTCCACCACATCAGGGGCGGTCGAGGTGCCCGCGTTCTGGTTGATGGCATCGACCTCCTGCTGGCTGCTGCCGTTCGGGTTTTCGGAGTTGACGGCGATGCCGTACTTGGACGTGAAGGTACTGATGGCCTCGCCGTAGTTGCACCAGTCCGGCGGTAGCGCGATCACGTTGAGCTTGCCTTCCGCCTTGGCCGCGGCGATTAGCTTGTCCATGCCGCCCACGTCGGCCGCGGACTTGGCGTCGGCCGCCTTGACGGTCGACGCGGGCGTGTTCGTCCCCCCACAGGCCGTCAGCAGCAGGATGGCACCCACCAGGATGCCCAGTCGGTTGGCGCGGTTGTTCATAGATCCCCTCCTTAGAGTCGACCGATTTGTCCCATCGTTTTAACCATCTCGGAACAGGATGTCAAGGAACGGCAGCGAAGCCGCTGGCGCTCGAATGCCGCAGACTGACGGCGATGGCTGATCACGCCGCCAGGGTGGTCCTGCTAGGCCTGGATGGGTTTCCCGCCCGAGTCATCTCACCTGAGATCACGCCGCGACTGTGGCGGCTCGGGGAATCGGGCGGCCGGGCCGCCTACGGTGTGACCGCCCTGCCCTCCTCGACCTATCCCGGTTTTGGTTCGCTGCTGACCGGCCGGCTGCCCCGGGGGCACGGGGTCCGTACCACCGCCGCCCTGGTCTACAGCGAGCTGCCCGCGTGGGCCGGTACCTGGCGCCAGGTCCAGGTGCCCACCCTATTCGAGGCCTGCCGAGCCGCCGGCCTGGCCAGCGCCGCCATCCAAGGCGACCACGTGATGCATGGAGTGCTCAAGACGGAGGCGGCCAGCCTTATCTGGCCACCGAATGGGACAGTCCCACCGGGCACGCCGCTGGATGATCACGGGTATCCGACCAACGCCGCCGTCCTACCCCACCTGCTGGCCGCCGTGGCGGACCAGTCCCTGGACTTCGTGTTCGGGCATCTCAACGAGGCCGATACGGTCGGGCACGACCTCGGTCCCGACTCAGAACCCGCCCGGGCCTGCTACCGGGCCACCGACGCCGTCATTGGCGAACTCCTGGATAGCGCGGTCGACTGGGAACGGACGCTCGTGATGGTCGTCTCGGACCACGACATGGAGCCGCGCACCAGCAATCAGCCGATCAAGCTTCTCGACGCGGCTGAACACCTGGTCGACGCGGTGATCGCCGATGGCGGATCGGCGCTTGCCCACCTGCGTCCTGGAGTCGAGCAGGCGAGGGCCGTCGCCGCCATTGGCGCCGTCGAGGGCGTGGAGATGTGCGTCGACGGCAACGCCGACTTCGTCATTGCCGGAGCCCGGCCCGGATTCATTTTCGACGCGCCCTATCTCCCGCCGGGCGGCTACCACGGCGGCCCGGCCACCGCTCGCACGGTGGCCACAGTCGGCGGCGGTCACCCGGCGGCCAGGCGGATCGGGCGCGCCATCGAAGCCGGGCCTCCGCACCTGGCCGATTGGGCTCCCACCATCGCGTTGCTGCTGGGCCTGCGCCTGCCCGGCGTCGACGGGCACGACCTGCTCGAATAAAAAAGCAGCGGCTGGCGGGCCGCTGCTTTCGTCGCGAGCTCGAGTAGTTTACGCCACGACGCGTTCGCCCGGCGCGGCGGGCTTGTTCCGCTGCACCGCGAAGTAGTAGATAGCGCCCACGATCACGATGATCGCCAGGGTGGCCTCGAAGATCGGGATATTGCCCAGCGTCCCGGGTACGGGGTTGGGCAAGGCACTGAGGGCCGGGTTGCTCAAGGGGCGCGGCCAGAGGAAGTTGACGATCATGGACCCGCCCCAGACCAGCGCCAGCAGGTTGATGATGGTGCCCCAGCCGCCCAGCTTGAACGGGGCATCGGCCTTGGGCCACCCTTTGAGGCGGGCGCGCAGGACTGCGAGGTTGCCGAGCAAGTACGAGAGATAGATCATCCCGGTGGCGGCGATGGCGACGATGCCGGCCCCCGAGTAATAGAAGAGGGGGAGGGCTGCCAGGGCGCCGACGACCAGGCAGGTGCCGACTGGTGTGTGCAGGGTCGGGCTGACCTTGTTGTAGATCCGGCCGAACGGCAGCTTCCCGTCACGGGCCATGCCGAAGGCGAGCCGAATGGTCGAGGTCTGGATGGCCAGGCAGCACACGTAGATCGCCGCAAACACCACGAACAGGTACAGGTTGGCGGCCCAACTCGGCAAGTTGCTGGTGATGATGCTGACCGGCGGAGCGACGGTGCCGGCGGCGGTATCCGCGACATACTTGTGGATGTCGCCGGGGATGGCGATGATCGTCGAGTACATGAACACCCCGCCGATGATGAATGCGCCGATGACCGCGGCCAGCACGGCCCGGGGGGCCGCCCACCGGGGGTTGTTGGTCTCTTCGGCCAGGGTGCTCGCCGTATCGAAGCCGTAGATGACGAACAGGGACATGAACATGGCGGCCAGGAAGGTGCCCGCCTGGTTGCCAAAGCCCGAGCCGAGCTCCTGCGTATTGAACACCACGCCCGCCGATTGGTGGTGGTAGAAGATCAGCAGGACCAGGGCGAAGACGAGCATCCCCAGGATCTCGAACACCACCCCGGTGTTGTTGACGATGGCCACCAGCCGGACGCCGTAGATGTTTAGCGCAGTGGTGGTGATCAGGATGATGGCCGCCACGATGACCTGGGCCTGCAGCGCTCCGGACGCTGTCCCCGTGGGAATGGCCAAGCCGAACACGTTGTTGAGCAGCGGAATCAGGACCAGCGGCACAGTCACGTCGACGGCCGTGACGGTCAGGATGCCGGCGAACAGGTAAATCCAGCCCGTGAACCACGAGTAGCCCCGGCCGGAGAGGTACTTCGTCCACTGGTAGACGGAGCCCGCCACCGGGAAGTGCGCACTCACCTCGGCGAAGTTCAGGGCCACGATGAACTGGCCAAGTGCCACCAGCGGCCAGCTCCAGAAGAAGAATGCGCCGCCAATGCTGAGGCCGAGGAAGTACAGCGTGAAGATACCGGTGCTGGGCGAGATATACGAGAACGCAACGGCAAAGCTCGAATAGGGGCCCAGGATCCTTTTTAGTTCCTGCTTGTACCCGAAGCGGGCCAGGTCGCGCGAATCGGCGCTCTCCCGCTCGGCTGTTCTCATCCCGCCAGTTGGAGGCGTCGTGAGTGTGGAATCTGGCATCCGTCCCTCCCTCTCGTCCCGGCCCACGTGGATTTCCCCCCGGCCGGGTTTGCTGCTCAACTTAGCAGCCGCCTAAAGGTCCGTCAATTCCCTTCGAGCCCGGTGGATTCGGGTTACACGGTGTCGTAGAGGAGACGAGCCCATTCCTCGCCGGAAAAGTCGAGGTGCAGGCCCCGAAAGGGACCGAGGCCGCGAACCGTGACCGGGATCCGGCGGGGCATTCGAGGCATGATGCGTGGGTCGAGAAGGATTCGGCGTCCCTTCACCTGGCCGACCCCGATCAGCCGCTCCGTTTCCTCTCCTCGCCGCCGGCTCCCACGGAGCCGCAGGTCACGGATGTGACCGCCGCCTCAGCAGCGACTATCCTCGTACGCGATGACCAGGGGGTCCGCGGTGGGGCGCTCACCAAGCCAGCGGAGGGCCTCGTCGTCGAAGGCCACCTCGAACTCGGCCATCGCCACCATCGTAGACCAGGTTCCCGGCTGGGCCGGGCGGGTCCAGTCGGTCGAGCCGCTGGAGGGCGGGATCACCAACCGGAACTACCGGGTGGTGGTGGCCGGGGAAACGTTTGTCGTGCGGGTTGGTGGCGCACAGACCGACCTTCTGGGGATAGACCGCGGCATCGAGGCCGAGGCCACCCGGCTCTCGGCGGCGGCAGCGGTGGGCCCGGAAGTGTTGGCCTTCCTCGCCGGCCCAGGCGTGCTGGTGACCCGATTCATCAACGGCGCCCCGCTGGCCCTCGAAGCGGCGCGTCAGCCGGCCGGCCTGCACCGGATCGCCGAGGCCCTCCGTCGCGTCCATGCCGCCGGGTACGTGGAGAAGACCTTCTCGCCGTTTCGGGTGGTCCGCGATTACTGGGTCACCGCCAGTCGGCATGGCGTGACCATCCCGGAGGCGTTCGAATTGGCGCTCCGCACCGCTGACGAGGTGGAGGCGGCGCTCCCGCCCTTCACGCCCCGGTTCTGTCACAACGATCTGCTGAACGCCAACTTCATCGATGACGGCGCCTCCATCCGGATCGTCGACTGGGAATACGCCGGCATGGGCGATCCGTTCTTCGACCTGGGCAATTTCGCCGTCAACCACGAACTGGACCCCAGCGGTGAGCGCGCGCTGCTGGCGGCCTATTTTGGCGAATGTCGCGACCCGGACCTGGCCCGCCTGCGGCTGATGCGCGTCATGTCCGATTTTCGCGAGGCCATGTGGGGTGTGGTCCAGCAGGGGATCTCGACCCTCGACTTCGACTTCCGCGCCTACGCCGACAAGCACTTCGACCGTTTCCAGGCGGCCGCGGCGCAGCCGGCGTTCCGCGATTGGCTGCGCCTGGTCCGCGGGTGAGCCTCCCCGACCGGGCCCGGATCGTCATCATCGGCGGCGGCGTGGGAGGCTGCAGCATCGCCTACCATCTGGCCCAGCGCGGCGAGCGCGACGTGCTGTTGCTCGAACGGGCTGAGCTCACCAGCGGGTCGACGTTCCACTCCGCCGGCCTGGTCGGGCAGCTGCGTTCCAACCTGCCGCTGACCCGGATGATGATGCTGAGCGTCGACCTGTACCGGCGACTGGGAACCGAGACGGGTGTCGACCCGGGCTGGCGCGAAGTCGGCAGCCTGCGCCTCGCGTCCTCACAGCCCCGGTTGGAAGAACTGGAGCGGCAGGCCGGCTGGGGCAAGAGTTTTGGCCTGCCCATCGAGATCATCGGCCCGGACGAGGCCAGCCGACGCTTTCCGCTGATGACGACCTCCGGAGTGCTGGGCGCCGCCTTCATTCCGACCGATGGGTACCTCGACCCCAGCGGCCTGGCCCTCGCCCTGGCCGAGGGCGCCCGCCGGCGGGGGGTGTCCATCCAGACCGGGACCCGCGTGACGGGCATCAGGGTGGAGCGCGGCGCGGTGCGCGGGGTCCAGACGGCCGAGGGCTTCGTTGAGGCCGAGGTGGTGGTCAACGCCGGCGGGATGTACGCCACCCAGATTGGCCAGATGGCGGGGGTGACCGTACCCCTGGTCCCCATGGCGCACCAGTACCTGATCACGCGCGTCAAACTGCCGGTCCCGGACGATCTGCCCACCATGCGCGACCCGGACCTGCTGGTTTACTTTCGGCGGGATGCCGGCGGCCTGGTGATGGGCGGCTACGAGCGTCACCCCGCGCCCTGGGGGTTGCCGGGCATCCCCGGCGATTTCAACAACCGGTTGCTGGCCGAAGACTGGGACCGGTTTGCCGAACTCTCCGAGAATGCCATCACGCGGGTGCCCGCCCTGGAGGCCGCCGACATCGTCAAGCTGATCAACGGTCCGGAAGCTTTCACCCCCGACAACGAATTCATCCTGGGGGAGAGCCCGGTCCACGGCTTCTTCGTGGCCGCCGGGTTCTGCGCCCATGGCATCGCGGGCGCCGGCGGGATGGGCGGGATGATGGCGGAATGGATCCTGGACGGCCAGCCCAGCCTCGACCTCTGGAAGATGGACAGCCGCCGCTTCGGGGCCCAGTACCGAAGCCGGCCTTACGTCCGCGACCGGACGGTCGAGGTCTACTCCACCTACTACGACATCCACTATCCCAATGAGGAGCGGCAGGCCGGCCGTCCGCTGCGCCTCTCCCCCGCCTACCCGCGGCTGGCCGACCTGGGCGCCGCCTTCGGCGAAAAGTCGGGATGGGAGCGGCCCAACTGGTTTGAGTGCAACGCCACTCCGGGCGGGGTGCGCCGACCTCGGGGCTGGGCGGGCGAGCACTGGTCGCCCGCCATCGCGGCCGAGCACCGGGCGACTCGGGAACGGGTCGCGCTCTTCGATGAGACGTCCTTCGCCAAGATCGAGGTGTCGGGGCCGGGCGCCCTGCTCTTCCTGCAGCGACTGTGCGACAACGACGTCGACCGGCCGGTGGGCGCCGTCGTGTACACGCAGATGCTCAACCCGCGAGGTGGGATCGAGTGCGACTTCACCGTGACCCGGCTGGCCGATGACCGCTTCGGCATCGTCACCGGCACCGCCTTTGGCAACCATGACCTGGGCTGGATTTGCCGGCACCAGCCCGAGGACGACAGCGCCGAAGTCCGCGACCTTACATCCACCCGGGTCTGCCTCGGCGTGTGGGGTCCGCGGGCGCGCGACGTGCTGCAGCCGCTGAGCTCGAACGACCTCTCCAACGCCGCCTTCCCCTACATGACCGCCCAGTGGCTGACCATGGGCGAGGTTCCCTGCCTGGCCCTACGGGTCACCTACGTGGGCGAGCTGGGATGGGAGTTCTATGCTCCGACGGAGTATGGACGGCGGCTGTGGGACCTGGTCTGGGAGGCGGGCCAGGAGCACGGCATGGTGGCGGGTGGCTACCGGGCCATCGACTCGCTTCGCCTGGAGAAGGGATATCGAGTGTGGAGCAGCGACATCACGCCCACGGACAATCCATATGAGGCCGGGCTCGGGTTCGCCGTCCGGCTGCAGAAGCCGATCGACTTCATTGGCAAGCCCGCCCTGGTGGCCGCCCGGACGGCGGGCATCACCCGCCGCCTGGTTCCCCTACTCCTGGACGATTCAGAATCCGTCGCCATGGGTGGCGAGCCCGTCAGCGTGGGCGGGCGGGTCCTCGGCCGGGTGACGAGCGGCGGCTATGGCTACACGCTGGAGCGGAGCATCGCCTATGCGTACCTGCCGGCCGATCAGGCCACGGCAGATACATCGGTGCACGTCGAGGTCTTCGGCCAATCCGTGGCTGCCACGGTGGCGGCCGAGCCGCTCTTCGATCCATCGGGAAGCCGGATCCGCGCGTGAGCGAGACCGAAGCGCTGCTCGCCTTCGCCCAGGAGCTGGCCGATGCCAGCGACCGCATCGCCATGCAGTATTTCCGCGGCGATCTCCAGATCCAGACCAAGCCCGACCACTCGCTGGTCACCCGGGCCGATACCGAAATCGAGCGCCAGCTACGGGACCGGATCGCGAGCGCCTTTCCCAGCGATGCCGTGCTGGGTGAGGAGTTCGGAAAGGACTCGGGGTCCTACGAGTCGCGCTGGATCATCGACCCCATCGATGCCACCGCCAACTACGCGCGAGGGGTCCCGGTGTTCGCCACCTTGCTGGCCTACGAACGCGCCGGCGAGCTCCTGCTGGGGATCATCTCAGCGCCAGGGCTCGGCCAGCGCTGGCACGCCTTGAAGGGGCATGGCGCCTGGAACGGCACCCGGCGGCTGCATGTCTCCCAGATCGGCGACCTGGCCCAATCCCAAGTGTTTTATGCATCGCGCACCGCATTCATTCCGGTCGGTCTAGAGGAGCAATTCGATGCGGTCGTGGGATCGACCTGGCGCGACCGCGGCTTCGGCGACTTCTGGGGCTACGCGCTGGTCGCCGAGGGCACGGGTGAGGCGATGTTCGAGCCGGAACTCTACCCCTGGGATCTGGCCGGGCCCCTCGTGGTGGTCGAGGAAGCCGGCGGCCGGCTCACCGACTTCCAGGGCCGCCGCAGCTACCAGGGCCCTACGGCGCTCGCGACCAACGGGCTGGTCCACGAGGCCATCCTGGAAAAGCTCAACCACGTCTAGCCCGATGCCACTCACGGATGACCAGATCCGGCTCCTCTCCCGGGCAACGGAGGATTGGACAGGCCTGTACGAAGCAGTCTGGGAGCTCCGGACAGGTCAACCCCGCCTGGCTGATACGGAGCTCCTTCGACGCGCGAAGAACGCGCTGTCGGAGTTAGTGCGGCGGAACCTTGTCTACATCTGCCGCCTACAATCCAGACCGGCGACCGAGGAGGAGGCTACCCGCTACGCGGCTGACGCCGGTTTCTCGTCGGAGAGCCGCCGATGGCAGACACCGGTTGAGACGCCTGTCGCTCCGGACACGGTCGATGCGGTCTTGCAAGACGACCGCAGCTACGGACCCGAGGGCGAGGAACGTGGCGGCCACTACTGCTTCGCGGCTACGGCCAACGGCCAGGCTGCATACCGGCAACTGCAATGGGACTCCACCGGCCAGAAGCTAGTCGATCCCGGCTAGCAGCTCTTAGTCTCGAGCAGTCGCCGGTCGCTACCGGGCAGGCAGCCGGATCATCCCCAACGTGAGCCCGATGCCCACCAGGATCAGGGCCAGGCCGGCCACGATGTTGGCCGTTGCCGGCTCGCGCAGCAGGACGACGCCATAGATGAGCGCCGTGCAGGGCAGCAGGTAGGTCACCATCGACGTCCGCGTGGGGCCAACGTCCCGGATCAGCCGGAAATAGAAGAGGTACGCGATCCCGGTCCCCAGGACGCCCAGCCCGACGAGTGAAAGTACAGGCAGCAGGTGGACGGCATGGTTCGGCAGGCTGGTCAGGGCGAAGGGCGCCACCATCAGGCCGGCGGAGACACTCTGCCCCAGCGGAGGCACCAGCGGGGGCACGCCCTGCAGCCATGCCCGGACGATCACGAGATTGAGGGCGTATGACAGTGAGGCCAGCAGGACTGCGCCGCCACCAAGCAGCGACGCGCCCGCCAGCGATGACGTGCCGATCCCAAGCAGGACCGCCACTCCCAGGAAGCCGATGACGATGCCGAGCAGCTTGCTCGGCGTCAGCCGATCATGGCTGCCCAGCCACAGGTGCGAGATCGGTGCAGCAAAGAAGGGCGTCGTGGCATTGAGAATGGCGGCCAGGCTGCTGGAGATGTGCAGCTCGCCGTAGGTGATCAGCAGGAAGGGGATAGCCGAACCGGTAGCCCCGATGACGACCAGGACCGGGAGCGTTTGGCGCCACCCCGTCAGCGAGTAGCGGCCCAAGGCCACGATCACGGCCAGGGTGACTGCTCCCAGCAGCAGCCGGATGCCGACCACGTTCCAGAGCGAGAAGTCGCGCAATCCAACCTTGATGAACAGGAAGGAGGCACCCCAGATCAGGGCCAGCAGGAGGAGATCAACCACGTCGCCGCGCCGCACTTAAGCCCGAGCCCTAGAGGATCGAGAGCTGTTTGCCGGCGGCTTGCAGGCGCGCCGGCGGTTTACGCACCAGGTGGTCGAAGATCAGCTGCGACCACGACTCCATGTCCAGGTAGTAGCTGCGCATCTCGTCGAGGGTGAACAGCGCGCCCTTTAGCTTGTCGACCTCCCGGATGGCGATCTCCGCGCGATCGCCCTCCACCAGGAAGATCAGGCCGAAATGAACGCGGCCCACCTCCGTGGTGGTGTCGTTGATGGCGCCGATCAGCCGATGCTCGAAGTCACCGGAGTACATGACCTCCTCTTCCCACTCGCGGCGCAGGCCCACCTCGATCGGATTGCGGGCCCCTTCCACATCCTCCGGATTGATGTGGCCGCCCACCCCCAAGGAGTAGAGGTGGCGGAGCCGCCGCTCGCTGGAGCGGCGCAACCGATGGGTAAGGAAATAGCGGTCCCCGTAGCGGAAGACCAGGTAGGGGATGATCTGCGGCTCAGCGGGATCGACCTCCACCTCGTGCCGCGGGCGAAATCGATGGCCGGCCCGGATGGTGTCGAGGAGGTGATCCACGTCGCCATCGCGGAAACCCTGCCACTCCCCGTCTCGAAACAGGAGTGGTCGCGGAACGACCATGACGTTCTCGCGGGGCGCCATTTGAAGAGTCTAGCGGGGCTAGGGCGTGGGCTCGCCGCTTGGAGATGGAACGTTCGACTGCTCCGGCGATTCCTTCGGAGCGGCGGTGTCCTGCGGTTCGGGGGTGGGGCCGGGTTGCGTGCCGGCGGCCGGTGCCCCGGGATCCTGCTCGTCCTGCGCCAGCTCGGCCTTTGCGTCCTGCACGACGGTCTCCACCTGAACGTCGCTTTCGTCGGCCTGGGTGGTGGCGGCCTGTTCGACTTGGGTCAGCTCATCGGTCAGGGTGCTGATCGTCCGCAGCACCTCCGGTCGATCCGCCGCGGCCGGATTCTCCAGCTCGGGGCCGGCGTCCGTCAGCAGCGCTTGGAAGTTCTGGAGGGAGGCCAGCGCCAGGTGACTCTTGCGCGCCACCGCCATCGCCTGCGCCTCGTGCAGGCGCTCCAGGGCCAGGCCGAGCTCGAGCTGAACCCGGTCCTGCCGGGTACGGGTCAGGTCCAGGCGGACGGTCTCGCCCACCCGCTTCAGGGAGTAGATCGGGCTATCTGGCAGGATTCGGTCGGAGGCGAAGGCGGAGGCGGCCGTGGTCACGACCAGCAGGGCCGCCAGGGCAGCGGCCAAGACCAGCGAACGCCGGACCACGCGCACCCGCGCCTGCGCGCGCGGCCTGGGAAGCTGCTTTTGAATACCGGCCCAGAACGCATGAAAGGCGACCGGGGGGGCGGGCCCAAAGGCCAGCGCCTGGTTGAGCTGCTGGAGGCCGGCCACTTCGTCGGAGCAGGCCGCGCACTCGGTCAGGTGGGCGCGCACCGCTGCCGCCTCCGCCAAGGGGAGGGCGCCGTCCACATAGGGCGCCAGCAGCTCGGTCGCCAGCTCGTGGGTCATGCTCATCGGCTTCTACCCAGGGAACGGATCGAGTTCACGGCGTATTCGCGCCCCCTTCCGCGTCGGCCAGCCCCTGGAACCGGCCCCGAAGCAGCCGCTTGGCTGCGTTGAGGCGCGACATGACGGTGCCGATGGGGACGTCCAGGGTCCGGGCGATCTCCTCATAGCTGAGGTCGTGGTAGACCTGGAGGGCCAGCGTGTCACGGTAATGTGGTGGCAGGGTCGCGATGGCGCGACGGACCGACCGCTGCAGGTCGTGCCGGGCGGCCACGTCCTGGGGGTCACCGGCCTGACCGGCCGGCGGCTTCTCCATTGAATCCAGCGATTGCACGTCGCGTCGGTGCCGGGCCGCGTCGGTGACGGTGTTCGCGGCCACCCGGTGCAGCCAGTGGACGAAGGGTTTCTCGTGCCGGTAGGAGGGCAGGTGGCGGAAGACCTTGATGAACACCTCCTGGGCCACGTCTTCGGCCAGGCCGGCATCGCCCAGGGCTCGGTAGGCAATGTTCACCACTCGCCGGTGGTGACGGAGGACCAGCTGCCGGAACGCGTCCTGGTCACCGGCTGCGCTGCGGGTGACCAACTGGCGCTCTTCGGGGTCCTCCTGGAGCGGCGCCGGCGAGGCGGTTGAGTCCGGAGTCATCCGGTGGCCGCGCGCAGAGCCTCGAAGAACCCAGGATAGGACACGGCTACGCTGGCCGCCCCGCTGACCTGGACGGGACCAGCCGCGGTGAGGGCCGCCACCGCCAGGGCCATCGCGATCCGGTGGTCGCCATGCGCATCCACGGTCGCCGCCCGCAGCGGCGTGGGTCCCGCAACCGTCATGCCGTCCGCTTCCTCCTCTACCTGGGCTCCCAGGCGCCGCAGGCCATCGGCCATGGCGGCCAGGCGATCGCTCTCCTTGACACGGAGCTCGCCCGCGCCTGTGACGCGGGTGGCGCCCTCGGCTTGCGTGGCCATGGCCAGCAGCAGCGGCACCTCATCGATTACCTGAGCGACGTCACCCCCGTCGAGATCGACCGCCCGCAGCCGGGCTCCCTCGACGGTCACCATTCCGGCCGGTTCGAACAGCTGGTCCGGGTATGGCGCCACGGCCACGTTGGCTCCCATAGCCCGCAGGATGTGCAGGAACCGGGTGCGGCTGGGGTTCAGCCCCACCCCGTGGACGGTGGCCGACCATCCCGGCCGCAGGGCCGCCGCCCCCAGCAGGAAGGCGGCCGATGAGAAATCGCCCGGCACCGAGAACACCAGCGGGGCCAGTCGCTGGGCCCGTCGCACCGTGATCCGGTTGCCGTCCACCCGCAGGGCGGCGCCCATCACCCGCAGCAGCCGCTCGGTATGGTCCCGGGTTGGCGATGGCTCGATGACGGTCGTTTCCCCGCTGGCATGCAGGCCCGCCAGCAAGAGGGCGCTCTTCACCTGGGCGCTGGGCCGAGCCAGCTGATGCTCCACTCCGGTGAGAGTGGTGCCCTCGATGTGGAGGGGAGCCTGCCCGTCGATGGCGATGATCCGCGCCCCCATGCGGCGAAGCGGCCGCACCACTCGATCCATGGGGCGGCGTTGCAGCGACGCATCCCCGACCAGCGTGGCTCGTAAGGCACTGCCGGCCAGCAAGCCGGTGAGCAGCCGCATGGTGGTTCCCGAGTTTGCGCACTGCAGGTCCTGCGTGGGACTCTTCCACGCTTGCATCCCGCGACCTTCAACGTGAATCTCGCTCCCCCTCAGGGGGAGGGCAGGGTGGGGGTGGATCGTGACCCCCAACTCCGCCAAGCACCGGGCGGTGGCCTGCACGTCGGCGCCGTCCGGGACATCGTCGATGCGGCTCTCGCCCTGGGCGATGGCCGCCAGCATCAGCGCCCGGTGGGCAATGGACTTGTCGCCGGGGACGCGCAGCTCGGCGTGGAACGAGCGGGCGGGATCGACTCGCTCGGTTAGCCCGCCATCCATTGGTCGTGGACCAGCTTGCTCTCCTCGAAGAGCTCCCAGATGCTGGGCGTGTTCTCTTCCAGGTGGCGCCGGAACCTTTTGAGGGCGGCCTCGAAATGGCCGATGGCATCCAGCAGCTCGGTCCGGTTGGCCTGGGCGATGGCGGCCGACAGGTCCGGGTCGCTGCCGGCGAGTCGCACCATGTCCCGGAAGCCGGGCCCCGCGATGTCCACCGCCCGGGCCCATCCGGGCGAGGCCTTGACGGCGGCCACGTAGGCGGCGCTCACCGTGAATGCCAGGTGGCTGACCAGGGCCACCCGCCGGTCGTGCTCGGCGGCCGTCATCCAGACGGGGGTGGCCCCCAGGGCTTCGATCAGGCGGACCACCTCCGCGAATCGGGTTCGGTCCGCATCCGATGATGGCGTGAAGATCCAGGGCGCGCCCTGGAAGAGGGTCGCCTCCGCCGCCCGCAGCCCGCTCTCCGCCTTGCCCGCCATCGGATGGCCGGGAAGAAAATTCTGGGCGTGGGGCAGGAGCTCTTGGGCCCAGCCCGCGACCGGCGCCTTGACGCTGCCCACGTCGGTCACCAGCACCGTATCGGGGAGGATCCGCCCCAGACGGGCCAGCACCGGCCGCATTTCGGGCAACGGGGTGGCCACGATCACCAGGTCGGCTGCCACCGCGACCTGCAGGTCGGCCGATCCGGCGGTGGCGGCACCCCGGGCCACGGCGGCGGCGGCGCCCGCCTCCGAGCGCGCGATGGCGATCACTTCCACCTCGGGCCGCCGGGCGCGGATGGCGAGCCCGATCGATCCCCCGATCAGCCCGGGTCCAACAATGGCGACCCGCTGCAGCGCGCTCACGCCAACGTCCGGCCCACGGCCTCCGCCACCGGGCGCAGCTGCTGCATCAGGGTGCGGAATCCGTCCAGCGTCAACGATTGCGCCCCGTCGGAGAGAGCCGCCTCGGGATGGGGATGGACCTCGACAATCACGCCGTGGGCGCCGGAGGCCACCGCCGCCAGGGCCATGGCGATCACCAGCGAACGCCGGCCGGTGCCATGGCTGGGATCCACGATCACCGGCAGGTGACTCAGCTCCCGGATCAAGGGGACGGCGTTGAGGTCCAGGGTGTTGCGGGTGTATGGCTCAAAGGTGCGGATGCCACGCTCGCACAGGATGACGTCGTAATTCCCCTGGGAGAGGATGTACTCGGCCGACAGCAGCCACTCCTCGATGGTGGAGGACATGCCCCGCTTGAGCAGCACCGGGCGCCGCAGTTGCCCGACCTCGGAGAGGAGGGAAAAGTTCTGCATGTTTCGGGCGCCGATCTGGATCACATCGGCCACGTCGGCCACCGCGTCCAGGTCCGCCTCGCTGAGCACCTCACTGACGATGGGGAGGCCGGTCTCGGCCCGCACCGCCTTGAGAATGCTGAGGCCATCGTGGCGCAGCCCCTGGAAGCTGTATGGCGACGTGCGCGGCTTGAAGGCCCCGCCCCGGAGCGCATGCCCCCCGGCGGCCTTCACCCCCCGGGCGCTCTCCAGGAACATCTCGGCATTCTCGATCGAGCACGGGCCAGCCACGACCCAGACCTGGTTCGACCCAACGTCCACGCCACCCACCCGGATGTGGGTGTCGTGGGGTCGGAACTCGCGGTTGGACAGCTTGTAGGGCTTGGTGATGGGGATCACCTCGGCCACCCCCGGCGCTTCCACAAAGAGATCCTTGAGCTGGAACGGATTGGTCCCAATCACACCGATCACCGTCCGCTCCTCGCCGGAGCTGAGATGGCTCTTCATCCCATGCTGTTCGATCTGCTGGACGATGTCCGCCACCTGCGCCGGGGTGGCGTCGTGGCGCATGACGATGATCACGGCTCGCTCCGCAGGTGAATGGCCCCGCGCAGGTAGACAAACCGGATGTCGGAGGCCGGCCGGTCGGTATTGACCAGCAACAGCACCCGGATGCAGCGGGGCACGCTGCGACTGTTGGCCGCCGGCACCTCCATCTCGTGGCCGCAGAGCATCGGCACCTCGGTCCAGCCCAGGCGGCGGGCGGCGCGGGCGGGGAACTCGGCCGAGAGGTCGCGGCTGGTGGTGAACCAGATCCCCGCCACGTCCTCGGGGCGGACGGCATTGACCGTACGAATCTGGGTCAGCAGGTCCTGGGTCGCCTCCAGGATGGCGGCCTCGGTGTCGGCCTCGGCGGTGGTCGCGCCCCGAATCCCGCGCACCGCCATCAGCGGGCCTCCAGTCCCCGGACGAAGCGACTGGCCGCGCCCACCGCGTCCTGGGGCTCCAGGCGGATGGCGTCCAGCAAGGCGCTGGCCACAATGGCGCCGTCGGCCACGCCGCGCAGGGCCTGCAGGTGGGCGGGCCGCGACAGGCCAAACCCCACCACCACCGGCAGCGATGTCTCGGCTTTGACCGACCGCACCAGCGGCAGCACGGCCGGATCGAGCTGGTCGCGCGCTCCGGTGACCCCGGTCAACGCCACACAGTAGATGAAGCCGGTGGCCGCCTTGGCGGCCGCCCGGATCCGGGCGGGGGTGCTGGTGGGAGCCACGAAGAAGACGAGGTCGAGCCCCGCCTGGGCGGCAGCGCCGCGCAGCTCGCCGGCTTCCTCGGGCGGCAGGTCGGGGATGATCAGCCCATCGATGCCGGCCTGCGTCGCCTGGCGGCAGAAGGCCTCCACCCCGAAGGCCAGCACCGGGTTGAGGTAAGTCATCACCAGCAGCGGCTTCGTCGTGCGGCGGCGGGCCGCCGCGGCCGCTTCCAGGGCGCGGGCCACCGTCACCCCCTGCTTCAAGGCCGCCTGCGACGCCGCCTGGATGGTGGGGCCGTCGGCCAGCGGGTCGGAGAAGGGGAACCCCAGCTCGATCATGTCGGCGCCCGCGCCGGCGACCGCCTCCACCAGCGCCGGTGTGTCTTTGAGCGACGGATACCCGGCCGTCAGGTAGGCGATCAGCGCCAGCCGCCCGGTGGGGCGCAGGTCCTGGAAGGCGCGATCGATCCGGTTCACCGGTCGCCCGCTGCCTGCCGGACGATGTCCAGGTCTTTGTCCCCCCGTCCCGAGAGATTCACCAGCACGATCTGATCGCGACCGAGACCTCCGGCCACGGTCATGGCGTGAGCCAGCGCGTGCGCGCTCTCCAGCGCCGGGATGATGCCCTCCAGCCGCGAGCATTGGTGGAAGGCGGCCAGCGCCTCGATGTCGGTCACCCCCACGTAGCTGGCGCGCTCCTGTTCATGCAGGTACGCATGCTCCGGCCCCACACCCGGGTAATCCAGGCCGGCCGAGATGGAATGCGTCTCCAGGACCTGGCCGTCCGCGTCCTGGAGCAGATAGGTGCGCGCGCCGTGCAGGACCCCGGGGCGCCCGCCCACGATGGACGCGGCGTGGGCACCGGTTTTCAAGCCGCGGCCGGCCGCCTCCACCCCGATCAGGGCCACCGGATCGTCGTAGAAGGGGGCGAAGATGCCGATGGCATTGCTGCCGCCGCCCACGCAGGCCACCACCGCATCGGGCAG
>VBID01000050.1 GCA_005880615.1 Chloroflexota bacterium
AGGAGACGTATACCCGTGGAGGCTCACCAGAGGCCCGTCGGCGTGAGCCCCTGGTGTCTCCCCGCTATCCGAACCTGGTCCTGCCGTCGATCGTGGATCCTGGGGGCTACTGGAGGCCCTACAGAGGATCTTTAGGGGTTGGGGGCCGGCGGGCGTGCGTCGCGCTTGCGGCCTGGCCGTCGTGGCGCCGGCCGCCGCGCGCCGCTTGCTGCGGCGGGCCTTGCCCTCAGCCTACCACGCCCAAAACCTTACCTGTAAGCTTACATGTAAGGTTGTCTAGACAAGTCGGGGTTTCCTTGTGCTCGTTCGTACAAGGTGGGTCCTGCTTGTGAATCGAGGTACAAGGTGGGGATTCAAGCCCGCTGAGCGGTAGGAGACGACTCCCCGCGGGCTCGTGGGGGCGGCTAGGCAGGCTCCTGGGGGTGCGGGCGGCAGGTCATCTTCTTCCCTCCATGAGAACGTCAGCAAGGTCATTTGCTAGCCAGACGACGGCGATCCAATAGGCCATCCACAGAATAAGGTTCATTTCCGCTCCTCCACGACGCCGAGGCGCGCGAGGATGGCGATCAGGCGTCGCTCAAATCGACAATCCTCACAGGCAAGTTCTAGCGGAACGGCACCACAACAAGCGTTGCACCATTCGGTGACCTCAGCCACCAGCGTCTCTACCCGATCTTGTCCTTCGTCCCGTACCGCGCTTTCCACCGATGAAACCCGATGTGGCCGGCGGGGCGGCGACACCACTGATCGCCTTTGATCGCGGGGCAGCGGTCGCGCGCCGCAGGGAATCTCCGCCGGATGGCTTGGAGCTCCGCGTTCGTCAGCCGGCGCTCCGGGCGGAGAAATCGGTCCTTCACCAGTCGCGCTCACTGAATCATCACACCACTCGGCGCACTCGGGGGCGCCGGGATGTTCCCTCCGATGGGCCCCGCCCACGTGTCATCGCGGATCTGCACGGCCGCAAAGTACCAGAACAAGCCGGTGTCTGTCGCGCTCGAATTTCCGTTGTTCCCCATACCGAAGTTGGTGATGCTCCGCCCGCCTGAGTGCGACGCGACGTAGTCCTGGACGCAGAAGGTGAGCCCGGCCGCATAGTAGGTCGCCAGCGTCCAATCACTGCGCCCGTTCCAGACTTGGAGCCCGAAATCTTCTTGCCGGTAATCACTCTCGGTGAGCACGAGCACATTCGACGCATCATAGACGCGCGGATGCACTTGGATGTGCGTCGCGTCCACGTAATGCACCCAGAACTCGAAGCGGTACCACGCCCCGAGGGCCAACCGCTTCGCCGAGTACCAATGGCCGATTGGATAGACGTAGCCGCAGCCGTAGAAGCTCGAAATCGGCTGCCAAGAAGTCGAACTCGATGACTTCCGGACGAACGTGAGGTTCGGGTACTCCCACGTGTCCACGGTGACGACGTGATCCCCCTGCTGCGAGGTGTCGTCGTTCCGCATGTAGAACCGGACGTAGTAGTCCCGACCGACCGGGAGCACATCGTTCTTCTGCACGTTCGCCGGCCAGAGGGGGCCGTGCTGCGTGAGCCGCAGCGCGTTCAGGCCGCTCGGTCCGCCCGTCACCACTTGCATCACGGGCGTCGGCGGGAAGTCCCACGAGGTCGCCCAGGTCCACCGGCCCCCATCGGTCCACGCGGTCTGCGAGGTGCCGAGGGCCGTGCTCCACGCCGACTCGAACAGAATTCCCGCGTCGGCCGTGGACGCGATGAGGAGCAGCGCGAGAAAAGCGCGCCACATCACTGCGTCTTGATACTGACGGGGGTCTTCGCACTCTCACCGCCTGCCCCTCGCGCGGAGATTCCCCACGTCTGCTGCCCGTGGCCCGGGAAGATCGTGGCGGGCGGTGCCGCAATCGACTGCTGGAAGACCCACGTCTGCCCTTTCAACCGATAGATGGCGAAGTCGTCGGCGCCATCTACCGGCACCCAGCCTAGGGTGCAGCTCGCCGTGTCTCACTGGACGGTGACACCCGTCGGCGCACTCGGAATCACGCACGTCGCCTCCTTCGTCCGGTCGACCACCAGCGGCGCCGCCGCCGCACGGGTCCCTTCTCCGCCCGAGACGGACATCGCAGAGACCGCGACATTGATGATCCCCGACTGACACGGGAGGATCGGCGCGAGGATGACGCTATTCGTGATGACGCCGCCCCCCGTCGCCTTCGACGCCGGCACCACGACCGTCGATTCCACGCCGATCCCGACCTTCCAGTAGATGTGCGTCTCCTTGAGGTCGGTGAGCGCGAGGCCGGACGTATAGGTCGTCGGCTCCGTGTACGTGACGAGCGGAATCGTCCCGGTCGGCGTGACGGTGAAGGGATCGGCACTCGCGACCGACGCGACCACGAGCCAGAACGCGGCGGTCGCGATGACGCAGAACGCCCAGAAAAGCCAGAACGCGATCGGGCCGGACTTGTCGTCAAGGATCCTGAGTCGCATCACCACTCCTCCGCTTTCGCCAACAAGGCGTGCGCCTCGTCCTCCGTGAGCCACCGCTCGGGCACGCAGCCGAACGGGCACGCCATGGACTTGGTCAGGCCCCACACCCGGCAGATCATCGGGCGGATGTCGTAGACGGAGCACGTACCGGATGGCGTCAACAGCGGGCACTGAAGACTCAGTTGGCGCCACGCCTTCCCCATCCGGCGCTCGATCCGAATCCGCTCCTCCCCGCTGAACACGATCGGCCCACACGCCTCCTGACACTTCCGCTGACAGTTGAGCCGCGGCAGCGACGCATACGCGCGGTCGAGCTCGACGCTCCGGATCGCGCGCGTTATGGCGTCTTCGGCGGCAGCGATGGCGGCACCACGCTCCCCGCAGAGGCCGGGGGTTCCTTTCCCTGCTGGTAGATGAGCCCGTCGCCGCAGTCCACGGTCAGCGTAAAACTATTCTGACCCGCGCCACCGAGGCCCGCCGAGAGACTCGTCTGCCCGACACCCGTCACGCTGCCTTTGCCGCGGCACTCGACGTAGCCGGGATATTCGCCCGCGCCCTTCAGGACGTAGCCGCAGCCCCCCGTCAAGGATGCCAGCAGCAGGACCACCGCGAAGCGTCTTCGATAGGGCTTCGGGTCTTCGTAGGTCGCGAGTGCGTACCAGGGCCTCATGGCTTCCCCACTTCCGGCTTCGGCACCTCCGGGAGCTTCAGGTTCATCCGGACCTCCTTCGCGGCGGCCACGAGACCCGCCAGACACGCGACCAGAATCACGAGGCCCGACGGCATCGCCTTGCTCTCCAAGATCCCGCCCATGAGCGTCCCGCCGCCCGCGATCAAAAAGTCGGTGAAGGCGGAGATCGCCATGATGATCCACGGGGAGGCGCTCATCGTTTCGGTGGACCCTTCGGGCGTCCGACATAGAGGGGGTGGCTGGAGTAATCGACGGCCTGCACGGAGAGATGCGTGTGCGCGGGGTCATGGTCCGCCCGCGCCTCGCTCAACGCCGCGTCTTCGCTCGGCGCCGCCGAGTCGAAGGCCGCCCCGCAGTCGTTACAGTGGACCTGCCAGCGGGTCCCCGGCACGATCGGCTGGTGCTGGTGCTCGACGCCGGGTCTCATCGCCCAGTCCTCTTGATTAGCCGCACTAACGTTTCAGCGGCGCAACCGAAATTAAAGATGATCGCCCCGACTACCAGACCAAGGCCGATCCACTCGATCACTGCGGCCTCGGCTCCTTCGTCGGCGGCATGACGTCGCCGCCCTGCCGCGGGATGCCGGTCTGGTAGGCGGGCTTCTTCGTCGCCTCGCGCTGCGTGACGCTCGTGGTCGGCGGCGTCGCCTTGAACATGGCGCTCGCGGGCGAGGCGACGTCGGTGCGATAGAGCGTGTCGCCGTCCGGCCGCGCGTCGTTGTAGTTATGGATTTGGTGCTGCCCACCGACGTACCGCAGCGCATTCTGCGCGCTCTGCGCCCCCACGTCGCGGCGATGCGGACGGAAGGTGTCTTTGTCGGGGAGGATGTTCTTAATGCCGGGTTCCTCTGCCATGTTTACTCCTCCGGCTTGCGCCCGTAGGTGATGCGCCGAATGACTGGCGGCAGTTTGGCGTGTGCCTTCTCGCCGATCCGGGCGGCGATCTCTGCGTTCATGATGGACTCGCGCCGTCCTGCCGTGAACGGAAGGCGACGGAGAAAGCGACGCCACGGCGTCATGAGCCGGGCGACTTCTCGCCGGCTCCACTCCTCGGGGTTGTGGTACAGCAACAGCGGGTCGCGGATGGTGGTCACGCGGGTGTCTGTCGGCAGGAGCATATCCTGAAGCATCACCGCTCCTTCCTCTGCCACCAGAGCGGCACCTGGACCAACACCGTGAAGCACACGGCGCACGCCACGCTCCACGGCTCCAACCGCCACGCGCTATACGCGAAGAGCGCGAAGCTCATGCAGAGCGACACCCACCTCGCCGCCCGGTCCGCCAGAATCCGGAGCGCGATGGCGAGCCGGTCGGGCGCGAGGAGGTCGTCCACGAGGTCGGTGTTCATCCGCGCATGTGCTTTCTGGCTCGCTCCATGAGCCCGGGCGGAATCGGCCCAGCCCTCAGCACCTGCGGCGAATTCTGCGCCGCGCGCTGGGCGAGGATCATCTCAAGGATCACGGCGCCCTTCTGGTAGAGGCCCCGCGCCACGAGTTCGTCGGGGATCGAGCACGTCATCGTGGTCTGCGTCTGGCCCGGCCCCGCCTCCACGAGCTTGATCGTGATCTCGCCGAGGACCTTTGGGCCCGGGCCCGGCATGCCGTTCCGGATCAGGCTCTCCGCCTCTTCCCGCGCCCGGTCGATGTCGTCACTCATCCTCTTCAGCCGCCTTCCCCAGCTCCGACCCCCACTCCTTGCCCTCCAACTCCCGCTTCAGCTTCAGCCAGTTCCCCGCCGCCACCAGTGCCTGAGTGACATGATTCAGGGGCGTCGTCTGCCCATCTTGACCCGGTTCGTCCAGGCGGGTCAAGAGCTTCTCATACATGGCGTCGATGCGGGCGGCGAGGTCGGTCATGGGATGACGTGTCGGACGAGCCCGCGACCCTTCTCGGCTATGTATCCCGGAGCCTGAATCGCCGCGACGGCGCCAAGCGGCACACCCGACACGGGCTGGAGGGCTGCGGCGTCGAGCCCGACCTGAAGTGCCGCGACAGCTTCCGGGTGCTCCGCAAGCCACGCGGCGACTTGGCCGAACGTCGTCTCGGGCGGCAACGGCTCGGAGGTCATCTGCCGCCCGGCCGCGTCGAGGAGCTTGCTCGGCGCCGCCTCCTTCACCGCCTCGCCCCCAACCCCCAGCTTCTTGGCGGCGGCCTTGACCGCCTTCGGGAGCACCTTGCCTCCGACCTCTCCGAGTGTCCCGCTGGCGGCGCCAAGAACGACCCCCGGCACAGCCCCCATATCCGTAGCGGCCCCCTCGGCGCCCCCCAGGGCCCCAGACGCGGCGATCCGACCGAGGGCAGCCGGAACCCTCGCCGCCGTGGCCAACCCGCCCCCTGCCGCCACCAGAGGGGCCTGGACGGCGGCTGAAGTGAGGTGCTCGAGGGCGCCCTCGGGCTTCAGGACCACGCCTAGAGGGGTCTTGGTTCCAGGCGCTCCGGTCAGGGGAACGGCCCCCGGGCGCCCCGAGATACCGAGCGTGTCGGCCACCGCCCCGCCGAGGACCGAGCGGTCATCGGGCTTGGTCTCCGGCTTCGCAGGTTGGGCCGCGCCGAACGTCTTGGAGGAGATGTACGCGATGTCCTGATCCGAGAGGGGCTTCGGGCTCTCGATCGTGAAGTGTTTGCCGCCGGCCTCGAACTTGTACTTCGGCATTACGGCGTCACCGTCACCTTCACCTCACCCACGCCGGGGACCGTCAGCGTCTTCGTTTCGCCTTTAGGTGTGGACTCGGCACCGCCCTGCTTGTACCCGCCAGCACTCTCAATGATGGACACGAGCGCCCTCTCGCTCTCGCGGTTCGTGTCGATGTTCCGATGCGCGTTCTGGCGCACTTGATCTACCACGGCCTTCACCTGGTTGTTCGCGAGTCCTGCGGCGAATTGTTTTCGCCCTTCTTCCCTCGTCGCCTGATCGCCCTGGGCGGTCCCCACCACGACGCGCGAGAGTTCCATCCCGGCCTCGAACGACTGAAAGACATAGGCCGCAGCGTCGGGCGACCCGGCGTATTCCCGCTGGCCTTTCAGGATCGCCTCGTTGACGGCGTGGATTTCGCTTCTTGGCACCTTCTCGCTCAACCGGACGAGTGCGTCGAGGTGGCCGTCCAGGCGCCGGATCGCCGCCATCTGAATCGCGTTGACGCCGCGGAGCTTCGTGAGGGCCGACTTCGCGGAGGTGACCTCAGCCTGCACCTGGGGCCGGGACATCGGGTCGATGCCCTGGCTCTTCGCCCACTCGTTACCTTCCTTGATGACTTCGGCTTGGACGAGGACCCCGGCCTTGCCATAGGTCCTGGGGAGCGTGCCGTAGAGGAACCACTGCTGGCCCATCGACCGGAGGTCCTCCTTCCGATAGGTGCTCAGCATCCGCTCCTGGTCCTCAATCGCGTGCTTGTGCTTCCGTTCCTCCATCTCGATCGCGTATTGATGGTTCACGGCGGCGAGGTCAAAGCTCTTCTGGAGCATGGCGCGGTCGTGCGTGAATTTGACCAGTTGCTCCTGATGCTTGTCCGCTAGCCCCTGGAGATACTGCCAGCCCTCCAGATTCGCTTTCGCGACATCGACCGGGAACCCTTCCTTCAGGAGGTCGAGTTCCCAGAGTTGCTTCCGCTCCTGCATCGTCAGGGCCTTGTCATCCTGGAGATCCTTCCACCGCGTCCGCTTCGTCTGCCAGTTCTTCAGCAAGGTCTCCGACTGCGCCTGCCAGTCGGCGAAGTGGCGATCCGCACGCTCCTTGTCCCCTTCCTGCCAGCCCTTGAGGGCGCCGGTCAGCGCGGCGAGTGAGGCGCGCGCATCCTTCCGGCCAGCGACGCCCGTCGCGAGCAAGCCGACCCCCTGGATGAGCTTCGCGATCGTGTTCTCGGGGCGCTCGCCCTCGACTGGCGCGAGGAAGGGTGTCAAGCCGGCGGAGGGGGGTCGCGGAATCGGTGTTGGTTCGGCAGGCGGAGCCTCGTGCGGCACCGCCGTGATCGCCTGCTTCTCCTCGGTGATACGTGTCCCGACACGCTCGGCCCGGCGTTTCTGCGCCTCCTGGTACTCGCTCTGCGCCTGGCGGACCTCGGGGAGGATGCCGGACTGGGCGACCGCGCCGAAGGAGGGCGGAGGCGCGTCGGGCTTCGCCAAGTAATACGGAGGCGCGTCGGGTTCAGCCATTACTTGTGGCACCTGAAGAACGGGTCGTCATTGGGGAATGTGATGACGATCTCGCCGCCGTCGGAGGTTCGAAGTCGCGCCGTGACATCACGCGATGTGGCCTTCCCCCGGTAGCAGATGCCGACGGATCGGAAATCGAGCTTCGGCGCCGCGTAGCCGGTCAGCGCGATGACGCCACCGATGACCGCCACAAGAGCAACCAGTATGATCACCAGCACCCACGGACTCCCGTACCGTTCAGCCATTGCCCCACAACGGATAGGTCAGCCACATGAGGAGCCCCCCGATCAGGAGCACGCCGAGAAGCCACGTCGCCACGCGGTCGTAGCGGTCCTGGTCCTTCTCGGAGTCGGGGGAGGTCATGCCGACTTCTTCACGCGGTGATCTTCGAGGCACCACGGGCACACGCCCTCGGTCAACTCCTCCGGGTGCGTCTTCCGGCCGCAGAGGCGGCAGGGGCGCTTGCGCCAGGTCATGCGAGTGCTCGGACCATCTTCTCAATGCTGCGGCCTGCCCACAGGGTGAACGGCTTTGTGTACTCGCCCTTCATGGCGAGCATGATGTCGAGCACGCCCGGCGGTTGGCAGAAGATCGCGTGCGCCTCAATATTCGCGAGCGTACGCAGCGGGTCGGACTTGTCCATTTCCTTCCCGCATCCCGGGCATTCCATCACGCCGCCCCGGCACTGAGCGCCGCGAGCTGCTTATTCGCGCTGGCAATCAGAGAGTCGAGCGCATTGACCTCCCCGGTCGCGCTCCGCTCGGCCCCACCGGCCGCGCCTGCCGCCCCTGCGAGTCCCGCCTCGGCGGTCTGAATGCCTTGAAGCCCGAGCTGCTGCTCCTGCTCGAGCGCCGCGGCCTTCATGGACTGCGCTTGCTTGTCGATCCAGGAGAGCCAGGTCGTCAGCATCGTGGAGTCGCCCTGGCCGGAGCGTGCGGCATAATCCATAGCTTTTTGCTTAGCGGCCTGCGCCCACTCGTCGATCTGCGCCTGGATCGGCCCCGGTACCTGCCCCGCTGCGGCTTGACTCAACTCCTGCTGCCCGAATGCCGCCGCGGGTTGCGCGACCTGTTGCGCCTGCCGCGCACTCTCCGCCTGGACCTTCTGCGCCTTCTCCGCCGTGTGGGCTTGGCGTCCCGCGGCCTCGGAGGCTCGCAGCGTGCTCACCGCGCCGAGTCCAGTGGCCCCGAGGTTGATCCACGGCAGGGCCGACTTCGCAACACCAGCGAAGTCGGCGAGCATGCCCTTGCCGGTATCCGGGGCTGCCGGCGGTGCGGTCCACGTCGTCGGTGGCGTGAAGTCTGGAATGGCGGCCGGCATCCCCTGCTCGAAGTAGGGGCCGAAGTCGGCTGAACTCGCGAGGTCTCCGAAGTCAACCATCTCCCCGCACCTCGCCCTGTTGAATCATGGCCCGAAGCGGGCACGACTCGTTGTGATCCTCCGCCTTCTTGCTCTTTGCGCCGCACCACGGATCGCCAGCAACGGCGACCGCCGCCAGAATCGTCTCGAACTGCTCCCCGGTGAACCGAACGAGCGGCTCCGTCATAACTACCCCCTAACTACCTCCTAGTTATACTATCCCAGCGGCCGTCGAGATACGGCGAAGCTCTTGCGAGAGCACCCACGTGAACGACGCCCACTCTGAAGAATCGCGCAGATCATACGACGACAGATCTTGCGGCTGCGCGATCCCCAACGCTGTCGCCGCATTCCCGAGCGTCTGCTGGAGGCTCCGGAGGTAATCGCCCGTCGGTACCGCCTCCGCCCACTTCTTCGTCGGACTGTAGCCGAGGGCGAAGAGACCGGAACCGTCGCCGAGGTTCGCATCACTGTACGTTTTCCCGTTCAAAGCAAAAATCTTCGCCGAGAGCGCGCGGCGGTAGCCCTCCAAATATCCTTGGAGGTCGAGTAACGCAGTGACGTTGCGGAAGGGCGTCGATGCGATTTGGCGGGGATCGAGGCTCACTGCCCCACCTCCAACCCGATCTCCGCGAGACCGAGGGGGCCCCCGCCGGCGGGCGTGGCGGGGGGAACTGTCGCGGGGGCCGGCGCCACAGCCTCGGCGGGCTGTTGGATAAGCTGAACCGCCCGGGAGATTTGCAGCGCCTGATTCACCGCTTGCGAAAGCTGCGTCTGCGCGCTGAGCGCATCGGCGTACTTGATGTACGGATGCCCCACAGAGGAGAGGCCGACGGTGTACTCTCCGGTTTGAGGATCCCGCTGCGCTTCGAGGCCGAACTCTTTGAGCTTCTCCGGGGTGAGGAGCGCCTGCACCGCCTCCGGCCCCTGGCTCACAGCCGCCTGCAGGCCCGGCGCGAATCCGCCCTCCACCTTCTGCCCGAGGAGCGAGTACGCCTTCGAGCGCGCGGACCGATAGCGCGTCTGGCTTGGCTCGATCGCAGAGGAGTAGAGAATGGAGAGGAGCGGGCCGGCCACGACGCCCCCCGCGCCGAGCAGGGCGCTGAGAGCCGGAGCTGCGGCCTCCGCCCCGCCAGCCGCTCCGGCGGCCCCCGCGCCCCCAGCGCCGGCCGCACCGGCTCCACCAGCCCCAGCGCCACCCGCAGCCAAGCCTCCCGGGAGAAACACGTCGCCATACGATGCGGGACCGGCTGCGCCTCCCAGGAATGTGCCAGTCGCGCTAGCGCCGGCGCCCGCGCCGCCGGCGGCAGCCGCGCTTGGCGGGAGAAACACGTCGCCATAGGACGCTGGCCCAGGCGCGCCGCCTAGGAATGCATCGGGCGGGAGCGCTGCGGTTGTGCCAGCGCCAGCAGCGCCGGATAGATCCGCCCGCTCCCCCGCGCGCTGCGCTTGAAACGCCTGCTCGGTCTCCGGATTGCGCGCGCCGGATGGTGAGTCATCGAACGCGCCGCCGCGGCGGAGTTGTTCGAGGACCTTCTGCCCCAGGCCCGCGATGCGCCCGGCGACCTCATCGCCCGCGGGTCGCGTCCCTCGGGCCCCGCCGCCGCCCGTGAATGTAGGGCCGACGCCCGTGCCACCGGGAGCGACAGGACCAGCGCCGCCGGTGACAGGGGCGCCGCCGACAGGGAGGGTCGGGCTGCCTTTCGTTGAGACCGGCCCGGCTCTCCCTAGGTAGTCTGTTACGGTTGCTTCGTCTTCGGAACTGAGGAGGCCGGTGAGCAGGGGATCAGGCATGAGCCACACCATCATGAGCGCGGTTGATCCAATCAGCAGGCTGGAAATGATCGTGCGTCGTCTCATGCAGAACGCGAAGCCCCAACGTCGCCGCATCCGCCTCCACCTCCGGCTTGTTCGGGTCGGTCGCGACAGCCGCACCGGGGCGATCATAAACCACATCCGCCCCCAAAAACCACGTGTGCGGGTCGCCATCGAATCCGCCGACGGAGACGCTGTGCTTGACCGTGCGGCCCCACGAGGTCACGGAGCCGCCGTGCTTCTGGCAGACAATCGCAAGGGCTTCCGCGAACTCCCCGATGCTCATTGTATTTCGGCGCAGCGATTTATTTTCTTCCGGTCCTCGCCCGCGTCGTTCAGGCAGAGCACCTTGAGCCCGGTCATCAAGACGCGGGTATTCGTCTCAAGCCGCTCCCGCTGCGCCTCCATCGACCGTTGCACGGCCGACATCTGGCTTGTGGTGCTCGTGAAGACCGACGGCACGTACCCCGCGTCCCGCGCGAGGAAGTAGACGGCGATGAACGCCGGGAACCCGACGACGCCGATGATCCGCACCCACTTCGGCAATCCGTTGAACATCTCGTGCTGGTTTACCTCCACCATCCTCCGGAGGACGCGGTTCTCGAGCGCCAGCTCTTCCGGCGTCTTCTCATTGGCCATAGGCCCTCGCCACGGACGTGAGACGAATCGAGCAGGCCGCGCCAACGCGCGGATACGCCACAGGAGCGCGGTGGAGCGCCACCTCCGTCTGGGGCCGGCCACAGAACCGGCAGCAGTCGGGCGGGAGCTGCGTCCGGTCCGAGCACTTGCCGCCCGGCACCCAGCGGTCGCAGTTCGTACAGAACTGGCGCGTCACTGGTGGTCTCCGACCATGCGCGCGTCATGCGGGCGACCGTGGACGAGTTGCGCCTGCGGCCCCACGATGTTCCTCAGATACCGCTTGACCATCACCGGCCAGAGCCAGGTCGGGATGCGAGGGTAGAGGCGACCCCGGTGATACCACGTGTGGCCGATCGTGCCGCCGCCGAGATGCGCGAAGATCGGGTGGCCCTCATCGTCCGCCGCCACGTCACAGGTGGAGAGCCACCAGGGGAGGATGGCGCGGTCGCAGGGGGAGGCGAAGACACCGTTGCCCCACGCGCCGATGCGTTCGCCAACATCGGCCCCGCTCCGGAGCCCGTAGGTGAACGGTGGGCTCTGACGCAGATACGAGACGCTATACAGCGTGCCGAGCGGGTGAGGATAGCCGCGCGCGGCCCTCCAGAACGCCGCCCACGTCTTCCCTTCGGCCTTCGCCACGAGCCACGACAACCACCCGACCCTGAGCGGTGCTGCGTCGTCGTCCATCGTCATGAACCACTCGGCGTCGTCGGGCAGCCCCGCGAACGCCGCGTCGAGATTCTCCCCGTGGCTCCGGCCTCGCGCCACGATGACCCGATGCGGCTCGGGCGTCGTCCGCGCGATGGCCCAGCGGGCGCAGTGCTCCAGACGCGGCGTCACGGTCGGGATCGCGATGTAGATCATTGGGTGCCGCACTCCACACACACTCGGCGCGCGTCCACGGCGGGAGCGCCGCAGAACTGACAGGTCCACCGGGCGTCCTTCGCCGAGACGACGAGCTCCGGGGCCTGCCAGATCGTTTCCCGGGTCTGCCAGACGACGCGGAGGTTGCGCCGGAGATACGCCACGGTTTCCTCGCGCCGTGCGGGCGTCGCGAGGTTCACGTCGCCTGCGCCACGCGCGAAGTTCCAATAGAGGAGGCCGCCGGGCTGGAGCGCTGCGACGAGGTGGATGGAGACGGTCAGGGGGTCCGGGAGATGCTCCAGCACGTCGAGGGCGGTGATGACCTCGAAGGCCCCGACCGCCGGGACCTCACGGCACACGATGGCCTGAGGGAGCCGCGCCTGGGCGTAGTCCCGGTGCGGCGAGGGGACGTCCACGAGTACGTAGGTCCAGTCGGGCCGGCGCTGCCGGAGCCACGCGGAGACCGGCGCGACGCCGCAGCCGAACTCGAGGAGTTGCCCCCAGCGCCCCATGCCCGCCAGCACGGTGCGCCAGGCGGTGTGGCGGCGATGGATGATCTGGCGGTAGAGGAGATAGTCGCTCGTGGCGTAGAAGCCAAGCGCGTCCTCCTCCGTCTTCACGGCGGTGAGCTGCTCCTGGGCCCGTTCGCGACGGACGGCGTAGCGCACCCACACCTCCTCGCGGGTCAGGCGCGGGTCGCCACTCACGCGCGCGAACTCCCGGACCCACGCCTGCGGCCAGCCGAGACCCTCGCCGACACGCCGCCCGACGCGCTCGACTCGATCGAGCGCACTGGCGAGGGCGAGCCGCCAGCGCCTCATGGTCTCGCCACCACGGTAATGCGGGAGGAGATCCGGAGCGCCGCGACGACGCAGCCGAGGGCGAGCGTCCACCACCACGGGCCGCGGACGTGCTTGACGATGCGCTGGTGCATGATGCGGACGCGCGTGAAGCCGCAGCCGAGCAAGAGCAGCTCGAGCGTCCCCGGCGTCCACTCCATGTAATGCCCCGGATGGCGGGCCTCCCAGCGGTCCCTCATCACCCACGCCTCGAGCGAGCGCGCCGAGGGCACCGAGAGCACGAAGTAGCCGCCGGGGACGAGGGCACGCCGGATCGCCCGGAGCACGATGAGCGGCTCCTTCACGTGCTCGAGCACCTGCCACGCGAAGATGGCGTCGTAGTGCTGGACCGGGGCCGCATCGGCCCACTGCTCGGCGGTCGGATCGCCTACTGCGGGCTCCAGCGTGTCCACCTTCCATCCCCGTGCTCGCGCTGCACGCGCGAAGTCTCCCGCCCCGCTCCCGATCTCAAGCACTCGCGCGCCGTGATGAAGCGGCGGGAAATGCCAGATCCTGCGAACGCCAGCTCTCACTGGCTCCCCAGCCGGTCAAACCATCCGAGAGTCACGAAGCCGACGCTGATCGTGCCGTCGGATGCCGAGAGCCGGAACCGGACCTGGGCGGCGGTATTCGTGCGGACCTGGGCCGGAAGGGCCCCGATGGTCCCGGCGGTGAAGACGTTGACGGTGTGCCCAGGCGGTGCCAATGCCCCGTTGTACGCGATCGGCGCCTCGTCATTCGCGGCGAGGTCGGACACGAGGATCGAGGACTGCGTCGCCGTCGTCTTGAGGAGCACGTTCCCGAACCACTGGACGTTCACGCCGGTCGGGACGTTGAGCGTCACGGACGAGGCGCTCGTGCCCGGGTTCGTCACCGCCGTGATGGTGGAGGTCGCCCAGCGGAAATACTGGCTGTCCTGGGTGAAGTAGTTGATCGCCTTCGAGCCGTCGGTGAGCACTGACCCGATCCGCCGCTTGTTCGTGTAGGAGGCGGGCAGCACGGGCGCGGTCGCGGAGGTGGAGCACAGCACATCGGCCACGGCCGTATCCGAGCGGTAAATGGCGAAGACCGAGTACCAGGTGGACGCGGCGACCGCGCCCGCGTCGAGACAGCCGTTGCCGGTCCCGGCGGACCACGCGGCCGTCGTCTTCGTGAAGGCCGAAGCGAGCGAGATGAGGACGCGGCTCGAGATCGCGGTGTCATCGGACGAGGCCGCGCCGACGGCGATGCCGATCGTGGTCGAGGGGTTCGTCCCGCCGTTCGAGAGCGTCAGACCCGTGCGCGTCTCCGCCAGGCCGGAGGTCACGCCGGGGGCGACTTGAACCCAGGAGGAGCCGTTGTCAAGATACGCGGTGCCACCGTTCACGTCGGAGGCGATAAACCAGCGCCCCGATGTGCTCGCGGCGGGCCGAGCACCAAGCGTTCCTATAGTGGCCTCCCGCGCATTTATATAATTCACGAGCGATGCCCAATTTTGGTCGAGCAAACTCGCGGCGAGATTCGGCCCGCTCTGCGCGGCGATATTGTTCGGGACGGAGGCGGTCCCAACCGCGCGCGAGGTCGCCGGCGCGAGGATCAGGAGGGCGAGGAGGACGGCGAGCCAGCGGCCCTGATGCCTCATGGGAAGCGCATCCCGTGAGCAGCGAAACGCCGATGCCACTTAAAACAGATTTTGCAACTACGGTGACCCCTGTTCTTGTATGTGTTCGCGGCATCGTAGGGATGCCCACGCGGGCAGTGGGTGCGCCGAACCTGGACGCCGCTGAAGCCGTTGCCGCGCCGCCGGTTTTCTGCACCCGTCACGCATTCAAGATGCGCCGGGTTCACGCACAACCGGACTCGACAGAGATGATCCAGTTGCTGACCCTTCGGGATGGGACCTCGGAAGACCATGTACGAGGCGCGATGAGCATAGAAGGCGACACCGCCGCGTTTCCCGTTCGGGATATAGAGGCCTCCGTAGCCCTGCCCGCGAACCGGCCCCGTCCAGAGCCAACAGCCAGTATTCGGCTCGGGCTCCGTTCTGGCGTCGAGGCGCTCGTATAAAAGGCTCAGGGGAATGACCATGTTCTCGATTCTACAACTTCTAGCTGGATGGCCTGAATCCGATAAGGCGGATCGTTGCCGCTGACTGTGACGCCAAGAAAGTGTCCCCACATGTTCACGTTTGCCCGCGCGAGCACCATGCCCTGCGCCGTGATCGTTAGATTCGCCAAGGCCGCGTTTTGCAGTTGGAGCGTCGCGCCAATGGCATTGATGAGCGTGAGCGTATCCACAGCCGAGATCGCCGTCGTCTGGCTCGCGAACTCCGAGTCCACCGTCACCGTCGGATTCACCTGCGCCGACGCTTGAAACTCAAACCCGATCTTGTAGCACGCCTTCATTGTGGTGGATAACCCGAAGTCGAAGAGCCGTGTCTGTATTTTATAGGGCGTCGCCGTCGCATTGCTCGCCCCGAACAACTGGAAGATATGCCCCGCCGTGTCCGCGCCCCACGCCTGCGCGACCCCGTTGACGATGAGCGTCGTGATCCATTTGATCGTGGTGCCCTGGCTCGCGAGAAACACCTTGCCCTTCGTGAACCCGATCACGATCGGGATCGGTCCCGCGCCGGCCTGCGCCTGCGTGCCCGTGTAGGTCACGAGGAAGAGGAGGCAGAGGGAGAGCACCCACGGGCCGAAGGGCGCGAAGAGGGCGAGGGCCCGGAAGTAGGGGATCACGGAGTTCTGGGCGTTACTCCCGAGGTCCGAGACGATGTTCGTGATGGAGAAGCTCGTGATGACGTTCGGGGCCACGCCGGAGGCGGTCACATTCGCGAGTTGCTCGATGCCGCCCTGGCCGACGATCCAGAGGGCCTCCAGCGTGGAGGCGAGCGCGACGACATTCCCCGGGAATGCCGCGTCCGTGATGATCGTGGATCCGGCCCCATTCCCCGCGGTGAAGTCGTTGAACGTATTGGGGGCGGTGTAGGTGATGGTCCGCTGGCTCGAGATCCACGCCCGCCCCTCAAAGACGGCGATGGCGTCGCCTTTCTGGGAGGCGGAGATCGTCGTGAACGTCGTCCCGTCGTAGGAGAAGTAGCCTTTCGTCGGGTCGATGATGAGCGCCGTGGAGCCCTGCCACATGCTGAGACGCGCGGCCGTGGTGACGGTGCCCGCCGCGGCGACGACGGTGACAACACCCCCGGTCGTGATCTTGGAGATCGAGCCGTCGGAGTTGATCGAGACGAAGACGCCGCCCGAGGAGAAGGGCACGCCCCAGAGGGAGGCGATCCCCTGCGCGATCGTGGCGATGGAGGCCCCGGGGCCGTTCAGAATCTGGATCGCGCCGTTCCCGATGGGAAGGGCGTTCTCGCACCAGGAAAGCTCGGAGTCCTCGATGCTGGCGCGGGCATCGGTGAGGTTGAGCGTTTTCCACTGGCGGAACTGGTAGGTCTTCGCCTTCTGCGGCCTCGGCTGCCGCCCCTTGCCATTGCCGCGCTGCTGGAGGTCGCGGAGGCTAACCGCCATCAGCGGCGCTCCACGTCTCCAGCAAGAACCTCCCGAGCAGCACGCAGTGATCCGCCCGCACGACGACCGTCCCGTGGCCCTGCACGGTGATGACGCAGTTCCCCGCATCGTCGACTTGGGCCTGAAGCTCCCGGATCGTCGGGTCAAGCCGAGGCCGCGCCTGGTTCACCGCAGCCCAGCGGAGGGCGAGGGCCTTATCGGCCACTGTAGAAACTCGGCACCATGCCGGTGCGAGAGTTTAAGCCTGTGCCCACTCTCTCCTGATACATCCGGAAGAAATCGTCGCTCTCGTCATACATTCTTTCGTTCAGCTTGAGCCAGTGCGCCGCGTACAGTGGCACCGGCTCCGTGTACGTGTACGGCATCGGGTCCGTGTCAGCCAAGTTCACGAGGAGATCCGGTGCGGAGTACACGCACACGTCCCACTCGGTTTGATAGGCGACGGAGGGCGTCGGGCCAAAGACGATCTGATTCGGGCCGTAGCGCGCCCAACCTTCGCACACGCCCTGATACGGGGTCCAGGGCCGGTAGAGCTTGTTGAGACGCCGAAACGAGGTGTTCGCGAGGATCGCCCGGTTCGACACGAAGATCAGGTTGATCCCCACCACGTCGAAGACGTTGGCGACGCCGATCTGGGGGAAGGTGTAGGTATCGACACCGACCGTCAGGTTGAACGTCACGAGCTGGCGGTTCGCCCCGGTGTCGAGGTCGCGGCGTTGAATCCCGAGGTTGATCGCGCGCGTCTTCGTGGCCTGAGACCAGAAGACATCGCTCGGGTCGTGGAGCAAGGTCCGGAGGTCGGTCAGATAGGTTGACAGGGAGACGGTCGGGGTGGTCGGGACGCCGATTGGCATCTAGGAGCCCACGCAGATGAAGCGCACGACATCGCTCGCCGCCGCGCTCAGCGTGATCCCGTTGCCGCCGTTCTGAACGACCTTGCAGGCGGTGATGGAGGTGTCGTCATCGCACACGCAGGTGTAACTGGTCGCGTTCGTGAAGGCGGCCGAGCCCGCGAAGGCCACGCCCGCGGTGCCGCCCGTCAACGTCACGGTGTCCTGCACGATGTGCGCGGCGTTCGTGATGGTCCCGCTCGCGTTGTAGAGCGGGGTCGCGACGGCGGTGCCGTTAATGTAGTAGCCGTTGGCGGCTGCGATGTTGACCGTGCCCGCGCCCTTGTCCCCGCCCGTCGCGTTGATCGTAAAGAGGCCGCCGGTGTTGCCGACTTGCAGGCCATCGGTATTCCCCTGGTTCATCGCGCGGAGGCCCGAGCTATCCCCGCGGATGATGAGCAGGTTAGCCGCGCTCTGCATGGAGGGTCCGGTCGCGCCGGTTCCGAAGAAGATCGGGAGCGTGATCCCCGGCGTCCCGGTCGGCGTGAAGAGCCCAGCCGTCACCGTGTCGATCGTCGCCTTCGGGGCGTAGAGTCCGACGTTCGTCAGGGTCCGCGTGGCCGCCGTGGAGTTATTGAGGACGTAGGCGTAGCCCGTCGGGCCCTGCGCCGTCCCGTTCGCCCCCACGGGGAACTTCTCGACGTGGATGTCGTCCACATTCAGGTTGATGGCGGTGAAGGCCCCCGACGGCGCGTTGAACTGGAACCGGAGGCTCATCGTGAGATTCGACGCGAGGAGCGAAGTGTTGAGCGTCACCGGCGTCCAGACCCCGGCCTTGAGCCCCTTGATGAAGGCCGTCTTCAGGACGGCCGCCCCGGTGTCGTTGTTCCAGTAGGCGCGCGCCGTCTCGGTGTCGAGCATGTCCCGCGAGGCTTTGATCCAGAAGGTCGCCGTCATCAGCTCGCCCGTGAGTCCGAGCCACGTCTGGGTCGAGGTCGCGACGAGACCGTTCGACCCGGCCGTGCCGTCGTAGGCGAGCTTGAGGGAATTGCTGTCGACGACCCCCGTCGTCGTGTCCTGCGTGATCGTGAGCCCGCCCCCGCCCCCGCCGAAGTTCGACGCTGTCGCGAAGGAGGAGTCAAAGAAGCTATTGGCGATGACGGAGCGCCCGGAGGCGAAGGGCGAGGTCCACTGGAGGGCCTGGAGGTTATTGTAGCTCGGACTGTTCGCGGAGACGATGAGGTTCCCGATCCCCTTATCCTGGATCTTCTCGTCCCCGGAGGTCTTGGTCCCGAGGCGGTTATGGAAGGACGCCGTGTCGAACTGGATCGTCGGCCCGAAGGCGTTCGCCACGCCCTGCTGCGTCAGGCCCCCGTTCTCCACGTACACGTCAAACTCGTTGAAGAAGCCGTTGCAGTAAATGAGCGTGGGGCCGTTGGCGATCTCGCCCCCGGCGAAGATGTTGCTGTTGGAGTTCGACTCGACATAGATCCCGTAGACGTTGGAGGAGAAGTTCACGGCCGTGAAGATGTTGGCGTTCGAGAGCGTGAGGTGGACGCCGTAGTAGGAGTCCGTCACCACGAGGGAGTCGAAGAGTGCGTTGAAGCTGGAGGTGAGATTCACCCCCGCCTTGGCCGTCGTGCGGCAGTTGGAGACGTAGACGTGACGGACGGTGACGGGGATGCCGTTGGCGGCCCCGTTGATGTTGAGGCCGTTCCCGGCGGCCAGATTGGTCGAGAGGCAGTCGATCTGCATGTCTCGGATCTCGTGGTAGATGTTATTCGCCGCCCCCGAGATCGAGACGCAGTCCGTCCCGTTGTTGTGCGTGCACTGGAGGAGCGTGTTCCCGATCCCAGCGCCGATGACGATCAGCGGGACCGTCGTCGGGAAAGTGAGGGTCGAGGTGATCTTGTACGAGGTCGCCGCGGGGACGTAGAGGATGCCGCCCCGGTTGAACGCGGTCTGGAACGCCGCGGTGTCGTCGGTCGTCCCGTCGCCCTTGGCCCCGTAGTCCTTGACGCTCGCGATGTAGGTATTCGTCGTCGTGACCGTCGCCCATTTCGCCCCGTCCCAGACCTTGAGCGCCTGGAGCGTCTGATCGAAGCACCACGTCTTGCCAGTCGTGGGCGAGGGGATGTTGAGGCAGCTCGGCGTGGCGTTGAGCCACGTCGTCGTGGCGAAGATGTTGGGGGCGGTGCCGGGGATGGCGAAGGCGTCGTGGAGGATGAAGTCCTGCGTCTGCGCGGCACCGAAGGTGAAGCCGGGCGCACTCAGGACTTCCGTGTAGCGCCCCGAGGGCGCGTAGTAGGCGTAGGTCCCATCGCTCCCCGCCGTGATCGGGTTGCCGAGGGCGGAGGAGCCGGCTTGGTCCCCGTAGATCGTGGCTTTCGTGGTCGTGCCGGCGATGTAGACCGTGATGGAGCAGGCGGGGATCGCGGCCCCGGTGATCGACTGGCAGAGCCAAGAGCGGCGCTGCATGGCGTCCGACGCGGACGGCAGCAGGAGCAGCGCGATTAGAGACAAGAAAATGTTTCTAATCGCAGAGCGCACTAGACGGCCTCGAGGAGGGCGGAGACCACCTTCAGTCTCGCGCGCTTCTGTCGCATGTAGAGGCGGTGGTAGTTACGCGAACAGTGGAGACACCGACGGCGCTTGCCTTCAGGAATGGCGCTGAATCGGCTGTTCTCCTGTGTCATCGCGTGGCCGTTCTTGCAGACGAGTTGTGGGTGGTTGCCGCGTCGCCCGTGCGCATTCGTGAAGGTGCGATCACCGCGCAGTGCTCGTGCGGCCTGAGTGCGCTTGATCGGCGAGAGCCATGCCCAGAGCATTGCGATGACGGCCTGGGCGTGTTCGAATGACGCCGTTCGATAATCGAAACGGCGCGTCTGCCGTGCATTGCGTCGGTAATCATATGGACCGTAGATCCTCCCGACGCCGACGGCTTGGCGAAAGCGCTCTAGCACATACGGTAGACCGGGAACATCGTGCGTCTCGTTCTGAGTGACAGCGACGTGCGCGGCACCACCATGCACGCCAGTTGATCCCTCACCGTCGAAGAGTCCGGCCGCCCAGGCGAGCTCGTGAGTGTTCATGCATCCGATTGTAATTCACCACGAGCTAGACGACGAGGTTCGTATATCCGGCCTGTGAGGTGAACGTACTCGGCTTGACGCAAATTCCCTCAAGGACCACAATGAGTGCGCCGACGTACCCCAACGCGAAGTTCGGCAACGTGCTCGCGAATCCCGTGAACGCGAACGCCGCCGCCTCGTGGATGTAGAAGCTGTAGTAGCGGGTATTAAAAAAGATGAACTGGCCTTCAGGCATATATAGATCCTGATAAATTGGGACTCCCGCGACCATCAGCGCCGTGAAGCTCGCCCTCGCCCCCTGCGCCGACTGATCGAAGCTACTCCCCGGCGTGATGAAGTAGGTCTCCGACCCGATGAAGTCGTTGGCGAGCAAGGCCCACGTGCCGGGCCCGCAGACGCCGATGTTCGGCGCTTCGCCGCCCGCGGCCTTCGTCGCCGACACGACCATCTGGTTGATGAGCTTTCGCGTCGGGGCCACGGTCCCCGCCGAGCCCATCACGTTCGCGTTCCACCAGGTGTTGGGCGACGCGCTCGAGATGTTGCCGTAGGTCCGGGAGGTCGACGCGATCAGCGGGAAGCCGTCCACGTTGATCGTCCCGTAGGTGCCGTTCGACATCTGCTGGGTCGCGAGGTAATCGGCGATCTGGTTCCCCGCGTCGTTCATCCTGGCTTCGATCAGCGGGATGACGGCCGCGTTCATCTGGAGGATGCCCTCCATCCCGAGGAAGGGGATCGGCACGATGACGGCCTTCAGGTTGAAGTCCGCCTCGGTGATACCCGTCTGCACGGCGGGCTGGTTGAAGGCCCCCGTGTAGTCCGTCGCCTGCGCCTGGACGAAGGGCGAGCCCTGCACGGGGACGGTGACGGAGGAGACACCACCGCTCGCGGTCTGCGCGTTGGCGAGCGCGGCGCTCAGAATGGCCGTGGCCTTATATATCTGCACGGGCACTCTGGGCACAAACGCCCTTCTGGTGACCGCAGTCAACTCGGTCCCTACCGCGCCTGTTGGGACGATTCCCGTTCCGGTTAAAACGGCAAATGAAATCAACAGGATAGATAGCACTGCTAGCGGCCCGCTGGCGGGAGATGCGCTTACGGCAGCGTCCGCGGTTACAGGCACAACAAGCAGGAGCACGAGTACTGTTAGGAGTGCGCGTAACCGCATCACTGGCCTCCTGAAAGTGCTAAGCTGCGTCCGTGGGCCACGGGCCATCTCTGCCGAAGGGCGTCTTGACGTGTGGTCAGTGCGGGAAGCAGACCGAGGTGCTCGGCAGCAAGCTCAAGGATTATCCGAGCCGTCCAGCTCGTAAGTACTGCTCGCTCGCATGCGCCGCGAAGGGCCGAATGAACCGCACGCACTTTCAGTGCGCGCAGTGCGGCCGGTTTGCTCCGCGCCGTCACGGGAACTATTTGCGAAAGCGATTTTGCTCGAAGGACTGTGAGGTGGCGTCGCGCGAGGGAAAGGGCTTTCTCGACAAGCACGGATACAAAATCATTCGGATGCGCGGACGGGATACGCCCGAGCACCGTATTGTCATGGAGGGGATGATCGGGCGCCCGATGCTGCCCCACGAGACGGTTCATCACAAGAACGGGCAGCGAGCGGACAACCGCCCTGAGAATCTGGAGTTGTGGGATACGCGCAACCCGAAAGGCCAGCGCGTCTCCGACAAGCTCGCGTGGTGTGCGACGTATCTGACCGATCACGGCTTCCACGTCACGCCTCCGCCGTCGCAGGCGTAGCCAGACCCACCACGATCAGGCCGACTAGCGCGATCGGCACGACGTGCAGCGGGAAGAACCCGAGCGAGTTCGCGGCCAAGGCGCTCACGCTCCCGCCCCAGACGGGATGAACGAACATCGCGCGATGGGTCCAGAGCCAGCCGACGAGGAGGATCCCGCCGATGAGCCCACACTCCGTCAGCCACTGGATCGGCTCCGAGTGCGCCTCGCGCCACAACTCATTCGCCCCGAACGGCAGGAACTTCTCGTGGACCTGGAGGAGCGGCACGTGGTTCACCCAGCCGCCCAACCCCCAGCCGAGCACGGGATCATAGACCGCCGCGTGCTTCAACCCGAACTTCCAGACGGCGAAGCGGGAGGCGACGGCGGGAGTCGCGAGGCCCTTGAGATAGAGCATGGAAAGAAACGCAAGCCCCCCGAATCCCGCCGCTACGAGGGGCCACGTCAAATCAACGGACTGACCGTTGGATAGATGGCGACCACCCCCCCAGAGCGCGCGGACGCTTAATCCCACCGCCAGCGCCAGCAGCGCCGACAGCGAGTGCCCCAGCCACACAACCGGGATGGCGAAGACTAGGAGCCACCAGGGCATGAGCGGGGCGAGGATCGCGATGTAGGCCGAGACGCTATCGACCCCGCCGAGGGTGCCGATCGGCTGAAACGCGGTCGAGTGGACGCCCGGCGACCAGAGGATGTCGTAGCCTGCGTGCTGCTGGAACACGTAGACCACTTGGAACGCGCCGAGTGCGGCGAGGAGGCTGGCGAGATGAGGGCGCCAGTGCCCGGGCACATGGCGAACGGCCACGAGCATCACCGCACCCAGCGCGAACACGGCCGTGTGACTCGGGCCAAGGGTCACACTGCCGAACTGGTCCAGCGTCGCCCCGAGGGTCGCCCCGCGGTAGAAGACGGTCACGCCTGCGAGCCCGACCGCCATCCCGAGCCAGCGGTCCCCTTCACGCCAGATCATCGTGCCGAGGACGCCGAGGGCGACCAGGTAGAACGCCTGGAGCCACCAGAGCTCGATCCCCTGGACGATCGGGTACTGCGGCAAGCCAAGCCGCGGGGCCCAGAGAGACAGCATCGGGAGCCACGTGGCGAAGGGGGCCACGAGGGCCCCGCCCAGGATCAGGGGCCACGCCTTCTGCATCGGCCTAGATGCCCTGCTTCAAGATGATCCGGTACACGCGGAGGTAGTTCGGCCCCGCCGACCCGAAGCCCCAGAGGACGTTCAGGATGTGGGCAGACGCCGTGTTGACGTTGGCGACGGTCGCCGCGTTGAGGATCATGGCGGAGGCCGGGGTCCCGACCGAGACGTACTCGAGCCGCCCGTGCATGAAGACGGTGTTGACGATGTTCGGCGTGGCGTTCCCCGCGGAGGCGAGGTTCGTCATGTTCCCGGTCGCGATCGGGGAGAGGTAGACATCGAGCAGGAACGGCGTGCCGACCAGCGAGACCGTCGGCGTGACCGCGTTGGCGAGCGTGATGGTCGCCGGTCCCGACGCGACCGCGGCCTGCGTGCCGACGCCATAGTTCACGCCGACGTTGATCGTGCCCGGCGTCGCCCCCGTGTCGAGGACGCCCCCGATCTGCAGATGGAGCGGGATCGAGCTATTGAGGGGGCCGAGCGTCGGCTGTCCGGGCACCATCGTGGAGGTCGTGTTCGCCGCGGCCTGGGTCGCGAACATGGCCCCCGGGATGACGATCGAGAAGAGGTTGACGCCGCCCGTGGCGGCGTTCGAGAGAATCACCGACGCCGTCGAGTAGTAGAGCGTCCCCGCCGGGCCGATGACGGTCACGGCCGGCGTCTGGGCCGAAGCGACCTCCATCGGGATCGGCGGGAGACCGGGGACCCACGAGAGGAGCAACGCTGCGATCAGCACCCACGCGATCAGTCGGAAGCGTCGCATACGTCCTCCTCTGGCCATCACTGCCTCCCCTGCTGGACATCCCACGGGGCCGGATCGAGCGGTCGCCCGGCCTTCAGGTCCTCGAGGTCCTTGTACGCGCGCTTCAACGCCCACTGACGCCCGACCGAGCGGCCTTCGCCTTCACCGATGCCGGGGCCCCCGCCCGCCGCCTTCACGAAGTAGTCGCCGCCCGCGCCCTGGATGCCGGGGAGTTCGGTCACGAGGGACGACGAGCGCGGCGTGCCGACCTGGCTCTGCGTCTTGTAGTAGTTCGCGGCGACCTCGTAGTCCGCCGTCAGGCGCTCGATCATGAGCTTCTCGATCCGCTCGATGTCCCCGTCCGAGTAGCCCTGGGCCTTCAGCTTCTGGTGGGCGGCCTCCCGCGAGCGGCTCTGCATCTCCGCCTCGCGCTCCCGCTTCCACTCCTCGCGCTCTTTTCGGACTTCCTCGAGCGTCTTCGCGCGCTCGCGCTCCGCGGCCTGGCGCATCTCGGCCATCGGGAGGGAGCCGGGGGCGACCTTCTCCACGAGCTTTCGCATCTCGGGGCCGGTCTCGGGATCGTTCCAGAGGAGGTTCGCCAGACGGCGCTCGGCCTCGACGCGCTGCTGCTGCTGCTCGGGCGTCGGCGCGGGCTTACCGGGTTCGGCGACGATCGGCTCGGCCATCAGGGCGCCTGGACCTGCGTCACGATGACGCGCTCAGAGGAGGGCTCGAGCGGGGCGACCGCATCGTGGAAGACGGTGCAGTTCGGGACGTGGACCGAGGTCCCGTAGGTGATGCCGACGCAGTGCGGGCTGGAGCCCGTCGCGAGGCAGTCGGGGTACTCCGGGCAGGAGAAGTTCGCCACGCTCCCGTCCTCGAGGATCGTGCCTCCGAGCTTGGCGTCCCGCATCGCCGCCTGGATCTTCTTCGCCTGGACGCCCTTCCGCAGGAGACCCTTCACTGACATCGCGGTCGGCTTCCCGTGATGGTCGGCGTCGTAGCTCGCCTGCTGGATATCCCCGCCGAGTTGGTTCGCCGGCCGGGACTTCATCCTCTTCAGTTCCGCTTCGAGATCCGCGAGACGCTGCTTCAGCTCGTCACTTTCGGCCATCGCGCGTCCTTTCGGGGATCGGCCCCGTGACCAGATAGGGTCGGCCCTGCTGATCCATGTAGAGATAGAGGCCGTTGTCCTTGGCGCGGTCGCACCGGAGCACGTGCATGCCCTCAATGCGCGTGAACGCACTGTGCGCCTGGCCGCAGGCCCCGCACGGCAGGAGATTCATGAGGCGCGGGAGCGGGGTCGCCATCTATCAGTCGTTCACGTTCGTGGACTTCCGCGCGACCTTCACGCCGGTCGGCCCGCCGGACTCCAACTGCCCGATGTACTTCTGCGCGGACTGGGAGTGCGGGAGGTTGTCCTCGTTCCAGCGGCCCGCGTTGCCGAGGCCGCCGACTTCCATGAACCTTGGAGGGTTCATGATCCGACCCACGAGCTGCGTGCGGTCCCTAGGATCCCTAATAGGGTAGATTTCCGGGGCAACTATTCCGCCGGCCATGGCAACCTCCTCAGTCGTTCCGGTTGTGCGCCGTCTTCGCGACCTTGACCTTCGTCGTCGGCTTCTCGACCTGCGCGATGTTCTTCTGGGGCGACTGGGAATGAGGAAGATGGTCTTCGTTCCACCGCCCCGGATTCCCCAACCCCCCGATCTCCATGTAGCGCGGACGGTTGTCCATCCGCCCGACGATCATTCGCTTGTCCGCCGGGAGCCTGATCTCGAAGAGGTCCGGCTTCGTGATTCCGCCTGCCATCTACGCCGCCTTCCCTGGCTCGGTGGCCGCCATCGGAGGAGCGCCACCGCCACCGCCGAGCCCCATCTGCCCCAACCGCGCCTTGATCGCTGCCGCCTGATCGGGCGAGGGCTGGGATTGCGGGACCGCGCGCTCGCCCATGATCTTGACCTCTTGGCGCGTGAGATCGGGCTGGGCCTGACCAAAGCGCTTGGAGAGAATGCCGGCGACCTTCAGGAGGTCCTGCTCCTCCTCGGTGCCGTTCCCCATCATCGGCACGGCACTCTTGACGAGCGTGAGGATGATCCCCGCGAGGTGCATCCCTCGAGCGCGAATCCCCGCGTTCTGCGGAGGGACCGTCGCCGGCGCCGTCGTCCCCGGAGGGATCGGCGGACGCCCCGCCATGGGGGCTCCCATCGGCATCGGGGTCGGCCCCGGCGTCATCTGACCGTCAGGCATCACGTCACCTGGCGCGGCGAGCCGAACGGCCCTGATGCCGTCGAGCGCGAGCTCGCCGGAGATTGCGCCGGGCGGCTTGAGAATGCCGCCGACTCAACCGCGCCATGCACCTCTAACGGCCTCGACGGGTCCGGCGACCTTTGCCGCCGTGACCCCCACGACCTCTCGCGAACTCCACGACCACTACCGGCCCTTCCGGCGTCCGCGCCGACCTTGCCTGCTACGGATGATCTCCGTGAACATCACCAGCCACCTTTCTCCCGCATCCCCTTTCGGGGCGGGCCGTTGATTACGTCTAGGGGGCAGCGTGGCAAAGGTCTGCGGACGATTTCTAGCCGGAAAAGTTTGCCGGGCACGTCCGAACGGGTATGGTATGGTCGGTCTTAGTGGACGGGCACAGCCTGCTCGTGCGAGAGACCGAGCGCATGAAACGGGCGCTCGTAGAGCGCGTGCTGAAGAAGCACAACGGCGTCCGCGCCCGCGCGGCCCGCGAACTTCAGATCGAATCGTCCCACCTCCGGAGACTCATCAAGAAGTGGGGGCTGAAGTAGATGGCGCAGTGGCAAGAGCTTAACGAGGCGGTGTGGGAAGAATGGCTCGCCGGTCGCCCGGAGGTCATTCAAGAATTAGCGCGGCGCTTTCGTCCAGATCGGTTGTATCGCCTCACGTCGAGCGGCCATCGGTGTTACCCGGTGTCGTATAGCGAGAACGGGACGCTGACGGTTGCGGTGACGGGTCAATTCAACCGCATTCTGTTCGGGCGGAAGGTCTTTGGCATCAAGCCCGAGGATTTGATCGAGTGCGATCTGCCTGGGCCAGACGAGGATCTCGGCGAGACTGCGCGTGAGGCGGGCTACTCAGACGACGACATCACCAACATCCTGATCCCGAAGCTACGTAGGACCTGGGGATCAAGCACCGAAAGTCCTAGCCCCGCATCGCCTTCACTTCCTTCGCCTTCGCCTCCCGCTCCTTGACCTCCAGCACGCGCTCCGCCCGCTTCGCCGCTGCCTCGGCGAGTTTTCTCGCCTTCGCCACGAGCAGCTCGTCGTGCGGCAAGTTGAGCAGGCGAATCGCGTCCTCGTTGTCGATGGCGCCCCACGACTTCGCGAGGGCGACCTTCTGCACGATCTGCTCGCTGTAGACGGGGGAGCTCGAGTGCGCGGACACGCGGACCACGAAGTCGTTCGGCATCTGGGAGAGCCACCACTCGTCGCCGTTGACCTTCCGAAGCGTCTGGGACATGACGCGGCGCTGGAGGCGGAGCATCTGGGTGGTGATGCTCTCTACCCAGTCCTCTACGCGCATCGCGCGCGAGAACGTCGGCCCAGACGAGAGCGTCGCGAGGACCGCGGCCTGCTCGCCCGAGCGCACGCCCGGCTCCGTCTGCCCGTGGAGAATCGGCGGGAGACCGAACTGTGCGGCCATCATGCGCTCGATCTCCTGCACTTCCGCGAAGGCATCGGGGGGCATTTGAGGGACAACGGGCTTGATGTCCGTATTTCCTGGGCCGGGAGGAATCGGGAGGAAGCCGCCGGGCTCGCGGAGGGCTTCCATTTTTTCCTCCAAGATCCCCGTGAAGCCGATGCCGACGTAGGGCGGGCGGTAGTTCATCTGCATGATATAGGAGATCTGCTCAAGCCGTTCGGTGAGGAGCGCCTGAAGCGGCAACACCGATTCGATCGCCGGCACGCCCCAGCCGTAGCCGGGGACGGGTCCATAGCACAGCGGGTGGAACGGATGCTCCCCCGGCACGAGCGGGTTGATCGGGTCCCAGAGAATCCGCTCGGTCGGGAGGAAGTTTTTCACGACGCGGTAGTCCTGCTGGTCGTCGTCCCAGATCCAGAGCTCGGCCAGCGGCACCACGGGCTCCCTGACTTGCGGCATCGCGAGCGAGGTGTCGGAGGCATAGTTCACCTGGCCGATCATGTTCGGGGAGGCTTGCGCTAAGATGAGGCGCTGGACCGTCGGCGGCAAGAAATCCGCTCCGCCGCTCCCTTCCATCGGCGTCGCATGCTCTCTGGCCTCTCGGATCAGTTCCTCTCGATACTTCACGTCGGGATGCGTCCGGACCATCCGCTCGTACTTCGGCAGAGACATCGTGTAGAAGTGGCAGATCGCCTCCTGTTTGTCGAGGTCGTCCCCGTCTTCTTCCAGCACGCCGATGTCCGAGGGGTCGGCGAGAATCGTGAGCGTCGGGACGTTCCGATCCACGATGACCTTCGCGGTGAGGGTGTCCATCGCGTGCGCCCAGCGGACGGCGGAGAGGGCGACGAGCCCCGTGTCGGTGTCGTTCCACAGGCGCTGGAGTTCGAGGCGGGCTCCGTCTTCTTCCTCAATCCACTGGTCCCCGTAGTGGGGCGGAAGGATCACGCCGAAGCGCACACGCTCAGGCGCGAACAGATGCGCGGTCGAGATGTTGACGAGCTTCTCGATGGCGTTGTGACGCACTTGAACCCCAGAATCGTTACCAAGAAGCAGCCACGATCTCATCCTCCGCCATTTCGACCTCCGAGACGTTCGCGAAGCCATGTCGATCTGCCTGATCTTATTTCTGTAGAGACTATGGCGGTCGCTGAGATTCTCAGGGATCTTCATGGGCGATAGCCGGGGATCTTCAGATAATGGCCCATGAGCAATCCTCGCGTTGGGCGTTTGTGGCTATCCGAACTCCTCACCTCAGCTCCGCAGCCGCAGAGACACGGACGACCCGGAAGAGCCGCTTGTTCTGCGCTCACTCGGGCGCGACGCTGCCTGCCCGTTTCGTTGCGACAGATGCTACAACGGCGGCCGAGTCCGTCGAGGACATCGTAAACGTGACCGCGCGGGCAGACGACCTGCCGAGCCTTGCGTGCGCCGACGCCGACGCCGCGCATGGCATTGGTGTACATCGTCACGGCTTCGAGGTGGGCCGGGTTCACACAGGCACGAACACGACAGAGGTGGTCGAGGGTCAGTCCTGGCGGGATCGGTTCGCGGGCTAACTCATAGACGACTCGGTGAGCGTATGCCGCGCGACCATTCCAGCGAACCGCGCCGTAGTCACCATGCTGGAATCGCGCGCCGGTCCACAACCAGCATCCCGAATTCGGCTCCGGCGAGATGAACTTCTCGATGCGTTCCGGCAGGGCCTCGACCACATGCTGACAATACCCGAACGGCCGGGGCGGTGTCTATTCCCTGGTGGGCCGCCTGTATCTGCGGTCGACCTTCGACCCCTCCTTCATCGCCGGCGGCTCCCGCACCGGCAGCACATCCGTCGGCACCCGCTGGGGATCGGGCCTCGACCCCGTCGCCTTGTACTGCTGTCCGGCACTCGCCGCGACCTGGTTGGCGATGTGGGGGGCGCCGAATTCCCCGAAGGTGTTGGCGAGGGCCTGGGGGACCGCTCGCGTGGGCACGACCTTCAGCGGCCCCCAGCGGGCCGTGGCGTCGCGGGCGAGGACTTGACTCGCGCGCTGCTCCTCCCAGGCTTGACGAGTGACGCCATCCACGCGCTTGGCGATGTTGTGGCCCTCGGTGGAGATCTGGACGGCGTTGAACAACCTGACGATGCGCTTCGAGCCGCAGACGCTACACCGGGTCGCGGAGACCGGCAGCTCGTAGACCGGGGCGGAGCCGTCCTCTTGGCGGCACTTTCGTGAGTTGCACACCCAGTCCGCACGAGGAGTCAGATCGTCCCTTCCTTTCCGAAATCAGGGAGGCCATCACCCTCGGGCTCAAGAGACGCCCAGAGGTGAAGACAATGCGGGTGGATATTGACGTGGCGCTCGACGCGCGCGAACACCTGCACCGCCTGCATCCGGTTACCGACGAATTCGCGCTTCACATCCGAGAGGTCTTCGTACGATGGGATGTACTTTGCGCGCGAGACGGAGACGTGGAGCCACCAACGGCCGTCATGCTGACCGATGTTGACGACCACGAGGCGCCCGTCGCGGTGCAGGAACGCCCGCTGGCCTTCGAGCATCGGGTGTACCGGCTGCTCAAGCCACCCCCACAGTGCCCCGAGATTAGCAACCCATTCGTCAGTGCGGCGCTTTGATTCCTGCCACTCGGCCCCGGAGATTTGAAGGCTCATCTCGGCCTCCCCTTTTGCATCACGCCCTGCAAGTAGTTCCCCACCAACCGCCCCTCGACGCTCTTCGGCGCCCACCGATCCGGGCGCTTCTGGCCGGCGAGAACGTGAACCGTGGGGAGCGCGTTGCGGAGCCAGTGCTCGACCGCGTAACTCGCGCAGACGACCCGGCTATCATCCGACACGCCCCCTGCCTCGATCACGTCCGCGTCGCCCTCCTCCCCGCGTCGGAGCCCGTCGAGCCCGTCGATCAGCTCGGGCGAGCGGATGACCACGTGCCCCCGCTCGATTTCATCACGAAGCTGGTGGATGATCCAGGGGCGAATCTCGGCGGACATTTTCCAGCCGAGGGGGGCGGAGCGCATCGTGCTCTGATCCGGCCGGACATACATAAACATCTGAATCGCCCCGATGATATTCCGCAAGTCCTTGCTCTTGATCGCCGTCGGCGACAATCCATATCCGTAGTTCTGAATCCGCTGGATCTCCGCGAGCACGTACTTCCCCACGGTCCCAACCTCGAGCGCGAAGAACGCCGGCACGCGGCAGCGGTAGGCGCCGGCCAGGTGCATCGCGAGCCACGCGAACTGGTACATCGACCCCTCGTCCGCCGCGTACTCCGCGACCTGGACGAGCTCGTCCGCCCAGGCGCGCCAGACCTGGCAGACGAAGGCTGCGGCGTCGGGGTCGGAGGCGCGCGCGGGGTGCGCGGAGACGACGTAGACCCCTTGCGGATCCGGCTCCTCCCAGATCCGAAGCGGCCCCGCGGGGTCGGGGTCGAGGCGCATCGTGTCGATGGAGGTCCCGAAATCGTAGCGGTAGGTGGCGGGGTCAGGGGCTTTGGCAAGATCTCGCTGCAGGCGCTTGATCGTCTCGCGCCCGATGATGCGGTCGCCGAATGCGACGAAGCATTGCTCCGGCAGCGACCCGTACTCCTGGTCCATCATCGCGGTGTCGCCGAAGAATTCCTCCGCGAGCGTCCAGCGATACCAGGCGAGCTGCTCCTGGGAGACGACGACCTCGTACCGCTCGGCCACCGCGTCCATCCACTCGCGCTCCTCAGAGGATGGCGGCTCCTCCCCGTAGCGCTCCCACATGGCGGACTCGGACGGGTCGATGCGGAAGTCCTCGCGTCTGTACCACGCGAGGAAGATGAAGCGCTGCGACACGGCGGTCTGCGCCGTCCTCACCATGTCCCGGAACGGCCCCGCCCCTTGCGCCGTGGAGATGGACATGCGGAAGCGGCGGGGATGGCGCTTGGAGAAGGCGGCGTTCAGCGAGGAGATCGCCTTCTCGTTGTTCCACGCCCCGATCTCGTCGTCAATCCGGAAGTTCAAGCCGCGCGAGCGCCCGAGGTTCGACTTCAGATTAAACCGCTTGCCCGCCGCCGCGAAGATCAGGCGCGAGCGGTTCGGGGCGGACCACGCGAGGTGGCCCTGGTTGTTGACCCGGGTCGGCCAGCGGTAGGCGGTCGGGAGCGAGTCGAGCATCTGGAGGAGCACGTCGCGCCGGAAGTCGCGGTTATCATCATCGTCGGAGGTGTAGCAGCCGACCATCCCGGGGTAGGTCTGGAGCCAGTAGAGGCTGAGCGCGTCGCCGATGGTCGTGCCGCCGATCTGGCGGCCGCCCTTCAGGACCACGAACTCGTGCACGCCCGCGTCCAGTCCCGCCGCGAGTTCCTCCAGGAGATACGTCTGCGTCCCGAAGAGCCGCGTGAATGGGATCACGCCCTCGTCCCGGTGATGGAGCGCGACTTGTAGGCTGTTGCCTAACGAGTAGAGATCGTGGGTGCGCATGTCGTGCCCGTCGAGACCATAGCGGGTGATAACTTCGCCGGCGGCGCACGTCGCGATCCGGGCGGCTCGGGTCGCGTCTTCATCGACGAACGGCCAGCGCCAATCAATCATTCGGTAGAACCAACTACACCTCCAGAGTCGCCCGGGCCAACTGTTTCGTCTCGCCCTCGCCTCTGCGATCCGCTCGCGCCAGGTTTTCATGTCTCCTCCTCCAACCTCACCGCCTCCACCTTGAGCGTCCAGCGTCGGCGCTTGTCGTCGGACTTCCGCATTGCCCACGTCATCACGGAGATTCTATTCCCGGCCGCGAGCCACCGCTCGGCTTTCGCCCAGACTTTCGGCGAGCGGATCTTCGCGATGCGCGTGGCGGCGTCGTCGGTGCGAGCGCACTGGACCCCGAGCACCCCGGGCTGGTCGGGCTCGATCGCGATGATGTCAAAGAAAGCCGAAGAGGTCTTGGCGAATCCCGCGACCTCCATCGGGTCTCACGACGTAAGCGTTGAACTTCTCCACGACCGCCGCGAGACAGCCGCGCTTGCGGAGGGCGAGGAGGGTGCGCTGGGTCGGCGAGATCATGTCCTCGCCTCCTGCACGCCGGGGCGGGCGAGGGCGGCGCGGGCACGACTCAGTGCCTCGTGGAACTCATGCTTTATCTTTCGTTGATTCGCATCCCCATCGACCCATGCCATCGGTCTGTCAACCAAATCGGCCAGCGCCTCCGCGCACGCGCGCAAGTTCGCCTGCGCCGTCTCAAGTTCCAAGCCGAGCTTCCCAACGCGCTCACTGTAATGATTCGCATGCTCCGTCGCACGTTCCAGGTCGGCGCGGAGGGCGTCAACGCGTTCGTCCTGATCCATAAGCAGACCGAGGACTCTTTGCAGTTCAGCCCGCGTCTCCTTGTAGTCGGCGCGGAGGGCGTCGCACTCGCGAGCACGATGCTCCGCCACATAGGCGGCATCGGCGAGCCCCTGTTTCAAGCGCATGATCTGATCGAGGCTGATATTTGCGTCGAGAATCGCGTCGTCAGCGATCTTGCGGAGCTGCACAATGTCCTTGCCGTGCACCTCATGCACAAGATCTTCAAGGGGGGACGCCGGCCGCAGGCGCGCGAGGAGGGCGTCGGCGATCTCTAGTGCGTAATATTCCCCACGCGGCGTGTGAAGCCTTACTCCGGCACGAACGATCTCGGCGATCTCCTCCCGCGTCGGAAGACTCATCGCTGGGGCATCCACCACACAAACACGCGCGGCCCCCGGCACGGGCCGCTGTGACCAAGTGGTCGGATGCACTTGCGTGCAGTCCCCCGGATCGCGCCTTCCGGTCGAGTGATCCGACCACCCTCAGCCGTCCTTGCGCGCTCGCGTCTGCTGGGATCGCGTGGGCGCCTGAGCCACATGTCTGCGCAGCCCAAGATCTCTCGCGCGGGGTTCAGCGCGCCCGGGGCGGTCACGTCGTCACCTGGCCTTCAGTCTTCTCGCGTGGTTGGCCAGATGGCGAATCCAGTTGGGAACGGAGTCGGACTCTATCGCCGCGACGTGTTGGCAACCAACGATCTCTCGGAGTACGTTCAGATCATTGAGCGTCACCCGCTCCGTATCTTCCTTGGGAAACGGCACGGCAACCCACGTCGCCAGCTCAGCACGTAAGCGCCGTCTCACCCGTCTCACCCTCCCGCCTCCCGCGCCCCCAGCGCCGGGGGGATCACCACTCCGGCCTCGCGCCGCAGTCGCACCGCTCGCGCCCATCGGTCCAGACGTGAATGCCGGGGCCGCAAAGGTTCAGCTCCACCTCGTGGAAGAGGCACACGTCATAGTAGCGCGCCTGGAGCCCGTGGACGCGGTCACAGTGGTGGTCGCAGGTGAGGCAGTAGGTCATGCGGACCGCCTCCTCGCCTGCCCCAAGTAGATGAGCTGTTTCTCTAGGAGCGCCCGCTCCACGACCGCACGCGGCAGCACGCGCTCGCGCTGTTGCTGCTCGTCGTAGACCAAGACGGTCCTCGGTCGGACCCGCAGGATCGTGAATGTAATGTCGAAGGGCGGTGCCGTCCTGAACCGGGCGCGCTCGAGGTGGGAGAGGGTCATCGGCGCTTCCGCATGTAGTAAACCGAGATGGCGAGAATCCACACCATAACGATGATTGTTAAGGCCGCGGGGATCTCAAACCACCGCATCACGCCTTCTCCTGCTCCTTCACGTTCTCGCGCAGCCGGAGATACCAATCCAGTGCCTCCGCGAGCGGGGCCGTATGATAATGGAACGAGCCGACATCTTCACAACCCGGATCTGCGTCGTGGCCTTGAGTGAAACAGGCGTATAGTCGGATGCGTACGGCAACTGCGGTCATTTCTCCTGCTCCTTCACGACTCCGCGCCACGCGATCTCGGCGTCGAGTTTCTCGCGTTCGTGCTTGCGGTTGATCTCGTCGTTGATCTTCTGACGCTCACGCTTCTCGATTGCGGTCACGAAGTCGGTGAGGTCCCGATACGCCTTCTCCGCCCTGATCCGCGCGAGGTTCAGGCTGCGGCCGGTCGCGGTGATCGACCACATGATGCCCTCGCTGGTCTTGGTGATGCGGACCGAGGGACGCTCGGCGGTGCCGTTCTGGAGGTAGACGACGCGGGGCTTCATCGGGCAAGATCCGGGCGCTGCTTCGTATCAAGTTCGCTCGGCGGTCGCCACAGAATCCCCGGACCCTGATACCGTGGGTCCCTGACCGGCTTCTGCCACTCACTCCATATCGGATCCTTCCATGTGTTCCAGCATCTCTCGGCGGTCGCTGTTCTGACGAGACCATCACGCCATTCCACTCCGGCTGGATAGGTGTGGCATGTGATAATGCCGAGCCAGACGAGGAATTCGGTAATCACCGCCCGAACTCCCGCTCCATCCACATGAGACACCGCGCGTTCCGATCCGACGTCGTCACCTCCGGATGCGCGACGCGCCAGACCGCGAGCTCTAGGTCGCTGATGCAGAGCCAGGGCTGGGCGTGGCGCTTGGAGTGCGGTGCGTCGCATTGGCAGCGCCAATCAGACGCACGCCAGATCGCGGGCGTCTTGTACCAGGCGACGCGGTGGGCCGCACGCTGCGCGGGCGTCGGCGGGGGCGCGTCGAGGTCACGCACTGAGATGATCCCGCAGTGCTCGCAGCGCCGCCACATCCGCCTTCATCGGATCGGCCTCAGCGCTCCCCAACCAGACCTCCTTCAGTTTCTTCACCTTCGCTTCGGGGATATGGTCGTCCCGGATGATGGCGCGGATCGTCGGGATCAGCGCGAGCCGCTCCTCCTCCTCTGGCGACTTCGGGAAAAGGCCGTGCGCCTCCTCCACCATCGCGCCAGCCGTCTCGGGGTCCATCTGGACCTCGCGGACCTTGCCCTGGGCCTTGAACGCCTCGATGACCTTCTGCTGGAGCGCTTGGGGCGTGAGCCGCAGAATCGCGTTGCGCATCGCCTTGGCGCATCCCTGCTCCCAGTAGAAGCCGTTGGGCTCCTCGGTGCCGTCGCGCCGGATCAGGAACTTCGCCTGCCGCTTGACGCCGATCGCGGAGTCGAGCTTGACGCGCACGACGGACTCGCCGCTGACCTTCACCGCCCACCGCGAGGCGCGCGCCTTCAGAAAGAGCGCGTCGTCGGTCTCGCGCTCGATCTGCACGTCCTCCTCTTCGAGGACCTCGCCTTGGCGCGCCATCTCGCGCTTACACTCCTCGGCCCCGTCGATCCCGAGGCCGTAGAGTTCCTGGCCGCCCTGGCGAAAGTGGTAGACGCACGCGGCGAGGGACGCTCCGCGAATGCGGGCCAGGACCGCATCATCATCCGCCCGATCGAAGAGAAGATAGGTCTCCGGAGCGGCTGGAACGGCCGGTCGGGTCGCGATCTCGGTCATGCGAAGGCCTTTCGCTGCCGACTGACGATGTCGGCAAGCGCTGCTAGCGACGCCCACTTGACCTCTTGGATTTGGCCGCCGTCCTCAAGCGGGGGTCCGGTCGCCAGCGTCTTGCTGGCGCGCCAGTCCCCGAGGACCCTCTCCGCTGCGGCAAGCAGGCGCTCGTGGTGCGCGGCGAGTAAGATCACGTCCCAGAATTCGTGGTCCATTTATTTCTCCTCCCCGAACGTGTCGAGAATCCAGCGGGCGAGGGCGAGCATGTCGGTTGCGCTAATGGCGTGTCCGCAGACGACGCCGTGGGCTTGCCCGGTGCCGTCACGAGAGATGTTCACATTCGCGCCGTTCTTAAACCATCCTTCGGGTTCAATCTTCTTAGCTGCTCCTACGGCTTTCGCCCACTCGCTCGCCTTGCTCACCGCGCCCGCTCCACTAGGATCTCGATGATCGCCGCGTAGGACTGCCCCGTGCGCCGCTTGATCTCGCGGAGCTTCTCGTAGGTCTTCCGCCGGACCCCGACCGACCGATCCTTCCCCGGCTTCTCGTACTCCGGGATGACGATCACGGGCTCGGGGCCGTTCTGGGTGGTCACTTCTTGGCCTTCTCGCACCAGACGTAGCTGCGGCGGGCACCGTTCTTGAGCACGTGGACCTTCAGGTGCCACCGCGCCATCTGGTAATACAAGCGCGACACGGAGGTGGAGGGGAGGAGGATCGCCTTGCCGTTGCTAGCGGTCTGTCTGAGGGCCTCGGTGATCGCTCCGTGGACTTCGCCTTTGGGTCGCGGTACAAACTTAATCATGCGTCCAGCCTTTCCACCACCGTCTTGTGCCCGGTCGCCGACGTGTGGTGCTCGCCGACGCTCTGCGCCGACTCCGAGTACCGCGTCTTGATCGACTTGTTGAGTGCGCACCCGGGCTCCATGCAGCGCACGGCGTACCGCCAGAAGTCCGGCGGGCGCGTGTAGTCGCCGAGGAGTTCAGACACCGCGCCCATCCTTCCGGAGATCCTCCTCGGGCTCCCAGTCCTCGATCACCACGGCGTGCTGCTCCCGCGTGGCGTGGCCTTGGGCCAAGGACTTGACGTAGTCGAGCGAGTTGGAGGTCGTGAGGTCTTGGGCCTGCCGCTCGGCTCGCGCCATCCCGCACCCAGGCACCAGACACCGCACCCGGTAGCGCTCGGGCTTGAGCTCTCCGGGGAGGATGGTGGCGACGATCTTCATGGCGTCTCCCTCCCCTCGATCCGTGCGAGTAGGGCGTTCGCATCAGATGTCCACTCGTCTGGATCTTCCGCCATCATCGCTCGGTGGATCATCTCCAGCATCTCCGGCGCGGCGGCGTGAGTTGAGCAGTGTTGGATGTAGATGAGGCGGGGCCCGTGAGGCCCCGTAGGTTCTTGCTCGGTCGCCCTGCAGCCGCAGGCGAGCCTTGTAAGGCCATGTTGCATAGTGGCGGACGGTCCCGGCGTGTGGGTCATGGCCGATACCGCTTGGGGTCAAAAAGCGGGAAGATGGCAGCGGCACTCTCAGAAAAGAGCTTCATACCGTGCGCCACAACGTACTCAGGGGGATACTTGTCCTGATCCGCGTAGGCCGCCCAGTCGTCTACAGCACCCTCCTTCGCGACGACGCGGAGCGTGGTGCCATTCGGTGCGCCAAGGTAGGGCAAGCGCTCGGCAGGCACGAGGCGCTCGCTGAGCCAATCGCGGCGGGTCCCTTCTAGGTATTGCATGGCGTCCTCCATGTCATGATGCTAGCGGAGGCGCGAGACTATGTCAAGAGTTATTTCCATTCATGGCGAGGTCGGTCAAGCAGGACGGGCAGCGGGGTCGCTTGCTCTTGCGCTTTCTTTCACGAGGGAGCCAGCGGTGAAAACAATGAGGGCACCGGAGGCCGTCGAGGACGATGCGGGCCTTGGTGACGCGGCGATCTCTGAGGAGGTTGGCCACGGCGGCAAGTATAGCACCAGACTTGACGTGGCGGTAGGGGGTGGCGTAGGGTAGCGGGCGTGAGTCAGATAGGCGCCGCGATTGACAAGGGCGAGCTCCGCCTCCTCCGACGCGTCTGGCAGGGGATGAAGCAGCGATGCTCGAATCCCAACACGAAGCACTGGCGGTACTACGGCAGGCGCGGGATCCAGGTCTGCGAGCGGTGGCGGGAATCGTTTGAGAACTTCCTCGCTGACATGGGTCCACGCCCGTCCCCGAAGCATTCGATCGACCGGATCAACTCCAACGGGAACTACGAACCCGCGAACTGCCGCTGGGCGACGTGGCGACAGCAGATGGAGACGCGTCGCCCGAAAGCTCTCTTCACCGTCCACGCCTACGGCGTTGAGGAGGCGATCCGTCTCTTCCTCGAGGCCGACGCGCGGTGGCGCGCGGACCACCCCCAGGAGCCTGCCTAGCCGCC
>VBID01000159.1 GCA_005880615.1 Chloroflexota bacterium
GCCCACCGCCAGGAACATGTAGCCGATCTGGCTCATGGTCGAGTAGGCCAGCACCCGCTTGATGTCGACCTGGACCACGGCGATGGTGGCCGCGAAGAGCGCGGTGACGGCGCCGATGACCGCCACGGTGCCGGCGGCGATCGGGGCCCAATCGTAGAGCAAGTGCATCCGAGCTACCAGGTAGACCCCGGCGGTGACCATGGTGGCGGCGTGGATCAGGGCCGACACGGGCGTCGGGCCCTCCATGGCGTCGGGCAACCACGTGTGGAGGGGGAGCTGGGCGGACTTGGCGACCGCCCCGACGAGGAGGAGAAGACAGATGGCCGTGATGACGGTCCCACCTTTCGGAAGTGACGCGTAACTCAGCGGTTGGGCAACACCATACGGAAGCGAGATCTTGAAGAGAACCGTGTAATCGACCGTTTTGAGGTTCAGAAAAATCAAGAAGGCCGCGAAGATGAGGCCGATGTCGCCGATCACATTCATCACGAACGCCTTGCGCGCAGCGAGAACCGCCGACGTGCGCTGATACCAGAAGCCGATAAGCAGGTAGGAACAAAGGCCGACGCCGGCCCAGCCGATGATCAGCCAGACAAGGTTTCCCGCGAGGACCAGCAGCAGCATGGAGAAGACGAACAGGTTCATGTACGCGAAAAAGCGGCTGAAGCCAGGGTCCTCACCCATGTACCCGATCGAATACGCGTGGATCATGAAGCCCACGCCGGTGATAACCAGGATCATGAGCGTGGAGAGCGCATCGACGTACAGGTTGAATGGCACGATGAAGTCCCCGCTCGCCCACCAGGTGAAGAAAATCTGGTCGAGCACGGTTCCGTGGCCCGCAACCTGGGCAAACACCGCCAACGCGAAGATGAAGGCGAGCCCGACGCTGCCGGCGCCGACCCAGCCCACGATGGGTTTCGGCACGATGCGCCCGAAGAGTGCATTGAAGAGGAATCCGGCCAGCGGCAGGAGGAGGACCATCAGCGCGAGGGTCCCGAGCGTGATCATTCCTTCATCAGGTCAAGCTCGTCGACATCCATCGCCCGACCGGCCCGGTAGACCTGGACGATGATGGCGATCCCCACCACGACCTCGGCGGCCGCCACGGTGATCACCAGGAAGGCGAACGCGACGCCGTCCAGGGAGTTCAGGTAGCGGCTGAAGGCGGCGAAGGATAGGTTCACCGCGTTCAGCATCAGCTCGATGCACATGAACATCACCAGCGGGTTGCGCCGGATGAGCACGCCCACGGCGCCGATGGTGAACAGAATCCCGCTCAGCCAGAGGTAGGCGTAGGCCGGAATCAATGGATCCTCCGCCGGGCGAGGTAAACGGCGCCGACCGCGGCCACCAGCAGCAGGACCGACGCCACCTCGACCGGGAACAAGAAGGTGGTATAGAGCGCCCTCCCGATGGTCTGGACGTTGCCCGCCGCGTCGATCGCCTCGGGCGTGTAGGGGCCGGGCTTGCCCGGCAGGGCCCGGGTCGACAGGATGATCAGCAGCAGGGCGGCGAAGACCACGCCAAACACGATGCCGAAGCCCCACTCCGCGCCCGGCCGTTGCAGCCGAATGTCGGCTCTCGGGTTCAGGAGCGCGATGATGAAGACGAACAGGACCATCACCGCCCCGGTGTAGACGATGATCTGCGCTACGAACAGGAACTGGGCGTTGAGCAGGAGGAAGAGCACCGCCAGGCCCAGCATGTTGGCCACCAGGGCCAGGGCGTTGTAGATCGGCCGCCGGAAGGCGACCACGCCGACGGCCGAGACAAGCATCGAGGCCGCCACGAAGGCGAACAGGATCACCATCGCCGCACCGAGACCCCCCACCCCGACCCTCCCCCGCAAGGGGGGAGGGAGAATTCCTTGCCTACCCTCACCCTATCCTCCCCCACCAGGGGGGAGGAGAATTCCTTGCCTACCATTTGCGGGGCTCTTTCTGGGCGGACGGTGCCGCCGACGGCCGCGCGGTGTCGCGCAGGCTGGCCGAGAGCGGCTCGAGCAGGTCCTCCTTGACGGCGATGAACTTGTCGGGGTGATCGTCGGCCAGGTCGTAGCGGGGGCCCATGGTGATGGCATCGTAGGGGCAGGCTTCCTCGCACATGCCACAGTAGATGCAGCGCAGCAGATTGATCTCGTAACGCTTGGCATATCGCTCGCCGGGCGAGACGCGATGCTCCGGGGTGTTCTCCGCCGCCTCGACCACGATGCAGCCCACCGGGCAGGCCACGGCGCACAGCTCGCAGCCGACGCACTTCTCGAGGCCGTCCGCGTAGCGGTGCAGAATGTGGCGGCCCCGATGGCGAGGCGGAACCGGCTTCTGCTGCTCCGGGTACTGGATGGTGGCCGGGCGCACCACGTGCTTGAGGGTCGTCATCAGACCCTTGCCGATATAGATCGGACCCATCAGCACGTCACGCAGGGCGGACATCGGCTACCTTTGAACCGCCACCACGACCACGGCCGTGGCCATCATCATGGCCAGCGAAAGGGGCAGCAGCGACTTCCAGCCCAGCTGCATCAGCCGGTCGTAGCGGAGGCGGGGCAGGGTGGCACGCAGCCAGACGTAGACGAAGAGCACCGCCACAACCTTGAGCAAGAACCACCACGGCCCGGGCAGGATGCCGAAAGGTCCCCACCACCCACCCAGGAACATCACCGTCGCGATGGAGCTGACGATGACCATGTTGATGTACTCGGCCATGAAGAAGAGGGCGAACTTCATACCCCCGTATTCGGTGTGGTAGCCGGCCACCAGCTCGGTGTCGGCTTCGGGCAGGTCAAAGGGCGCCCGGTTGGTCTCGGCAATGCCGGCGATCATATAAATGATGAAGGCCGGCAGCAGCGGGAGGGCGAACCACCAGGTCCGCTGGGCGTTAACGATATCGACCAGCCTGAAGGAGCCGGCCACGATGAACACCGGCACCAGCGACAGCCCGAGTGACATCTCGTAGCTGATCATCTGGGCCGACGATCGCAGCCCGCCCAGCAGCGAGTACTTGCTGTTCGAGGCATACCCGGCCAGGAAGATGCCGTATACGCCCAGCGAGGTGAGGGCGAAGTAGAAGAGGACGCCCACGTTGGTGTTGGTCACGTACCAGCTGATGCGATGCCCCAGCACCACCAGGTCGGTCGGGCCGCTGACGGGGACGATGGTGAAGGCCGTGAACGCCACCGCCAGCGACAGCACCGGCGCGGCCAGGTAGAGGAACCGGTCCCGGGTGGCCGGGCCGCTGGTCTCCTTGAACAACAGCTTCACGCCGTCGGCGGCGGGCTGCAGCAGCCCGAAGGGCCCCACCCGGTTGGGTCCGAGGCGCGCCTGCAGCCGGGCCTGCACCACCCGCTCGAACAGCGTCAGGTAGGCGAAGGCGGTCAACAGCGCGAACAGGATGATAGCGGTCTTGATCAGGGTGACGACCACCACCTCGGTCATCGTTCGCCCCAGAGAACCCGCCCCTGCGCCGGCGCGGCCGCCGCGTAGGCGGGCACAGCCTTGGCCAGGTCGGCGAAGATCGATTCGCTGGTGCGGTAGGGCCAGCCGGCGCCCATGGCATTGGCCACCGCCTGCAGGATCCGCCAGTCGTCCCAGACATGGGCGGCATCAATGCCAGTGGCGATCCGCTGGACGCGGCCCTCCATGCTGGTCATGGTGCCGTCCTTCTCGGGGAAGGCCCGGCCTGGGAGGACAACATGGGCGTACTCGTCCAGCACCGACGGTTTGAAGCGTTGCACGATAACGGTGTCCAGGCTGCGCAGCCAGTCGAGCTCGGCCTCGGTCGCCCCGAACTCCTGCAGCGGACTGGCGTCATAGATGTAGAGCGCCCGGATGCCGGCCTTGGGCCACTCCGCCCGCGGCCGACCGGCGCGGCCGTTGAGGACCGCGTACCCGGGGCCGAGGTGAGGCAGGATCCCCAGGTCTTTGGCTCCCCGGCCGTTGGGCCCGCGGACCACGATCAGCCGCCGGACGCTGCCCTTGACCTTGGAGACCAGCTGGTTCTGGAGGGTGATCGCATCCGCCCGCCGGGCCGCGGTGGCCAGCACGCCCACGACGGTGGCCTCGGCCGGAACCGCCGCCAGCCCGGCCTTCACCTCATCGACCCGGTGCACGGCAACCCCGTGCCGCTGGCTTTTGTGCAGCCGGAGGTGGAGGACGGGCGCGGCGTCGATCACCTCCTGCCCACCCAGGACAACGACGTGGTCGCAGCGTTCGATATCGGCGATCGGCAGGCCGATGTCTTCCGGATCGGTCTCGTGGATCCCCTGCTGGCGATGGTCGAGGTGGGGCGACTTTAGGGTTTCGCGGAAGAGGCGCTGGAAGAGGAACAGCTCTTCATTGGTCGCCCCGGGCGACGCCCATCCGGCGGCGCTGGACCCGGCGCGCTGCAACCGGGCCGCCGCTTCGGCGACCGCCTCTGGGTAGCTGACTGCCGCCAGCTGCCCGTCGCGGCGGATGCTCGGCGAGCCGAACTCCTGGTCCCGCTGGAAGTAGGGGAAGCTATACCGCCCCTGGTCGCAGAGCCAGCCGTCGTCGACCTCCAGGTTCTCGCGCGACTGGAACCGGCCGATCTTGTTGTGCCGGCTGTCGATCTGGATATTGCAGCCCATGGCGCAGCCGGGGCAGACGCTGGGGGTCCGGTCCAGGTCCCAGGGCCGGCTGATGAACCGGTACTGCCGGCTGGTCAGGGCGCCCACCGGGCAGATCTCGGTCCAGTTGCCCTGGTAGACGGACTGGGCCGGCTCGTCATTGAAGGTACCGATGATGGTGTGCACGCCCCGCTTGATCAGCGCCAGCTCGCGCTCCCCGGAGATCTCCTCGGTGAAGCGGGTGCAGCGCCAGCACAGGATGCAGCGCTCCCGGTCGAGCACGATCTTGTCTGAGAGCGGCACCGCCTTGTCGAAGTGGGCCTTCTGGAAGTCATACCGGCTGGCACCCGGCCCGTACTGGAAGGTCTGGTCCTGGAGCGGGCACTCGCCGCCCTTATCGCAGATGGGGCAGTCGAGCGGGTGGTTGATCAGGAGGAACTCCAGCACACCTTGCTGGTATTGCTTCACTTTGTCGGTCAAGGTCCGGACCACCATCCCCTCCGCCACCGGGATGGCGCAGGCTGGCTGGAGCTTGGGCATCTTCTCGACTTCGATCAGGCACATGCGGCAGACGGCGACCGGCTCCATCTTCGGGTGCGAGCAGAAGATGGGAATGTCGATGCCAAGCTTTTTGGCGGCGTCCAGGATCAGCGTTCCCTTGGGCACGGTGACGCTCACGCCGTCGACCTGGAGGGTGACCTGGTCGGTGGCGACCGCCATCAGGCCACCATGACCCGTTCTTTGCGGAAGGGGCAGGCATGCTCGGTGACGTGCTGCTCGAACTCGTCACGGAAATACTTGATGCAGCTCCGCGGGAACCAGGTCGAGGCATCGCCCAGGGGGCAGAACGATCGGCCATCGATGTTGTTGCCCATCTCGAGCAGCAGGTCGGCGTCGCCCGCCTTCCCCTCGCCCTCCTCGATCCGGGTCAGCACGTTCGTCATCCAGAAGGTGCCCTCGCGACAGGGCGTGCACTTGCCGCAGCTCTCGTGGTGGAAGAACTCGACGTAGCGGCGGCACATGTCCACCATGCAGGTCGTCTCATCCATCACCACCATCGCCCCCGCGCCGGCCAGCGACCCGGCCTTCTGAATGGCATCGAAATCCAGCCCGACGTCCAGGTGCTGCGGCAGCAGGACCATCATGGAGGCCCCGCCCGGCTGGAAGGCTTTGAGCTTGCGATTCTTCCAGACGCCGCCCCCCAGGTCGTAAATCAGTTCGCGGATGGGGGCACCCATCTCCATCTCGTAGTTGCCGGGCCGGTTCACGTGGCCGCTCATGCACCACAGCCGGGTCCCCTTACCGGTCTCGGTCCCGATGGTTGCGAACCAGTCGGGGCCGTTGGAGACGATGTGCGGCAGAGTCGCCACCGTCTCCACGTTGTTGACCACGGTCGGCTTGCCGTAGAGCCCCTTGATGGCGGGGAAGGGCGGCTTCAGACGCGGCTCACCGCGGTAGCCTTCCAGCGAGGTGAGCAGGGCCGTCTCCTCACCACAGATGTAGGCGCCCGCGCCCCGGTGCAGGATGACGTCGACGTCGAAGCCGCTGCCCAGCACGTTCTTGCCGATGTAGCCGGCTTGCCTGGCCTCGGCCAGTGCCCACTCCAGCGCCTCGTGCTGGGGCAGGTACTCGCCGCGGATGTAGATGAAGGCCAGGTTGCAGCCGATGGCGAAGGCCGCGATCAGCAGCCCCTCCACCACCTGGTGCGGACTTGCTTCGAGCAGGTACCGGTCCTTGAAGCAGCCGGGCTCGCTCTCGTCGGCGTTGATCACCAGGTAGCGCGGGTACACCCCCTTGGGGAGAAAGCTCCACTTCTGGCCAGTGCCGAAGCCGGCCCCGCCGCGCCCACGCAGCCCGCTTTTCTTGACCATCTCCACCAGCGCGTCGGGCTGCAGCTCCTTCAACGCCTTCTGGTAGGCCTGGTAGCCGCCGGTCTGTTCGTAGCCGGCGAGATGGGCGAGCCCGGGCGCTCCGAAGTCCTTGGTCAGAATTTTCTTCTCGGCCACTAGGTGTCCGCCTTCTTTTCCCGGGGGCGACTGCCACCCGCCGGACGCTTTGGCGCCGCTTTGGCAGCCGGCGTTGGGGTTGGTGGGACCGCCGCGGGTCGCGGCGGTTCGGGGCTGGGCGCGGGCTCGGTGCGCAGCCGCTCGAAGATGGCGTTCACGCGCTCAGGCGTGAGGTCCTCCTCGAAGCGATGGTCGATCTGCATCATGGGCGCGCCGCCGCAGGCCCCCAGGCACTCGATGGTGGACCGCAGGGTAATGGCGCCGTCGGAGGTCGTCTGCCCATCCCGGATCCCGAGCCGCTGCTCGCAGTAGGCGAATAGCTCCTCCGCGCCTCGCAGGGCGCAGGCGACGTTGACGCACATCACGGCGTCGTGCCGCCCTTCCGGCCTGGTCAGGTACATCGAGTAGAAGGAGGACGTGGCCTCCACCAGGGACGCCGGCAGGCCCAGGTGCTGGGCGACCTCACGCATCCCGTCGCTGGTCACGTAGCCGACCTCGTGCTGGACCGCCCACAGCGCCGGCAGGATCGCCGATTGCGCCGATGGGTAGCGCCGCGCGTAGTCCTGGATTTTCTCAACCGTGGCCTGGCTGAGGCTCACTAGCGGTCCACGTCTCCCAGGATGATGTCGATGCTGCCGATGATGGCCACCACGTCGGCCATCAGCCGGCCTTCGATCATCTTGCTCAGCGCCTGGAGGTTGCAGAAGGACGGGGGCCGCACCTTCACCCGATAGGGCTTGTTGGAGCCGTCCGAGACCATGTAGAAGCCGAGCTCGCCGCGCGGGCTTTCCACGAAGGCGTAGACGTCGCCGGCCGGCGGCTTGAAGCCCTCGCTCACCAGGCGGAAGTGATGGATGACGGCTTCCATGCTCTGGGGCAGTTCGTCGCGAGGCGGGAGGGCCACCTTCCGGTTGTCCGTTATCCAGGGGCCGTCGGGCAGGGTGCGGATCGCCTGGTCGAGGATCTTGATGCTCTCCCGCATTTCCTGCACCCGGCAGAGGTACCGGGCGTAGGTGTCGCCCGCGCGGCCGAGCGGCACGTTGAAGTCGTATTGCTCGTAGCCGCAGTAGGGGAAGGCCTTGCGCACGTCGTAATCGACCCCTGACCCGCGCAGCACCGGGCCGGTGACGCCCCACTCGATGGCTTCCGCCGCGGAGATGGTGCCCAGGCCGACGGTGCGCTGCTTCCAGATGGGGTTGTTGGTCAGCAGGGCCTCGTAGTCATCCACCCGGCTGGGAAAGAGGTCGACGAAGCGCTGCAGCTGCTCCAGCCAGCCCGGAGGCAGGTCCCACGCCACCCCGCCGACGCGGGTGAACGAGGTCATCATCCGCACGCCGGAATAGGCTTCGTTCAGGTCCAGGATCTGTTCGCGCTCCCGCCAGCAATAGAGGAAGGTACTGACCGCCCCCAGGTCGAGCGAGCCGGTGCCCAGCCAGATCAGGTGGCTGCCGATGCGCGCCAGCTCCATCATGATCACCCGGATGGCCTGCGCCCGCGGGGGGACCTCGAGGTCGAGCAGCTTCTCCACCGCCATGGTGAAGCCGACGTTGTTGATGGGCGGCGCCAGGTAGTCCATCCGGTCGCTGAACGGGATGCCCTGGGCATAGGTCTTGTCTTCGAACGACTTCTCGAAGCCGGTGTGCAGGTAGCCGATATCCATGTCGGAGTCCCGCACCACCTCGCCGTCGAGCTTCAGCTTGATCCGCAGCACCCCATGTGTGCTCGGATGCTGGGGGCCCATGTTGAGCTCCATCCACTCGCTGCCCAGCTCACGGGCCTCGACCCCTTCGGGGAGGGTCTGGGTAAAGGTGTCAGCCACGGATGGCGTCGGGCTCCAGCCCTTCGAGCTTCTGGTCCGAGAAGATCACGGGTTCGCCGAACGAGACGTAGTCCTTGCGCAGTGGAAAGCCCTCCCAGGAGTCCGGCATCAGGATCCGGCGCAGGTCGGGATGGCCGTCGAACTGGATCCCGAGCAGGTCCCAGGTCTCGCGCTCGAACCAGTTGGCGGCCCGCCAGATGGGCACCAAGCTCGGCACATGCGGATCGGGCGCGGCGGCGGTGCACACCAGGCGGACCCGGGTCTTGTTCGGCAACGAGCGGACCTCCCAGACCACGTCGAAGCGCGGGTCCCGGGCCGGCCAGTCGACCGCCGTGTTATAGAGGAAGTAGTCGAAGCCCAGCGCGGGATCGTCGCGCAACAGCCGCGCCACCTCGACGATCCCCGCCGGCGCGATGCGCAGGGTCACGTCGCCGCGCCACTCGGTCACGTTCTGCAGGGCGCCCGGGTACCGGTCTTGCACCCGTTGGGCAAGCGCGCTCCCGCTGCTGTCGCTCATTCGCGACTACCGCTTGACCAGCGGCTGGCCGCGGATCTTTCGCTGCAGCTTGATGACGGCATCCAGCAGAGCCTCCGGTCGCGGCGGACAGCCCGGCACATAGATGTCGACCGGGACGATTTTGTCCACGCTCTGCACGATGGCGTAGTTGTTGAACATCCCGGAGCAGGAGGCGCAGGCCCCCATGGCGATCACCCACTTCGGCTCGGGCATCTGGTCGTAGATCGTGCGCAGCACGGGCGCCATCTTGATCGAGACCCGGCCGGCCACGATCATGAGGTCGGCCTGGCGAGGCGTGGCTCGGAAGACCTCGGCTCCGAAGCGCGCCATGTCGTGGCGGGGCCCGCCGGCCCCCATCATCTCGATGGCGCAGCAGGCCAGACCGAACAGCGCCGGCCAGATGGAGCTGGCCCGCCCCCAGTTGAGGACCTTGTCGATGGTGGTGGTGACCAGGTTGTCTCCGAACGCATTGAGCGGCGTGGGGCCGGCGGCCCGGCCGGTGCGGAAGGGCTCCGTGCGGAGCTCTAGTCCCCCCATTCCAGCGCTCCCTTCGCCCAGATATAGATGAGCGCCACCAGCAGGATGGCCACGAAGACCCCCATCTCGGCCACCCCGAACCAGCGCAGGCTTTTCAGGATGACGGCCCACGGGTAGATGAAGATGGCTTCCACGTCGAAGATGATGAAGAGCATGGCGGTCAGGTAGAAGCTGACTGAGAAGCGACGCCGGGCGCCCTCTCGGGGCACGATTCCGCTCTCGTAGGGTAGGTCGGCCGCGGCGTTGGGTCGGTGGCCGCCGATGAAACCCGGGACGACGATCGCGACAACCCCGAACCCCACGATCACGACGACAAAAATGAGCAAGGGGAAGTAGTCGCTAAGCATGAACCCGAGCTGATTCTAACAAAGGGTTTGCCGGGACTTGTTCCGGGCACTACGGCAGGCGGCGCACCATCGGGTCATCACCCGATGTCGCGACAACCTTCAGGGACGCAGATCCTCCAGCTCCCAGAGGGCACCTGGATGATGCGCCGCCGGGAACCGCCCATCGGGATTGTCCTGGCGGAATTGGCGCGAGTGCCGGCGGAAGCGGCAGACCGTGCACATGTACTGCCCCTCCAC
>VBID01000051.1 GCA_005880615.1 Chloroflexota bacterium
GAGCGGAGTCTCACGTTGCCCGAGGCCTCTCGGGAGGGCGTCTTCCTTGCCTATGCCGTCAACGGGCAGGCACTCCCGCCCCAACATGGGTTCCCCCTGCGTCTGGTGGTACCCGGCTGGTACGGGATGACCCACGTCAAATGGCTTCGCTCGATTACGGTGGTGAATCGCCCGTTCCGTGGCTACCAACAGGAGCCCGCCTATCACGTCACCAGCTCAGAGGATGAGCTGGGCGAGCCCGTGACCCGGATCCTGCCCCGTGCGCTGATGGTGCCGCCGGGCATCCCTGACTTCCTGTCGCGAACGCGCCGGCTCGGCCTCGGGACGTGGATGTTGGAGGGTCGGGCGTGGTCCGGCCAGGGACGTGTCGTTCGGGTTGAAGTCAGCACGGACGGCGGCCGCTCGTGGGTGGATGCCGAGCTTGGAGAAGACGGGGGCGACTTCGCCTGGCAGTCATGGCGCTCCCCATGGGTGGTCGCCCAGGAGGGCGAATACGAGCTGTGCTGCCGGGCGACCGATGCCACCGGAAGCGTGCAGCCCCTGACCACCCGCTGGAATGCCCAGGGAATGTGCAACAACCAGGTGCAGCGCATCACGGTGGTGGTTGGACAGCAGGCGTTGCCTGTCCAGCCTCCGGCCGACGGCATTCCCTGAATCGTGTGGCGGCAGTGGCGCCGCCGGGCTGCTATTCTTGACGGCAAGTCTTCGGGGCAGGGGTGTGAATCCCCGATCGGCGGTATAGCCCGCGAGAGGCTCAAGCCTCACGACCCGGTGCGATTCCGGGGCCGACCGTAGAGTCGGGATGAAAGAAGACCCTCGGGAGTGGGCACGGATGCCCGTCCCATTCGTTGCCCCGACGGCCCAAGGAGCGGACGTCGATGGCAATCACGAAGCTGAAAAGCGAACCGGCAAAGACGTCGACCAGGGGATTCATCGACCGTTTCTCCATGTTCTTCGTGGCGCTGGCGGCCGTCCTCTGGGCCTCGGATGCCTACTTCCGGGCCCAGCTGATTCCGCCGCTGGGCAAACTCACGGCCTCGCAGATCGTCGTGGTCGAGGACGCGTTCATCACGCTCTTCCTCCTCGTGATCCTGGTGCGGGGTTGGGGCGAGATTCGCCGCCTGGGGCCAAAGGGCTGGATCGCGATCGGACTTATCGGAATTGGGCCGCAGGCAATCGCCACCGTCCTCTTCACCCAGTCGTTCTCATACCACCACTTCGCTGAGACGTTTGTCCTCCAGCAGACGCAGCCGTTGATCGCCATCCTGCTCGCGTGGGTGATCCTGGGGGAGCGCCGCCGCCCGTGGTTCTGGCCGATCGCCGCAATCGCCCTGGTGGGTGTATACATGGTGGTCTTCGCCCAGAACCCGAGGGCTCCCCTATCGGACCTCCAGCACGGGCGCCTCGAAGCCGGCCTCTTCGCGCTCGGAGCCGCAGCCCTCTGGGCCAGCGGCACTGTGCTGGGGCGCTTCGTCCTGGGTACGATGTCCTTCCAAACCACCACCGCCTTGCGCTTCACGTTGGCACTGCCCGTCCTGATCGTCATCCTCTTCTTGCAGAACGGCTCGTCGGCATTCAGCAACTATCAGGCCTCCTACATCTTGCCGTTCCTCGGAATTGCCCTGATCCCAGGACTCCTCGCGCTGCTCCTCTATTACCGCGCGCTCGCCAGCACCCCGGCCTCGCTGGCCACCATCGCCGAGATGGCCTTTCCGGTGGCCGCCACGTTTATCGCGTCGGCGCCCCCGCCCTACGGGTTCCATCAGCCGCTCTACCCGGCGCAGTTCGTGGGCACGGCGCTCCTGATCGCGGTGGTTGGCCTTCTGAACTGGACCAAGGAGAACGTGCCACCGGTGATCGTCGCCAGCGAATCAGCCGCCTGATAAGAGGTTTCCAACACCTTTCCACACCCCGAAAATATCTGGGGATAGTGACAGGCAGCTGTCGCGAAGGCCGCGCATAATGCCGGCGGTTGAAGAAGGAACGCCGGCACTGGCTGCTGCCTGATCCGCTCCGCGCCCAGCCGGGGCTGGAAGCCTTCTCCCCAGTATTCCGCCAGATCCTGCATGGCCGCGGGGTGACGCAGGCGGCGCAGCTCGAGCCGTGGCAGCGGACCGACCTGGCGGGAGCGCCCGATCCCTTCTTGCTCAAGGACATGGGGGCCGCTTGCGACCTGATTAAGGCGGCGGTCGATCGGGGCGATCGGATCGCGGTGTACGGTGACTACGACGCGGACGGCGTCACCGCCGCGGCGGTGCTGGCCCGCGGCCTGCGCGCCGTAGGCGGCGACGTCCTCACCTATATCCCCAATCGGTTCAGCGAAGGCTATGGGCTCAATATCGAGGCCTTGCGTGACCTCCATGGCCGCGGCGCCCGGCTGGTCATTAGTTGCGACTGTGGCACCAACTCCATCGAGGTGGCGCGCCAGCGGCCGGCGGACCTGCGGCTGATCGTCACCGACCATCACGAGGTGGGGAGCGAGCGGCCGCCAGTGGACGCACTGATCAATCCCAAGCAGCCCGAGTGCCGGTATCCGTTCGATGGGCTGGCCGCCTGCGGCGTAGCGTACAAACTCTTGGTGGCGCTGGAGCGCCGGGCATTTGCCGGACGGCTCGATCCGGCCGCGTCCATCGACGCGGTGGCGCTGGGCACGGTGGCAGACGTCGTCCCGCTCCGGTCAGAGAACCGGGCCCTGGTCAGAGCGGGGTTGGAGAAGCTGAACCGTGATCCCAGCCTGGGGTGCGCCGCCCTGATGGCGGCCGCCGGCATCCGGGGACCAGTGACCGCCGAGCACCTCGCTTTCCAGCTGGCGCCGCGCATCAATGCCGCCGGGCGGATGGAGGATGCGGTCCTGGCCCTGGACCTGTTCCTGGCGGAGACTGAGGAGGCCGCCCAGGCGGCCGCCGAGAAGCTGCAGGCGCAGAATGCCGAGCGGCAGCGGCTGACTGCCGAGATCGTCAAGGACGCGCGCGCCCAGGTGCTCGACCTGCCCGACGACGTTCCCGCCATCGTGCTCGGCTCGCCCGACTGGCCGCTGGGCGTGATCGGCCTGGCCGCCAGTCGCCTGGTCGAGGAGTTCTACCGGCCCGCCTTCGTCTTCAACCTGGCCGAGGAGGAATCGCGCGGCTCGGCCCGGAGCATCGATGGGCTTCACCTGGTCGACTGCCTGGACGCCTGCGCGCCGCTGCTCCTCCGATACGGCGGCCACGCCATGGCCGCCGGCATGACCGTCCGGCGCGACCAGTTCGAAGCGCTGGCGGAGGCCATTCGCCGGCACGTCGCAAGCGCTCTCGACGGGGCAGCCTACCGGCGATCTATCAAGGTGGAGGCCAAAGCGTCCCTGGCCGATCTCAAGCCCAGTCTGCACCAGGAGATCCAGATGCTGGCCCCCTTCGGCCTGGGCAACCGCGAGCCGATCCTACTGTCGCGCAGCGTGGAGGTGCTTCGGGCGGAAGGGTTCGGCTCAGACGGGCGACACCTGCGGGTGCAGCTGCGCGATGCCACGGCCACTCGGGAGGCCATTGCCTTCGACAAAGCGCCGGCGCTCCCTCACCTGCCGCCGGGTCGCCGGCTGGACATCCTGTACACATTGGACTGCGAGCGCTGGGACGGCTACGACCGGATTCGGCTCCATCTTCGCGACCTGCGGCCGGCCGAACCGGCGACGCCGTTGGCCGTAATCGCGGTCCCTGCAACAGTCCATTGAATAGGTAGACGACCGCCGGACACCTGTGCTAGCGTAGCCGCGAGGGGCGGGAAGTTCGGCTAGCGAACTAACCAGGAAATCCAATGCTGGACGAAGTCCGAACCCCACGGTTCGTCGTCGCGGGCACGGCGAGCAGCGTCGGCAAGACGACCCTCACCGCCGGCCTGATCGCGGCCTTCAAGGGCCGCGGTAAGACCGTGCAGTCCTTCAAGGTCGGTCCCGACTACATCGATCCCGCCTACCTGGCCCACGTCACCGGACGTCCCTGCCGCAACCTGGATTCCTGGATGTTGGGCCATGGCGCGTTGCAGCAAGTGTTCGCCAAGGGCTCCCTGGGTGCGGACGTGGCCATCGTGGAAGGGGCCATGGGTCTGTTCGATGGCCGCGGCGACGGCAAGGAGGGCAGTACCGCCGAGGTTGCCGACGTCATCAAGGCCCCCATCATTCTGGTGATCGACGTGGCGAAGATGTCCGAGAGCGCGGCCGCGGTCGCCATGGGCTTCAAGATGTTCAAGCCCGACACCAGGCTGGCCGGTGTCCTCCTCAACAATGTGGCGTCGGACGGCCATCGGCGGTCCGTGGAGGAGGCGGTCTGGGAGGGGGCCCGGGTCCCAGTCCTGGGGGCGCTGCCGGCCATGCCCGACCTCGGCATCCCGGAGCGGCAGCTGGGCCTGCTGCCGGTCTCGGAGAATACCGAGTGGGAGCGCATCCTGGGCCGGCTGGCCGACGCCGTGCAGCGAAACGTCGACCTGGACCTCATCTGGAAAATCGCCGAGAAAGCGGAGCTTTTGCCGCTGGTTCCGAAGAAGGTCTTCCAGGGAAAGACCGCCGGCACTCGCCCGGTCCGGTTGGCCGTGGCCTACGACGACGCATTCAATTTCTATTACCCGGAGAATCTCGAGCTGCTGGAAGAGTACGGGGCCGAGATCGTCGCCTTCAGCCCCCTCGACGACTCGCACCTCCCGGCGGACGCTGCCGGCGCCTACCTGGGTGGAGGGTTTCCGGAGGAATTCGTGGAGCGGCTAGCCAAGAACCGCCCCATGGCCGAGTCGCTGCATCGCGCCTATCGCACTGGCATGCCGATCTACGCCGAGTGCGGCGGCCTGATGTACCTTGGGCGCACCCTGCGCACCGCGGGAGGGACCGCCCATCCGATGGCCGGCGTCCTCCCGGTCGACGTCGAGATGGACGGCCAGCTCCAGCGGTTCGGCTACCGCCAGCTGCAGACCCTGGAAGACAGCATCCTCTCGCCCAAGGGCCAGTTCTATCGCGGGCACGAGTTTCACTGGAGCCACATCACCAACCAGGACCCAGCGCTGCGTCCGGCCTACCGGATGTCAAATGCCGAGGGCGATGTCATCGGCTATGAGGGCTTCGTGGGGCCCAATCTGCTGGCCAGCTATGTGCACCTGCACTTCGGCCAGAACCCTCTGATCCCCGAGAAATTCATCTCGCACTGCCGGGACTTCGCTGCCCAGAGCGTTCATTAGTGTCCCACTAGCCGTTTGGCCGCTCCCCGTTTGGGGCAACGTAGACGGTAAGCCGGCCATGGAATACAAGGACTACTACGCGACGCTGGGGGTTCCCCGGACCGCCTCCGAAAAGGAGGTCAAGGCCGCCTATCGCAAGCTGGCCCGGCAGTACCACCCCGACGTCAACAAGGACCCCAAGGCGACCGACCGCTTCAAGACGATCAACGAAGCGTACGAGGTCCTGAGCGACACCACCAAGCGGAGCAAGTACGACCAGCTAGGTTCGGACTGGGAGCGGATCGAGCGCGAGCAGGAGTTCGCCCGCCAGTACCAGGGCCAGGCCCGCGGTCCCAGCTCCGCCGAGTTCGAGAACTTCAGCGACTTCTTCCAGACCTTCTTCGGCAGAGAGGGCGGCGGGGGCGGGTTCGACTTGGGGGGAGCGGGCCAGCGGGCGGCCACCCGCGGCGAGGACATCGAGCACCCGATCGAGATCTCGCTGGAGGATGCGGCCAAAGGCACCCAGCGCACCATCGAGACCGAAATCCCGGAAACCTGCCCCACCTGCGGCGGCTCCGGGTTCGTGGCCCGCCGGCAGGGGAGCGGGGGCCGGACGGTGATGCAGAGCGAGCCCTGCCCCACCTGTCACGGCCAAGGCGTGATCGCCAGCCGCCGCCAGATTCAGGTGACCATCCCGGCCGGCGTGACCGAGGGGTCGCGAGTGCGCGTCCGCGGCGAGGGCCAGCGGGGCAGCGCCCACCATGGCGACCTCTACCTGCGGGTGCATCTCCTGCCACATCCGAAGGTCGCGGCCAAGGGACGCGATCTGTACATGACGCTGCCGGTCTACGACGACCAGGCCGTGCTCGGTGACACGGTCACCGTCACCACCCTGACCGGACAGCAGCTGCAGCTGACCATTCCCGCAGGGAGCCAGGCCGGCCGGGTTTTTCGTCTCAAAGGCAAGGGGCTTCCCGGGTTGAAGGGCGGGGTGCCGGGCGACCTGTACGTCACCCTTGAGCTGCGCGTTCCTGAGAACGTGACGCCCGATGCCAAAGAGTTGTACGAAAAACTGCGCCGCGCGCGGAGCGCCTAAGCTCGCGTTTCTCCCCACGCTCAGGGTCTTTGAGACCCCCTCCCCGACCCTCCCCGCAAGGGGGAGGGAGACCCCGTCGAGCTACGAACGGCTGCGCCGCGCGCGCAACGCCTAACTACGCCTTTCTCCCCACGCCCAGGGTCTTTGAGACCCCCTCCCCCTCCCCGCAAGGGGGAGGGAGACCCCGTCGAGCTACGAACGGCTGCGCCGCGCGCGGGGCGCCTAAGTACGCCTTTCTCCCCACGCTCAGGGTCTTTGAGACCCCCTCTCCGACCCTCCCCGCAAGGGGGAGGGAGACCCCGTCGAGCTACGAACGGCTGCGCCGCGCGCGCAGCGTTTAGCTTCTCCGCCACACCCTCCCCTGCCCTCCCTAAAGTCAACATGGAAGGACCGACCGCTCGCGCAATACCGTAGGTTGCGCGGGGGCTGTTGAGGCGCGAGTCCGCGCAGAGCTACATGCGGGAGGAGGCCGGTCCTAATGAAAGAAGGTATCACTCGCTACCTGGGTTTGGATGCGCACAAGGCCACCATCACGGTGGCCATCGGCGAGGCTAGCGGCCCGCCGACTCTCTACGGCACCATCGCCAACGATCCCAGCGCGGTGAGCAAACTGATCCGGCGGCTGGGGCGCGCCGCCAGCCTGGTGGCGGCCTACGAGGCCGGGCCCACGGGCTACACGCTGCACCGCCAGCTCACCGCCCTGGGCGTGGAGTGTGTGGTGGTGGCGCCCTCGCTGATCCCCCGCCGGGCGGGCGATCGGGTGAAGACGGACAACCGGGACGCGGTGACGCTGGCCCGCCTGCTGCGCTCTGGCGATCTCACCCCGGTGTGGGTCCCCGAGGTGGCCGACGAAGCCTTGCGCGATCTGGTGCGGGCTCGCTATGACGCCAAGGCCGATCTGCTCCGCGCCCGGCACCGGTTGGGCAAGTTCCTGCTCCGCCAGGGTGGGCAGCCGCCGGCGGGCACCCGGGCCTGGACGATCCGCTATCAGACCTGGCTCAGTCAGCTGCGGTTCCAGCAGCCCGCCGCCCAAGTGGTGTTCGACGACTATCGAGCCACCATCCGGGCCGCCGAAGACCGGATTCGGCGGCTGGAAGCGGATCTCCGGCGCTGTGCCACCGACAGTCGGCAGGTGGCCTTGATCGCCGCCCTGCAGGCGCTCCGCGGGATCGGGTTCCTGTCGGCGGTCACCATCGTGGCCGAGACCTTCGATCTGCGCCGCTTCGCCCGAGCGCGCGGCTTCATGGGCTTCACCGGCTTGACCAGCAGCGAACACTCCAGTGGGCCCGCGCGCTGGCGGGGGGCGATCACGCGCACCGGCAACGCCTACCTCCGGCACGTGCTGATCCAGGCCGCCCACAATGCCCGCCATGCTCCCCGGCAGAGTGCAGCCCTGAAACAGCGGCAGGCCGGTTTGCCCCCAGACCTGGTGGAGCTGGCCTGGCGCGCTCAGCTGCGGTTGCATCAGCGCTATCGCCACCTCAGTGGCCGGCTGGGCCGGCCCAAGGCCGTTACCGCGGTCGCCCGAGAACTGGCCGGCTTCGTCTGGGCCATTGGTCAGCGGATGGCCGCCGAGGCGCCGGCGGCGTGAGGTCCGTGCCTGGTGCCGGTCGCAGCCGAGGTGGGCAGCATCCACCGAGAACCCTCGGCCTCCCTTTGCGATGCCAACTCGCGCCTGAAGTCCGAGGCAGCTCGGTGACGGCTCACTGTCCTGCGGCAACAGCCTGGCTGATCCGCGAATATCAGGGTGATTACCGTCGCCAGTTCCTGACCTCGACTGCGGCCGGTGCCAGGCACCCTCTTGACAATCCCTTCCATATCAGGGAGGGGACAACTATTCGCCTGCGGGAAATGTTGGGCTAGCGGCCGCGGAAGAAGAGGTTCAGCAGCAGCGTGAGCACCAGGCTGACGACGATGCTGGTCGCCAGCGGAAAGTAGAACTGCGTGTTCCCCCGGCTGAAGGAAATATCGCCCGGGAGGCGGCCCAGAAAGGGAATGCGGGCCCCGATCATGAACACCAGTCCCACGACCGCGATCAGGACGCCCACGATGAGCAGCAACCGCCCGATTTCGGGCATGCCCTCATCGTACGCGCGCAAGCTAACGAACCGGCGGTGACGAAAAGGCTAGAAGCCGACCCAGCCGATCGCTTGCTCGATGCGAGCCCGGTTCATACCCGGGATGGCAACCCCGTCGACTACCGTCAGGGGCACCTGGCTCACGCCGATATCGAGGCTCTGCATCTGCTTGCCGTTGAGCTTGCCATCGGCACACACGTGCTCCTCGAAGGCAACCCCGACGTCCGAAAGGAGCTCTTTGATGCGCCGGCTATCCTCGTCGCCCGGCCGGGTGTAGACCACAACTTCCATTTCGTCCCTCTTGATATCGATACTGCAATAAGAGCCGACAATCGGCCCTCAAGGCCTAGGCTAGCAGTCGGAGCGGTATAGTGTCCAATACATAGTTTCGATTGGACCCATAGAGCGACCTGATATGACCCTCCACCAACTCAAGGTCTTCGCCACGGTGGCCGCCGAGGGGAGCTTCTCGCAGGCGGCCAAGAAGCTGTTTATCTCCCAGCCATCCGTCTCCTACCTGGTGCGGGAGCTCGAGCGGGAGGTCAAGGCCGAGCTGTTCGAGCAGACCGGGCGCCGCGTCCACCTGACCCAGCCGGGCGAGACGCTCTTCGGGTACGCGCGCCAGATCCTGACGCTCATGGACGACACCATGCTGGCCATGCACGAGTTGCGCGGCCTGGAGCGCGGGTCGCTGCGGGTGGGCGCCAGCAGTACCGCCGGCATCTACGTCCTGCCGGCGATCCTGGGCGCCTTCAAGCACCGGTATCCGAAAGTGGACATCGCCATGGACATCTCCGCCTGGCCGGTGGTGCGCGACCGGTTACTGCAGCGCCAGATCGACCTGGCCGTGGTGGGCGAACCGTCGCGGGAGCCCGAGCTGGAGATCGAGCCGTTTCTGGGCAACGAACTGGTCGTGATCGCCCCGCCCGACCACCACCTGGTGGGGAGAGCGCAGATTCCGCTGGCGGTGCTGGCCCAGGAGCCGTTCCTGATCCGGGAGCCGGCCTCCGGAACCCGGCTGACCCTGGAGCGCCTCATGCGCGACCGGAGCATCCAGCTGCACGTGGCCATGGAGCTGGGGAGCAACGGGGCCATCAAGCAGGCGGTGGAAGCCGGCCTGGGCGTGGCTGTGCTCTCCCAGCAGGCGATTCAACTCGAGCTGCAGGCCGGGAAGCTACGCGTCCTGGACGTGGAGGAGTTTCCCATCCACCGGCAGTGGAACATCGTCCGGCTCAAGGCCCGCCGCCCCAGCATTCCGGCAGCGGCCTTTCAGGAATTCCTCAAGAGCATGGTCGAGCAACGCGCGCGCACCGAGTACGCGTAGCGGGAAGACATCGAGTAGACTATCGGCCAGATCCTTTAAGACGGTCCAGAGAGGCCGCAAGGAGTGAGTGTGCGCGACGTCATCGCCGCCCCCGTGCGCCGGTCAGGCCACCTGGCCAGCAGCCGCGATCTCGACCGGACCACCATCGACGACCTGCTCCCGCGCGCGGGGCGAATGGCGACTCACCCGGGTGAGGCGGCTCATCGCCTGCAGGGAAAGATCCTGGCCACCCTGTTCTACGAGCCCAGCACGCGCACCCGGTTCTCCTTCGAGTCGGCAATGCTGCGCCTGGGCGGGCAAGTGCTTTCCGCCGCTGATGCCATGTCGGAGTCCTCGGCCGCCAAGGGCGAGACACTGGAGGACACGGTCCGAGTGGTGGCGGAGTACGTGGACGGTATCGTCCTGCGACATCCGGAGAAGGGCGCGGCGCGGCGGGCTGCCGGTGCCAGCCGGGTCCCGGTCATCAATGCCGGCGACGGCGCCGGTGAGCACCCCACCCAGGCACTCCTCGATCTCTTCACAATCCAGCAAGAGCTGGGCCGCCTCGATCACCTGCGGGTGGGCCTGGCCGGCGACCTGCGCCATGGCCGGACCGTGCGATCGCTCGGACTTCTGCTGGCCCACTTTCCGGGGACCGAGCTGATTCTCATCGCCCCGCCGGAACTGCAGCTGGAGGCGGACGTGCGCGACCAGCTGCGCGAAGCCGGCGTGACGCTGCGAGACGAACCGGACCTGGGAGAAGCTATTGGCGAGCTCGACGTCCTCTACCAGACCCGCATTCAGCGCGAACGCTTCACCTCCCCCGCCGCGTATGAGCGGGTGCGCGGCATCTGTGTCGTGGATCCGGTGATGATGCGGCGGTTACCGCCGGGGGCAATCCTCATGCATCCGCTCCCCAGGCTGGACGAGATCGCCCCGGCCGTGGACGCCGACCCGCGCGCCGCCTACTTCCGGCAGGCGCGCAACGGCCTGCCGGTGCGGATGGCGATCCTCGACTGGCTGCTGGGGCCGGCCTGATGGTGCAGGCGCACACCGTCAAGGCGACGGTCCTGGACGCCCCGGCGCTAAGCCGCGCATGGCGCCGGATCGCCCACGAAGTGATCGAGCGGCAACCGCAGCTGGACCGGCTGGTGCTGGTCGGGATCGTGACCCGAGGGGTGCCGCTGGCCGCTCGGCTGGCGCTCCAGCTGCAAGAGCTGGAAGGGATGGCGGTGCCGATCGTGCCGCTGGACGTGCGGGCGTACCGCGACGATCTTCCGCGCACCAGCGTGCGGCCGCCCGATATTCCGCCCGAGCTGATCCAGGGCCGTCCCATCCTGCTGGTGGACGACGTCCTCTACCACGGCCGCACCATCCGCGCCGCCCTCGATGCCGTGATGGCGGTGGGCCGGCCCAGTGCCATCCAACTGGCCGTGCTGGTCGATCGCGGCCATCGCGAGCTGCCCATCCGGCCGGATTACGTGGGCAAGAACGTGCCCACCGCCGGCCAGGAATGGATCGAAGTCCACCTGGACGAGGTGGATGGCGAGGATGCTGTGCGGATCCTGGAACGGAAGGCGGCCTGATGCGGCTCCACCGCGTGCAGGCGCTGGGGCCGAACGGGCTCACCGAGCCGCGGGACGTCGACCTGCCGGTCGATCACGCCGACGTGGACGCGACTGGCCTGGTGTTGTCGCCGGGCTGGTGCGACCTGCACGCCCATCTGCGAGAGCCCGGATTTCCGGAGAAGGAAACGCTGGCCACCGGCGCCGCCGCCGCCGCCGCCGGTGGCTTCACCCAGGTGGTGGCCATGGCCAACACGCAACCTGTTACCGACACCGCGGATCGCCTGCGGGCGAACCTCGCGCGGGCCCGCGACCTGCCGGTGCGGGTCATGTTCGTCGGAGCGCTGACCGAGGGGCTCGAGGGACGCCGGCCCACCGACGCCGTCGCGCTTCAGGCAGCGGGCGCGGTCGCGCTGTCCGACGACGGTCGCCACGCCCTCGACCTGCAGACGCTGGTGGGCGCCCTACAGCATGCCAGCGCGACCGGCCTGCCGGTCCTGATCCACCCCCAGGATGAGTCGCTCGGCAGCCAGCCGGAGGCCGAACTGGCCGCCGTCGAGCAGGCGGTGGCCGCCCTGCGGCAGGTGCCCCGGGCCCGCCTGCACCTGCAGCACGTGAGCCTGGCGGCGGCGCTGCCGATGATAGCGAAGGCAAAGCGCGATGGCCTGGCGCTGACCGCCGAGGTAACGCCGCACCACCTGTGGCTGACCGAGGACGCACTCCGGCGTTGGGGACCGCTGGCGAAGGTGAACCCGCCGCTGCGAACCGAGGCCGATGTGGCCGCGCTCCGCGGCGCCCTGATAGACGGCACCATCGATATCGTCGCCACCGACCACGCGCCCCACCAGGCCGCCGCCAAGCGCGATGCGGAGACGGCGGCGCCCGGCATCTCGGGGTTCGAAACCGCGGCCGGGATGCTGCTCACCCTGCGGCTGCCCTGGCCGGTCCTCTATCGTGCCTGCGTCGCCCTGCCCCGAGCCATCCTGGGGATTCCCCTTTCGCCGGACTGGATCCTCATCGATCCCGCCGAGACCTGGGCGGTGGAGCCCGACCGTTTCCTCAGTCGTGGCCGCAACACCCCCATGACCGGAACCCGGCTCAGCGGCCGAGTGCGAATCACGATTTGTCACGACCGGGTGGTCCACCACGCGGAGGTGCCGGTTGGCTGAGCCCCTGGCCCTGGTGCTCGAAGACGGGTTCGTGGTTCTCGGCGAGCGCGGTGGCTGCGCCGCCGAAGCGGAGGGCGAGGTCGTCTTCAACACCTGCATGAGCGGTTACCAGGAGGTTCTCTCCGATCCGTCGTATGCCGGCCAGATGGTGGTCATGACCTACCCGCTGATTGGCAACTACGGCATCACGCCCGCCTTCCTGGAGTCAGGACGTCCGTGGGCGCGGGCTTTGATCACGCGCCAGCTCAGCCGCGACTACTCGCACTGGCGGGCCGAGGCGCCCCTCCACGAGTGGCTGGATGCCCATCAGGTCCCGATTCTGACCGGGGCGGACACCCGGCGGCTGGTGCGCCACCTGCGTGGCTCGGGCGCGCAGCGGGCCGTGATCGCTCCAGTGGCCCGGCCCGAAACGGCGGCCCACGCCGAGCAGGTGCTGGCTCTCGTCGAGCGAGCGCGCCGGGTCCGGCGACTGGAAGACCAGGATCTGGTCGGCGAGGTCTCGGAGGCTTTCGTCGACGCGCCGGAGTCGCTCGACGTGGCACTGCGACGGCCGGACCTGCGCCAGTGGCCGGGGCTGCGCATCGTGGTGGTCGACTATGGCGTGAAGCGCAACATCCTGCGCTCGCTGCGGGCTCGCGGCATCACCGTGGACGTGGTCCCGCATGACGCGGATGCGGACGCCATCCTGTCGCGAGACCCCAACGGTGTCGTCCTCTCGAATGGACCGGGCGACCCGGCCCAGCTGCAGGTGGCCGTGGCTACCGTTGGTGAGCTCTTCGGCCGCGTCCCGCTGCTGGGGATTTGCCTGGGCCACCAGCTGGTCGGCCAGGCGGCCGGCGGCCGGACATCGCGGCTCCGCTTTGGCCACCACGGCGGCAACCATCCCGTGCTCGACGTCGACACCGGCCGGGTCACCATGACCTCCCAGAACCACGAGTTCCAGGTGGACGCCGCCAGCATCCCGGAGGCCAGCGGTTTCCGAGTGAGCCACCGCAATCTGCACGACGGGTCCGTGGAAGGCCTACGCCACGCGCGCTGGCCGGTAATGACGGTCCAGTACCACCCCGAGGGCGCTCCCGGGCCGCAGGACAACCAGGGAATCTTCGACGAGTTCCTCGAGCTGGCCAGCGGCGGGCGCCGCTCATTCACCCCCTCCCCTGCCCCTCCCCAGAGGGGAGGGGACGAGATGGTGGGGCGGGGAGGGAGGGGGTCTGATCGCCCCACCAGGGTCCTGATCATCGGCTCGGGGCCGATCGTCATCGGCCAGGCGGCCGAGTTCGACTACGCGGGCACTCAGGCGTGTCGCGCGCTGCGCGAGGAAGGCATCAGCACCGTGCTGGTCAACTCCAACCCGGCGACCATCATGACCGACGAAGGGGTCGCCGACCGCGTCTACATCGAGCCGCTCACCCGGGCCTGTCTGGAGGCCGTCATCGCGCGCGAGCGGCCCGATGGGCTGATTGCCACCCTGGGGGGTCAGACCGGGCTCAACCTGGCCGTCGAACTCGCGGATGCCGGCATTCTGGACCGCTACCAGGTGCGCCTGCTCGGCACACCGTTGCACTCGATCAAGCAGGCCGAGGACCGTGAGGCCTTCAAGCGGCTGCTGGTCGACCTGGGGGAACCGGTGCCTGCCAGCCGCACCGTGTCATCGGTGGCGGAGGCCCACGCCTTCGCCGAGCAGAACGGACTCCCGGTGGTGATCCGCCCCGCCTTCACCCTGGGCGGCACCGGTGGCGGCATGGCCCACACCCCGCTGGAGCTGGCCGTCATCGTGCGGGAAGGCCTGGACGCCAGCCCCATCCGCCAGGTGCTGGTGGAACAATCCGTCGCCGGCTGGAAAGAGATCGAATACGAGGTCATGCGGGACGCGGCCGATACCTGTATTGCGGTGTGCAACATGGAAAACCTCGACCCCATGGGCGTCCATACCGGCGACAGCATCGTGGTCGCCCCCAGCCAGACGCTTTCCGATCGGCAGGTGCAGATGCTCCGGTCGGCATCGTTGCGCATCATCCGGGCGCTGGAAATCGAAGGCGGGTGTAACGTGCAGTTCGCACTCGACCCGGCCTCCGACGCGTATTACGTGATCGAGGTCAATCCCCGCGTCAGCCGGTCCTCGGCCCTGGCCTCCAAGGCCACCGGCTACCCCATTGCCCGGGTGGCGGCCCGGATCGCGGTCGGCCGTTTGCTGCACGAGATCCCCAACGCGGTCACCGGCCGCACCTCCGCCGCGTTCGAACCCGCCCTCGACTACTGCGTGGTCAAGGTGCCTCGCTGGCCGTTCGACAAGTTCCCCGCCGCCGACCGGACCGTCGGGACCCAGATGAAGTCGACCGGGGAGGTGATGGCCATCGAGCGCACCTTCGAGGCGGCCCTGGTCAAGGCCGTGCGTGCGCTCGAGCAGCGCGTTCCGGATGCGACCGAGCTGCGCGGCCGGCCGGACCTCCTGCATCAGCCGAACGACCGCCGGCTGCCGGCCGCCTTCCAGGCGTTGCGCGACGGGACCACTGTCGGGGAGGTCGCCGCCGCCACCGGCTATGAAGCCTGGTTCGTGGCCCGCATGGCAGAAGTGGTCGGCATGGAAGCGGCCCTGCGCGATGGGACGCTGAGTGCCGACCGCTATCGATCGGCCAAGCGGACCGGGCTGACCGATGAGGCCATCGCCGGCGCGCGCGGCATCGACCCGGCCGAGCTGCGACCGCTGGCGGCGGGTTGCCCGCCGGCCTACCGGCAGGTCGACACCTGTGCCGCGGAGTTCGAGGCCGCCACGCCCTACTACTACGCCACGTACGAGGACGAGGACGAAGTCGTGCGCACCGGGCCCGACCCGGTGGTCGTCATCGGGTCCGGTCCCATCCGCATCGGCCAGGGGATCGAGTTCGACTACTGCAGCGTGCACGCGTCGACCGCCGTCCAGGAGGCGGGCCTGGCCAGCGTGCTGATCAACAGCAACCCGGAGACGGTCAGCACCGACTTCGACGCCAGCACCCGGCTGTACTTCGAGCCGCTCGACGTAGAGGGTGTCCTCCGCGTACTCGACCGGGAGCGGCCCCGCGGAGTGCTGGTGCAGTTCGGCGGCCAGACCGGGATCAACCTGGCCGACGCCATCGCCGCCCACGGGGTGCCCATCCTCGGATCGTCGGTGGAGACCATCGACCTGGCCGAGGACCGCCGTCGCTGCCAGGCTATCTTGGACCGGCTTGGCATTCCGCAGCCCGCCGGCGGGTCGGCCGGGTCCGCCGCCGAGGCCCTCGCCGTCGCGGAACGGATCGGCTATCCGGTCGTAGTGCGGCCGTCCTACGTCCTGGGCGGCCGGGCGATGGAGATCGTCCACACCGCTGAAGACCTGCGCCGCTACGTCGACGCCGCGCTGGCGCTCGGTCCGCGGGGCGCCATCCTGGTCGACCGGTACACACTGGGTCGGGAGCTCGACGTAGACGCCATCGCCGACGGGGAGACGGTGGTGATTCCGGGAATCCTGCAGCACGTCGAGCGGGCGGGCGTGCACTCGGGCGACTCGTTCGCCGTCTATCCGCCGCTGGACCTGACGGCGGAGGAGATCCAGCGGGTCACCGCCCAGACCATCGCCATCGCCCGGGTGTTGAAGGTGGTGGGGCTGGTCAACATCCAATTCGTCATCCAGCAGGGAACGGCGTATGTGCTGGAAGTCAACCCACGGGCCAGCCGCACCGTCCCCTTCATCAGCAAGGTCACCGGCGTCCCGATGGTGATGCTGGGCACGGCCGCGGCGCTCGGCCGCCGTCTTCCGGAGTTGGGATACCAGACTGGCCTGATGCCTGACCGACCGTTGCATGCGGTGAAGGCGCCCGTCTTTTCCATGGCCAAGCTTCGGAAGGTAGACGCGGTGCTCGGGCCGGAAATGAAGTCCACCGGCGAGGCCATGGGGATCGCGTTTGACCTGCCCCAGGCGCAGTACAAGGCATTCCTGGCGACCATGCAGGACCTGCCCCCCGACGGCGCCGCCCTCTGCTCTATCGCCGACGCCGACAAGGAGGAGGCGCTGCCCATCCTGGCCGCCCTGTACCGGCTGGGCCTGCGCCTCTTCGTGACCGAAGGAACCGCTCGCTTGTGCGAGCGCGCCGGCCTGCCGGCCACCCGGGTGGACAAACTGCGCCAGGGCCACCCCAACGTGGTCGACGTGATCCGTGAGGGAGCGGTCCACCTGGTCGTCAACACCGTCTCCCCGGCCAGCGGCGGGGACGGCACGTCCGTGCC
>VBID01000052.1 GCA_005880615.1 Chloroflexota bacterium
CCCTGGTCGAAAATCGGAGGGACCTCGTCGGCGTGGTCCACCCGCTCGGGCAGCGGCACCGCGGTTAGAAACTGCGCGATGGGGTAGTCGCGCTCGTCGTAGTCATCCTTGAGGCAGCCGAGCGCATAGCGAGCCATGAGCGCCCGCCATTCTAGTGGACTTCCCACTAGGATGGTCGAATGCCCGAGCCGGCTCGTCCTGTGCGCGTGCGGTACGCACCGAGCCCGACGGGCGCCCTGCATCTGGGCGGCGCGCGCACCGCTCTCTTCAACTATCTGTTCACCCATCAGCACCACGGCCAGTTCCTGCTGCGGATCGAAGACACGGACCGGGTGCGCTTCGTCCCCGAGAGTCAGGCGCAGATCGAGGAGGCGCTCACCTGGCTCGGACTCCGCTGGGACGAGGTTCCACTGGTCCAATCGCAACGCAAACCCGTCTACCAGGCGGCCGCCGAGACGTTGCTGGAGCGCGGCGCCGCCTACCGCTGTTTCTGCACGCCGGAGCGGCTGGAGGCAATGCGCGCGGAGCAGCGCGCGCGCAAGGAACCCGAGCGCTACGACCGGCGCTGCGCGGTCATCCCGAAAACCGAGTCGGATCGGCGGGCGGCGGCCGGCGAGCGTTTCGTGGTCCGCCAGCGGATGCCGACCGAGGGAACCACCACCCTCCACGACCTGGTGATGGGTACCGTGGTCTTCAAGAACGAGACCCTCGACGACCACGTCTTGCTGAAGTCCGACGGGTTCCCCACCTACCACCTGGCCTTCGCGGTTGACGACCACGCCACGAGCATCAGCCATGTCATTCGGGGAGACGGCTGGCTGCCGTCGGCCGCCAAGCACGTGCGGCTGATCGAGGCCTTCGGGTGGCCACTGCCGGCGTTTGCCCACCTGCCCCTGGTGCTGGGACCCGATAGGAAACCCCTGGCCAAGCGGCACGGCGCCAAAGACGTCCTCGAGTATCGCGAGGGCGGCTATCTGCCCGAGGCGGTGGTCAACTTCCTCGCCTTCCTGGGCTGGTCCCCGGGCACCGTGGAGGAAATCTTCACCATGGAGGAGCTGATCCAGCGCTTCTCCCTGGAGAAGGTTCAGCCCAGCCCGGCGGTCGCCAACCTCGACCGGCTGGACTGGTTGAATGGCCAGTTCATCCGCCGGCTCAGTCCTGCGGAGCTGGCGACGCGGCTGGCCCAGCGGATGCCGGGTATTCCGGCGACCCGACTCGAGCCGCTGGTCCCGCTCGTCCAGGAGCGGCTGCGCACTCTGGCCGAAGGGCCGCCGATGTTGCAATTCTTCTTTGTCGCGCCAGACCGCTACGAGCCGGCCAGCCTGGTGCCGAAAGGGCGTGATCCGGCCAGCACGGCGGCGGCGCTAACCGCGGCCTCGGCTTTCCTGGGCGGGCTGTCGGATTGGTCGCCGGAGCGACTGGACGCCGGCCTGCGGGAGGTAGCCGAGCGCATCGGGTGGACCACCAAGGACTTCTTCATGGCGCTGCGCGTCGCGATCACCGGTCGGACGGTGACCCCGCCATTGATTGAGTCGATGGTGCAACTGGGGAAGGACGAAGTCGTGCGTCGCCTCGACCGCGCCGGGGCGGCCCTTACAACCGGCGCGGGGGTATAGGCCAGTAGCGCCAGCGGATCACGGCTATCACCGCCGAGCGATCGACCGGCCCGAAGACAAGGGAATCCGTGCTCTCCGTCGGATTGTCACCTGCCAGGACCACGCGGTCGCCGTCGAAGGCCTCGATTCGCTTCACCATTTCGACCTCGGGCCGGTCGGGCCGGCGGGCCAGCACCACGTCACCGAGCCGTAGCGGCTCACCCGGCTGGTAGAGGGAGGCGATAACCCGGCTGCCGTTCGGGAGCAGGGGCTCCATGCTGGGGCCCTCCACGCGGAGCTGAAACAATCTGGGGTGGCGCAGGTGGCTCCCTCCTGACGCTAGACTCGTGAGAAGCCGTTTGATCGTAAAGGAGGGTGTTACCAGCATGGGGATCCTGTCAATCCGCGAGTGGCTCAATCCGAGTCGGGTGGCGCAGGCGCACTGCGACATCCCGTGCGGCGTGTATGACCCGGCGCAGGCCCGGATCGAGGCGGAGTCGTGCCTGAAGATCATCGACAAGTACAACGACTCCAAAGATGAGGTGTTCCGGGCGCGCTGCATCGCCGTCAAGGAGAAGCAGGGGGAGCTTGCCAAGCACCACATCGACGTCCTCTGGAGCGATTACTACAAGCCCGAAAAGCACGACGCCAAGTTCCCCCGGATCAAGGACGTCTTCAAGGAGGCCGTCACCACGGCGTCCAAGGTCAAACAGGGGATGAATCGGGCGGACGCCGAAAAGCTGCTCCAGTTGATCGACCAGATCGAGGACTTCTGGAAGCAAAACAACGGCCCGACCGAGACCCGAGTCCAACGGACGGCTGCCGCCAAGGCCTGAGCAGAGATTTGGAAAGGAGCCCGCCAGGGTTCCTTTCCTAAGCACCCTCCCTCCCCTGCTGCGCGGACGGGAGGGTGGGAGACGCGTCGAAAGCTTTTCGGCAAGGTCCAAGAAAATGTTGCCGAATCGTCACGGCATATCCCTACGCATCGTTTGGTTTGCGTCGTTCACTGGGGTAGATGCACGAGCCGCCCGGGACCATGTCGCTGCAGTTTGTCGGGGCCGCGTCAAACCTCGGGTCCCGCTCCCGTGCCCACCTGGCGTTTTGCTACCAGTGCCACTGCGCCGTTGAGCTGCGCGCCACCAGCCGCGCCCTGCTCCGCTCTGGGCACTGGGCCCGAATGGGCACCTGCCCCCACTGCGGGACGACCGTGACGCGCATCGTTCAACAGATGTAGGCGGGCCCGCTTCGGGGTACCATCCGAGGGTGACTACCCGACCCTCGCGGCCGGCTGCGCGCCGCGCCCGGCGGGCGGCCCCCAACCTGGAGCCCACCGAGGGGTTCCGCGACGGGGCTGCCGGCCGACCGGATAAGTCGGCCTACGCCATGATCCTGGCGTTTGCCGCCGCCCTCCGCTCCACCTGCCTGAGCCGCAAGGTCGGCTGCGTCATCGTCCGCGACAGCCAGGTGATCGCCACCGGCTATAACGGCACCCCCTCGAAGACGTGGCACCCCGAGGAGTTCCCCAAACCTTGCCCGTGCGTGGGCGGCATCAGCGGGGCGGACCTGGCCATGAAGTACTGCGCCCACGCCGAGGCCAACGCCCTCGCCCAGAGCGCTTACCGGGGGGCCTCCACCTCTGGGGCCGACATCTTCTGCACCAACCTCCCCTGCATCGAGTGCGTCAAGCTGCTGATCACCGCCGGCATTCGCGCCATCTACTACGTCCACGGCTATCCGGACGTCAGCGGGCTGCGCGATCGGTACCTCAGCCAGGCCGGCATCCCTACCCACGCCATCGCCTGGAGCAAGATCCAGCCGCACCTGTCCACGCTCGCCAGGGGCTAGCGGCCGGGGAGAGGCCCGGTATCCATCGGGGCCGGCGACTCCACGAAGGTCACCGAGATCCCCGGCTCATTTGTCCGCGGCAGCGGGCTGGCACTGGTGAACAGGCTGACGCAGAGCACGATCACGAGCACCAGCCCCGTCCGCCAATCCACAGCCGAGCAACGCGCGGCCGAGGGCGGGGCCGTGGGCCGTCGCGCGCTTGGAGCACGCCGGGAACGGCGTCGTTACACGGCAAGCTACAACGCTTGGCGCCGGATCGGGGCGGGAGCGCCCGGGCGACCTGACCGGAGCGCATGGCGTTGGGCCAGCTCGGCCGCCCGCCGGGCGGGCATGCCCCGGGTCAGCGCCACCCAGAAGGCGGCCGGCCCCGCATAGCGGTCTCCCACCGCACCGGTGTCCTCCACCGGCAGTGGATGGGCACGTCCGCCTTCCTGGAGCAGCACGCCACCGTCGTCCTCGATGAGCAGCACCAGGTGCGGGCCCATGGCCGCCAGCTCGCGGATCGCCTCCCGGCTGGTGGCTCGCGGCCCGAACAGGGTGCGGGCGTCCGCGGCCGTGAGGGCAATGCTATGGGCGGCGTCCAGAGCTGGCTCGAGCACCTTGCGTGTCATCCGGGGATTGGTCCACCACAGCAACTCGGCGTCCAGCTGGAGCGCGGCCCGGCCGCCGCGGGCCGCGGCCGATTGTAGAGCCCCGATCACGGCCGAGCGGGCCGGCTCCACCGAAAGGCTGTAGCCCGACACCAGCGTCAGGTGGGCCGGGGCAGCCGCAGCCAGTGGGACCTCGTCCAGCCGAAGCGAGAGATCGGCGCCGCGGTCGACTCTGCGGGCCCCAGGACGGCCGGGAGCCTCATGCCACGTCGTGGTCCGGCCCCCGGCCAACGTCCCCAGCCACCGAGTGTCCACCTGCAGGCGGGTGAGCGCAGCCCGCACGGTCGCGCCCGCGTCGTCGGAACCCGTCTTGGCGCAGAGGCCCACCCGCGCGCCGAGCGCCGCCCCGTGGGCAGCTAGTCGGGCTCCCCCACCGCCGAGCACGGCTTGGCCGTGTGACCGGCTTCCAACCCTTTCGATGGCTGCGTCACCAACGACGAGCCAGTCGAGGGGCTTTGGCACGGCCCCATGATAGGCAATGCCCCCACCGAGGCGGCCGTGGTCGGCGCGCCGGTGGCAGCCGCCGCGTACGCTCGCGGGCGGGTCTGAGAATTGACCACGAACGGCTCTCTCCGGAGGACCAGGGACATCTCGCCGACCACCGCATCCGCTACCCCCATCGGCTCGGTTATCTCCTGCACCCACGGCGTGTTGAGGTCGAGGTTCACCCGGAAATCCCGGGCATTCGGTCCCAGCTCGAGGCTGGTCAGCTGGTAGAGCGCCATGCCCAGGGCGACCATGGCGACCGTTCCGATCGAGAGCCCGGAGAGGCTCCGAAGGCGGACGGCAGCGCGCAGATTCGACATGGATCGGATGCTAAGAGGCCGCCCTTACGGTTCGATAGGTCAAACGGCCCATTCCCAACTGGGCCAACCGGCTGCCTTTGAGCGCGCGGATCGAGGGGTTTCGGCGCGATTCACAATAGGATCGTGGCGAACCGGCTGGCGCAGGAGCTGAGTCCCTACCTCCTCGAGCACAAGGACAATCCGGTCGACTGGTATCCCTGGGGCGAAGAGGCCCTGCAGCACGCCCGAGCCGAGGACAAGCCCATCCTCCTCAGCATCGGGTACTCGGCCTGCCACTGGTGCCATGTCATGGCGCGGGAGTCGTTCGAAGACGCCGACACCGCCGCGCTGATGAATCGCTTCTTTGTCAGCATCAAGGTGGACCGCGAAGAGCGCCCCGACCTCGACCAGGTCTACATGCGGGCCGTGCAGGCGATGACGGGCTCCGGCGGCTGGCCCATGACCGTCTTCCTGACGCCGGATGGCACCCCGTTCTACGGGGGCACGTACTTTCCCCCCACCGAGCGGCACGGCATGCCGTCGTTCCGCCGCGTCTTGACCAGCGTGGCCGAAGCCTACGGCCTGCGTAAGCTCGAGGTGCGGAAGACCGCGGACCAGGTGCGCACCTTCCTGCAGCGGCCGGTCGTGGATGCCGGCAGCTCTATAGCGGCGCTGACCCCAGCCGTGCTGGACGACGCGTACGCGCAGCTGGCCCGGACCTACGACTCGCGCCATGGCGGGTTTGGGGGGGCCCCCAAGTTCCCCCAGCCGATGCTGCTGGATTTCCTGATGCGGACATGGCTGCGCTGGCAGGAGCCCGAGACCCCCTCCCCCACCCTCCCCGCAGGGGGGAGGGAGACTGAATCGTCAGCGCAAGGGAGTCTTGTAAGTCCAGCCAAGGACGTCCCCTCCAATTTGGGGAGGGGACGGGGAGGGGCGCCAGCAGGGGCTGCTCTGGAGATGGTCACGCACACACTCGAGGCCATGGCGGCGGGCGGCATGTACGACCAGCTGGGGGGTGGCTTCCATCGCTACTCGGTGGATGCCCACTGGCTGGTTCCGCACTTCGAGAAGATGCTGTACGACAACGCGCTCCTCACCCGCGCGTACGTCGACGCCTGGCTGATCACCGGGCGCCCGGCGTTTCGGCGAGTCGTCGAGGAGACCATTGGCTTCGTGACGCGGGAGATGACCAGCGAGGAGAGCGGGTTCTTCTCCAGCCTGGATGCCGACAGCGAAGGCGAGGAGGGCCGCTTTTACGTGTGGACGCCCGCCGAGCTGCAGGCGGTTCTGGGTGCGGAGGATGCGGAGGGTGTGGCACGCGCCTTCGATGTCAGCGCCGACGGGAATTTTGAGGGCCGCAACATCCTGCATGCCGTGGCGCCCGATGCGGCCGAGATAATGGCCCGGGTACGGCCTTCACTGGTGGCGGCCCGCGAGCGCCGGGTCCGCCCGCACCGCGACGAGAAGATCCTGGCCGGCTGGAATGGGTTGATGCTGCGCGCGCTGGCCGAGGCCGGACGCGCCATGCAGCGCGCCGACTGGCTCGAGTTGGCCCGCCGCAACGCGCGCTTCCTGCTGGATCGGCTGCGGGCCGACACCCGGATGCTGCGCAGCTTTAAGGATGGCCAGGCGCGCCGACCCGGGTATCTCGAGGACCAGGCCGCCGTCGCCGATGGGCTCCTGGCTCTTTACCAGGCGACCCTCGAGCCGGAGTGGCTGGAGGCCGCCCGCCCGTTGATCGACACCATGCTGACCGCGTTCTGGGACGACGCCACGGGCGCCTTCTTCGATACGGCTGTGGACCACGAGTCGCTGGTCGTGCGCCCGCAGGACGCGACCGACAACGCCGTCCCATCAGGGACCTCGCTGGCCGTCGATGTGCTGGTCCGCGGCGGCCGGCTGTTCGACGACGAGCGCTGCACCGACATTGCCACGCGCGTGTTCACAAAACTGGCCGGGGTCGCCACCCGAGCCCCAAGCGCCTTCGGCCGTCTGCTGGCCGCGCTCGACCAGTCTCTGGCGCCGCCTCGCGAGTTGGCGCTGGTGGGCGTTCTGACCGATCCCGCGCTGGGGACGCTGGCGCGGCTGGCCAGCCGGCGGTATCAGCCGAACTTGCTGGTGGCCCAGGCCACTCCCGGCGAGGCCCCCCCGGTGCCCTGGTTGCGGGACCGGCCGCCGCTGGATGGCCGGGCGACCGCCTACTACTGCGAGGCCTTTGTCTGCCAGGCGCCCACCGCCGATCCGGCCACGCTGGAGCGCCAGCTCAACGGAGCGACGTGACCCAGTCCTGGTACTCGTCTTCGGTGTTGAGGTTGCGGAACGAGCGTAGCTCCGGATCCAGGTGGCGCAGCTCGGCGGCCTCCACGTAGCGAACGCGGATCCCATCGAGCAGCGCCGTGACCCGCCGCTCGCCGGCATCGAGCAGGGTCAGGATGCGCCCGGCCAGGCTGGCATGGTAGACCGCGCAGAGGCACTCTGGCCTCGTATCCAGCCGCGGGACCACGGCATCCACCTCAGGCGCCGAGGCGAAGAGGAGCTCCCCGACGCCCGGCTCCACGTCCGGCAGGTCGCAGGCGACGACCCAGGCGAAGTCAAAGGACACGGCGGCCAAGCCGGCTGCCATCCCGGCCAGGGGCCCGGCGCCCGACCGGGCGTCGGGAACCCAGCGGACCGCAGGGATGGAGGGCGGCGGCCCACCGGCGACGATCACCTGGTCCACCACCGGCGACAGCCGGTCGACGATGCGCTCCAGGAGTGTGCCGGTCCCAGTGGGCAGGTGTGCCTTGTCCCGCCCCATCCGACGGCTCTGGCCGCCGGCGAGGATGATCAGGGTGCGGCTTGCGCCCACACCCCTAGGCTAGCGTCCTGCTACTGCCCGAGACCGCCCGAGATGTTGCAGAACACGTTCTGCACCTGGTTGCCGAGCACGATCAGCACCACGATCACCACCACGGCGATCAACACCAGGATCAGGGCATACTCGACCATTCCCTGACCTTCGTCGGAGCGAAGAACGTGAGCGATCGAAGCAATACGGGTGCGTAATGATGCCATCCAGAGATAGACAACGCCTGGATCGTGGCGAACCGTATTGCCGTGCTCCGGTCGTTACCGATCCGTTACGGTGGGGATGCGTGGACGCCCGCCGCCGGAACGGCGCCACCACAGTGGGTATACAGCGCGTCGTAGATGGGGAACTGCAGCTCCAGGAGCCGCTCGTCCGAATGGCCCATGGCAGACAGGCCATGCGCCACCGCCTTCAGGCCGGCGGCTTCGGGCGCCAGGTCCGGCCGGTCGGTGTCGGCCCCGCGCACGATCAGCCGCATCCGCTGCAGCGCCGGATCCGCCTCCAGCCGGTAGCGACGAATGAAGGCATCGAAGCTGCACTCCTCGCCGTGGTGGCCGAGGTCAGCCGCTTCGACGTCGTAGGGCGTGGCGCCCTCCCGCGACGCCACCTCGGCGACCTGGTCTGGGGGAACGAACAGGAAGGCGGCCTGCGGATCGATGAAGCGACGGATCAGCCAGGGGCAGGCCACCCGGTCGACCTTGACCCGGGCGCGGGTGACCCACTTCATCCTTTCAACGACCCGGCCAGCAGCCCGCGCACGAAGTAGCGCCCCAACAGGATGTAGACCACCAGGGTCGGGAGGGCCGCCAGCAAGGCGCCGGCCATCTGAAGCGGGTAGTCCACGAGAAAGCTCCCGGCCAGGTTCTGCAGCGCCACGGTGAGGGGCCGCTGCGTGACATCGGCGGTGAGGACGACCGCGAACAGAAACTCGTTCCAGATGCTGGTGAATTGCCAGATCATGACCACCACGAAGCCAGGGATCGAGATCGGGAATAGGATGTACCGGTAGACGCCCATCACGCTGGCCCCATCGATCCGCCCTGCCTCCACCAACTCCGTCGGCAGCCCCGCGTAATAGTTGCGGAAGATCAGCGTGCAGATGGGGATGCCGTACACGACATGGGCGAGGATCAACCCCGGGATCCCGCCGTAGAGATGGATGATCTGGAGGAATTTGACGAGCGGGATCAGGACACTCTGGTACGGAATGAACATGCCGAAGAGCAGCAACGTGAACAGGAGGTTGGCTCCACGAAACTTCCATTTAGCCAGCACGTACCCATTCATTGATCCCAGGAAAGCCGAGAGGAGAGTGGCGGGCACCGCCAGGAAGACGCTGTTCACGAAATTCGGCGCCAGCTGGGTCAAGGCGCGACTGTAGGCGTCAAGGGTCGGCGCTTTGGAGAGCTCCCAGAGCGTTGATTGGGAGGCGTCGGCGAACGACTTGAGCGAGGCCACCACGATGGCGAAGACCGGCAACAGGTAGAAGCCGGCAAGCAGGACGAGCGCCGCATAGAGGAGCGCTCGAGCTGGCCGAACGCGCCGGCCGGCGACCGCTGGTCGAGCCGCCAGTACGCTCATCGTTCGGCCTCCCCGCGGAGGTTCCAGATCAGGTAGGGGACGATCAGCACGGCCACCGCGATCAGAAGCACCATCGCGATCGCCGCCCCACGGTTATAGAGGTCTTGCCGGAAGGTGGCGATGAACATATAGAGCCCGGGCATGTCGGTGGCGTACCCGGGTCCGCCGAAGGTCATCACGAAGACGAGGTCGAAAATCTTCAGCGAGATATGCCCCAGGATGATGACCGCCGACAGGGTGATCGGACGCAGCAGCGGGAAGATCACGAACCAGAACGCCTGCAGCTCGCTCGCGCCATCCACCCGAGCCGCTTCCCGCAGGTCCTCGGGGATGCCCCGAAGGCCTGCCAGGAACATCGCCATGCAGAAGCCGCTCATCTGCCAGACGGCGGCGATGACCAACGAGTACAGCGCGGTCTTGGTGCTGGTCAGCCATCCATTCCGGAGAAAGTCCAGGTGGGCATTGTGCAGGAGGACGTTCAAGCCATAGTTGGGATTGAAGATCCACCGCCAGACCGTTCCGGTGACGATGAACGAGATGGCCAACGGAAAAAGGAAGATGTTCTGGAAGATCGTGGTCCCCCGAAGGCGCTGGTCCAGCAGCACGGCCGCGCCCAAACCCAGGACCAGGCAGCCGGCGAGGAATAGGGCCGTGAACCGCGCCGTGTTCCACATGTCGGCCTGAAACCGTTCCAGCCCGAACAGCCGCACATAATTGCGGAGCCCGACCAGGGTGTAGTCGGGGACCAGGCCGACCCACTTGGTCAGCGAAACGAACCCGGTGTAGGCAATGAAGCCGTACACGAAGATGGCAATCAGCACGACGGACGGCGTCACCAGCAGGATGGGGGTGAGCTGGTCCCACGCGGGAAAAACGGAGCGGCTCCTCGGGAGCCGCTCCGTTGCGATCGGTTGCGCGGTGGCCGTGGCCATCGGTGCCTACGAGCCGGTGGTCAGCTTTTCAGGAACTCGTCGGACAACTTTTGCAGGTTGGCCGCCGTCTTGTTGACGTCTTTCGCCTGCACGAACTGACCCATCTCATCGTTGACCGCGCTGGCGAACGCGTCCGGCGTCGCCGAACCATGCGCCGAGCTGGGAATCAGCGCATCGGTCTTGAACTCGGCCATAAACTGCTGCGCGATCGGGTCGAAAACGGACGCTGAGACATCGGTCCGAGCTGGAATGGACCCCTTCTTTGGATTGAACGCGGTCTGGCCTTCGTTCGAGCCACAGACCTTGAGCCAGGCGACGGCATTGTCCCGATGCGGAGCGCCCTTGGGGAGTCCGAAGGTGTCGCACACGATCATGTACAACCCCTTCGTCCCAGGCGACGCCGCCGCGCCGAAGTCGGTATTTGCGGTCCAATTGTTTGCCGTGAAGTACCCCTTGGCCCAGTCGCCCATGATGGTGAACACCGAGGTGCCCGCGATCAGCCGCTTGGCGGCGTCGTCCCAGCCCAGGTTGGTGTGATCCGAGTTGACATACGCCAGCATCTGCTTGATCCAGGTCAGGGCCTGCTTGACTTTGTCATCTGTGAACGACGCCTGTCCGCTCATCACCGCCTTGTAGAAGTCGGGCCCCCCGGCCGCCGCGATGTTGTTCTCGAGGAGCATCTGGACCTCCCAGTTGCCGTTCGAGCCGAGGGCGAGTGGCGCCTGCACTTTGCCCTTCAGCGTGCTCATCGCCTGCAGGAAGTCATCCATGGTGACCGGTGGGGTGATGTTGTTGCTGTCGAGGAGCTTCTTGTTGTACCAGAGCGCATTGCCACGATGCACGTTGACCGGGACCGACCAGACCTGTCCATTGGCGCTGACGATATCTTTCAGGTCCTTGGGCATGTACTGATCCCAGCCCTCCGACGCCCAGATGCTGGTGATGGGCTCCATCTTGCCGGCCTTGACCCAGGTGCTGATCAACTCCTGGCCGGCGTGCACCTGGAAGCTGTCTGGTGGCTGGCCGCCCTCCATTCGAGTCTTGAGCACCGCCTTGGCATTAGTGCCGGCGCCGCCGGCCACCGTCGCATTGATGATGTGGACGTTCGGGTTGTGGACGTTATAGATACGGAACAGCTCCGCCAGGCCATCCTTCTCACCGGCGCCCGTCCACCAGCTGAAGATCTCGACGTTGCCGGAAAGACCCGAGGTCGACGGCGTCGCCGTCCCGCCACCGCACGCGGCCAGAAAATCAGCAAACGAAAGCCCAATTGCGACGGCACCAGTGGTCTGGCCTGCCCGCTTGACGAACTCGCGCCGAGTCCACTTCGATTTCCCCATGACGCCTCCTTGATTCCCCCTCACCGAACTGGAATTGAAACGGTTCCGGGAGTCTACATGGCGCTCCAATACGTGTCAAATGGCTGATCGCCGACAGTCCGTGACATGGGCCACGGCCCGGTCGCAGCCTTGCGCGCGCCGCAAACCTGCCCACCCGGCATGGGTTGCTCTGGTAGGGAGCTATGGACCGCCAACCGCTGCGGCCGTCATCGAAGCGTCAACGGGGCGCCCGCCTAGGCTCGGCGCTCGCGGTCTTGGCGGTGACCGTGGGGATCAGCCTCAGCAGCCTGCCGGCGGAGGCCGCCGGGCCCACCGCGCGGTGCCCACTTCGGCCACAAGCTCGGAACTGCTCGGGCAGCGTTCCTCGCACGGTCTGGCGCGAGCCGAGCTCGGCGACGACCCTGACGGTGATCCGGCCCCTGGCACAGATTTTCACCGCGGCGCCCCCGCCGTCACCCCCACCGACCAGCGACGCCGCTGCGGAGCTCGCGCTGGTGAACCAGGACCGGGCCGCCGCCGGCCTCCCGCCGCTGCGGGAGTCGGCCGAGCTGGACAAGATTGCCACCGCGCGGGCGACCGACATGGCCGTCAATAATTACTTCTCCCACTACCGGCCGGGTGATCCCACGCTGGCGGTGCTGGAGCTGCTCCGGGCCAACGGCGTGGCCTTTGTCTGGTATGGCGAAAACATCATCTGGGAATCGGGGCTGCCGCCCGACCAGGTGGCGACCTATTTCAATACCTGGTGGATGAACTCACCGGAGCACCGGGCCAACATCCTGAGCACCCACTACGGCCAGATCGGCGTGGGCGAGGCCTTCGCTGGCGACCGCGTGATCATGGTGGAAGACTTCACCAACTAAAGTCCCACGAGGCCCCCACCCCGCCCTCCCCGCGAGGGCAGGATGAGGCCTCAGACTGCTACTTGGAGGGCGAAATCGACGGCATAGCGGACGCGCCCCCACCCGGGGACGTGACCACGTTCACCGTGCCGCCCATGTTGAACCAGTGACCCCAGGCAAAGCCATACACCATGATTGCCAGGATGACGATCAGCGCGACCACGAAAATCCCAACCACCGCCGCGTTGGAGCCGCCGTCGCCACCATCGTGCTCAACCACTTCCCGATCACGAACGACCCCCATGCACCTACCTCCTGAACAAGGATTCTGATAGCGCTACTATCATATCAGTGCCCAGTAGCAAGCGGAATGATCGCCACAGGCTGGGCAGGACCGGCCTGTGAATATGTGGAAGCGCTGTGTATAAGGCTGAGCCGCTCTAGCTTCGGCGCGCCACAGTGAAGGCGTTCGCCTGGGCAATCGGCCGGACGACCAGTTCGTCGACGTTCACATGGAGTGGCCTGGTCACCACCCACAGAATGCAGTCCGCCACATCCGCGCCCGTAAGCGGCTGCACGCCCCGATAGACCTCGGCGGCCCGGGCGGCGTCCCCCTTGAAGCGAACCAGGCTGAACTCGGTCTCAACCATGCCGGGCGCCACCTCCGTGATCCGGATGGGCTCCCCCACCAGCTCCAACCGGAGGGTCCGGGTAATGGCCCGCACGGCGTGTTTGCTGGCGGTGTATCCCGCGCCGCCGGCATAGACTTCAAACCCCGCCACTGACCCCAGGTTGACGACGTGGCTGCTGGGCGCCTTGCGCAGAAGCGGGAGGCAGGCTCGGGTCATGCGTAGCAGCCCCAGCACATTGGTCTCCAGCATCTGGACCCAGTCGTCGTCGCGCCCCTCGGCCACCTGCGCTAGGCCGGCCGCTAGCCCGGCATTGTTCACCAGCACGTCGATCCGCCCGTGACGGGCGCCCACCGCCTGCACGAAGGCCTCGATGCTGGGCAGCTGGGTGACGTCCAGCGGGAGGGCTTCCCCACCCAGGGGGGCAACCACTTTCTGCAGGCGCTCCTGCCGCCGGGCGCCGGCCACGATGTGAAACCCCGCCCCCGCGAGAGCCTGACAGGTCGCCTCCCCGATCCCGCTGCTGGCGCCGGTCACGACGGCGATCCGCTGCGGGGCGGGCACGCGCTTTCTGCCTACCGGTAGACGCCGTTGTGACCGAGGCTGTACGCGCCCACGTTGGGGAAGTAGCAGATTCCGTGCGGCTCGCCGCCTACCCGGATCCGGTGCACCAGCAGGCCGCTCTGGGTGTCCACCACGTAGACCGACCCATCGAACCGTCCCGAGGCCCACAGCTGGCTCCCGTCCGGGGACACCTGCAGCATGTCGGGGCTGCCGCCGATATGCCAGGTGGCGGTCACCTGGCGGGTGGCGAAATCGATGAGCGAGATCGAGCCCTCGTAGCGATTGCTGACGTAGAGGTACTTCGTGTTGCGCGAGATCTGCAGCCCGTGGGCGCCCCGGCCCGTGTGGATGAAGGCAACCTCGGTCATGGTCACGGGGTCGATGACGGACACGCCGCTGCGACCCTGGTTGGCCACGTAGAAGACCGAGCCATCCGGGGCCAGCCGGACATCCACCGGCAGGCCGCCCACGCGGATCGAGCCCGCAATCTGCATAGCGATCAGATCGACCTTCACCAGGACGCCGCTGTACTCGGTGCTGGCCAGCAGGTAGTGGCCGTCGGCGGTGAAGTCGAGGTGGTCGACGCCCAGCCAGGGGATGAAGACGCTCTTGCGCACCTTCCAGGTGTTGGGGTCGTAGAAATCGAGGCGGTGGAGACGCTCAGCCACCACCACCGCCATCGTCCCATCGGGGGTGAAGTAGAGGTTGTAGGGATCGGAGACCGGAATCCGACCGGTCACCCTGGTGGTCATCGGGTCGATCACGGTCAGCGACCACATGCCCTCGGTATCGATGTACAGGTGGTGCAGGTCCCAGGCCGGCGCGACGTGGTGCGGGAAGGGGCCGACGGCATAGTGGGCCACCACGGTGTAGGTCGCCGGGTCGATCACGTCCACGCTGCCGGTTGCGCTGTTGGGCACATACACCCGCTCCGGCATGCCGGCCACCGCCGGGCTCATGGATCCGGTCATGGTATTGGCATAGACGTTGAAGGTCGCCAGGTTGACGGCCTCCTCCGGCCGCGGGCCGGGACCGGCGACCGGGTCGGTGGCCAGCGGGGCCGCTACCGGACTGGCCCAGGACGCCGCGAGCGTGTCCGACCGGATGGGGACGATGCAGAGGGCCAGCACGGTGGCCCCGATGAGCACCGACCGGGCCGGCGGATCGATCCGCCAGCGCGAATCGATCACTCCACGGAACCGTTCGATCCCCAGCATCTAGCCCCGAATCGTAACAGGCGAAGGGCATCATTTCTTGCTTCAGTGAGGACCAATATGCGATCGCGTTCAGGGGCTTCCGCTGAGTCTTATGCCGGGTAGCGGTCAGGTCCCGTCTGGACAAAGACCTGCATGGTGCAGGTGTTCGTGATACGCGGCACCTCTGCCGGCGGCATGAAGTTGGCCGTGATGTCAGCAGCCGAAGGGCAGCAGGTTCCCGCTGCTATCCAGGTGGACGCCTTCGAGGTGGATGTTGGCGATCGCCTGGTTGGGGGCGCCACTGGGAGTCCACTGGTCGATCCACTCGTAGGGCAGGCCGTCCAGAAAATTGAGGGTGCGCGGCTGGCCGGTGCAGCTCTGCGAGCTGAGCAGCCCGCCCGGGGTCCAGGTGCCCAGCATGCCGCCGGCCGACCGGGCCCACCCCGTCCCGTCGGAGGAGCAGAAGGCGCAGTTGGGCGACGAGTAGGTGAGGTAGAGGTAGGGGCCGGCCCGGAAGACGCTGGGCGACTCGACGCTGGTCAAGGCGCCGATCCGGGATTTGCCCACGCCCCTGACGCCGTTGGTCCACCAGACATCGAGCTGCTCCACGCTCAGGGTTTGGTCCGCCATGGTGCCGACAATGTAGACGCCGTTGGCGCCGTCGTTGACCAGGTCGAAGTCCCCGTTGCCGAAGACGGTCCACAGGTTCGGCTTGTGGACCGACCCATGTGGTCCCGCGCCCGGCCCGCACGGCCCGGCCGGACCGGCGCAGCCCATCGCGTAATAGGCATTGGCGCCGATGCGGTTGTAGTCGCCCGGCGCGTTGAACCAGAGGATCCAGACGCCGTCCGAGGCGCGCTGCACCATCCGCGGGTTGAAGCATCCGGCGCCGCCAAACCCACAGGTCACCTGCCACGACTCGCCCGGCGCAATCGGCGAGGCCGGATTGGCGCTCAGCGGATCGAACAGCATCCGCTGGAACGTCCAGTTGATCTTGTCGGTGCTGGTCCAGACCCCGAAGCCGCACCAGGGGGTGCCGTTCTGCCTCCAGAAGAATCCGGAATTGGCGCAGGCGGACGAACTGCCCCGGCCGTAGCGCGTGCCGTAGAGGTAATAGGTGCCGTCGACCTGGACGATCTTGCCATCATGGGCGTCCAGCCCGTTGATCTGGTAGGAGCTGGCCGCCGCGGCCGCCCCGACGGAACGGAGCGAGGGCCGGATGATTCTCCTGTTTGCGTCAGGCGACATGCACGTCCTCCTTCAATGGGTGTCGGGCACGGCGTCGCTCGAACAGCAGACCTCTTGAGGCGACACTATACAGTCTGCCGACGGCACCCTTGGGTGGGTCGGGCGTCGCTATACGCGCTGAACGAGCGATGCAGCTCAAGATCGCGACTACCATAGCCTCGTGGGTGATTCTTCGGTGTCGCGACGAGGACACTCGGGAGTGAGGGTCGGCTCGGTCGTCGTGGATTGCAACGACTTCCCCACGATGCTGGCGTTCTGGCAGGAGGCGCTTCATTACGTCCCCAGAGAGCCGGCCGAGGACGGCTGGGTGGTCCTGCGGGACCCCGAGGGAAGACACGTCAACGTGTCCTTGCAGAAGGTTCCAGAGAAGCGCGTCGGCAAGAACCGCCTGCACCTCGACCTCTACACGCCCGACCAGAAGGGTGAGGTGGAACGCTTACTGGGAATCGGCGCGACGCGCCATCCCCGGGTCCCTGAGCCGGACGAGGACTTCATCGCCCTCCTCGATCCCGAGGGCAATACCTTCTGCGTGGTCGATACCAGCCACCGGTGATGGCAGCCGACGGTCAGGCCTCGGCCGCGCATTGACTGGCGCCAAGACCCCGGTCGCCTTCTCCAGGCCGGCGCTGGTGGGGGCGGCGGCGACATTCCTCTTGATGGGCATGCTGGCTGCCGCCTATGGTCCGCTGCTGGCGTTCCTCATGCGCCGCTTCCAGGTGGGGCTTTCGGTGGCGGGACTTGTCTTTGGGGCGCATTTCGGCGGCGGGTTCCTGGGCGTGCTGGTGTCCATGCGGGGCCTGGAGCGGATCGGGGGGCGGGTGGCCCTCACGGGATCGCTGGCGTTGTTGGGCCTCGGCTGCGCCGGCGTGGCGCTGGCGCCGTCCTGGCCGCTGCTGCTGGGAGCGGTGTTCCTGATTGGAGTCGGCTTCGGTGGCCTCGACATCGCGATCAACCAGCTGGTCGTCCACAGTGCGAACCCGGGCCGGGTCGCCCTGCTGAACGTCCTCAATGGCTCGTACGCGGTCGGCGCGGTGGTCGCCCCCCTGCTGATCGCAGCAGCCGGTCAGCGCTATCCGGCACTGTATGCGGGCGGGGCCGTGATGGCCGCCCTCGTCATCCTCGGCTGGCGCGGCGTCTCCGGCGGTCTGGCGGCCCCGGCCGCGAACGGGCGCGCAGCCGGGTCGGATGCCGGCCTCATCGTGACCTTCGTCATCGCCATCACCCTCTATGTCGGCGTCGAGATCGGCATCGCCGGCTGGATGCCGACCCATCTGCAGGGGATCGGGTACAGCGTCACCGCCGCGGCCAGGCTGACGTCGGGGTTCTGGTTGGCCCTGGCGATGGGACGGTTCCTGGTCGCGCCGCTCACCCTACGCCTAGGGGAGCCGTTCATCGTGCTGGCCGGGACCGGGATCGCCGTGCTGGCATTGGTGGCGGCCCTGGTCCCGGCGGCCGCCCCCGCCGCCTACATCCTGGCGGGCCTGGCGGTCGCTCCCATCTTCCCCACCGGTCTGGCCTGGCTGGCTCGGCTGAACCCCGGGAACCCGCGGGCGACCGCCTGGATCTTCCCGGCCGCCATGCTGGGCGGCGCGCTCATCCCGACCGGGTTGGGCGTGGTAATTGCCGGGCTGGGCACCCCCTGGGCCCCTGCCGTCCTGGCCGCGGTGGCGACGGGATGCCTGGCCGCCTTCGCCGCGGCTGGGTGGCATCGGGTCACCCCGTCAGGCCAATAGGGCCGTGGCCGAATAGACGCTGCCCGGACCCGTGCACTATATTCTGTATAGACAGAAACGAGAGAAAATCGGGAGGTGGCCACGATGGAGACGACATCTGGTCGACGTCTTCCGCGGAGTGGCAGCGCCGCACTGGCGGTAGCGGCCCTGGTCCAGGCGGTCCTGGGCATCGAGTTTGTGCTGACCGGCCTGAGCAAGGTGGCCGATTCGGGCTACGTGGCGCACTTCGGAACATTCATCGCGGCCAGCCCGGGTGCCCACCGCGGTCTCATCGCGCCCCTCGTCCAGGCGGTGGTGATGCCGCACCTGGCGATCGCGGCGGAGCTGGCCAAGTTCGGTGAACTGGTCGTTGGCGTGGTCCTGCTGGTGGCCGCCGCCGAGACGGCCCGCCGGCGGTTCTCCGGTCGCTTCGGCGGACAGCGCCGGTACGAGCCGGCCGTGGCGCTGGCGGGCGCCGGCGCCGGGCTGGGGCTGGCCGGAATCTCCATCACCATCTTCCTGCTCCAGGGGGGCGAGCTCCCCGCGGTCAACCCGGCCAGGGCGTTCGCCTCGGCGATCCCGGTCGAGCTGATGATGGTGGCGCTGGGACTGGCGATGGCCTGGCTCGAGTTCGCGCGGTTTCGGGCGCTGCGGCCGCGCTCGGCTTCGGCGGCCGCTCCTGCACCGAGCGGCCTGATCGCCGTTCGTTAGGTGGTAGCTAGCCGGCGCTGGACGCGGCCCACAGGTTGATGCCGCTTTCAGTGGCGTAGCGGTCGATCTCGGCCAGCTCGGCGGATGAAAACGCGAGGTTGTCCAGCGCGCCCAGATTCTGTTCCAGCTGGGCTACGCTGCTAGCCCCGATCAGGGCCGACGTCACGCGCGGGTCGCGCAGGCTCCAGCCCAGGGCCAGCTGGGCCAGGGTCTGTCCACGGCGGGCGGCGATCTGGTTCAACGCCCGGACCTTGGCCAGGGTGTCCTCGCGCAGAAAGTCGGTCGACAACGATCCCGGGTGGCTGGCCCTAGAGCCGGCCGGGACTCCGGCCAGGTAGCGATCGGTGAGCAGGCCCTGGGCCAGCGGCGAGAAGACGATGCAGCCGATCCCTTCCTTCCCCAGCACGTCCAGCAGCTCGCCCTCGATCCACCGATTGAGCATCGAGTAGGACGGCTGGTGGATCAGCAGGGGGGTTCCCAGCCGGCGCAGGATGGCGGCCGCCTCTTGCGTGCGCCGGGCCGAATAGGACGAGATGCCCACGTACAGCGCCTTGCCCTGGCGGACCGCCGTGTCCAGCGCGCCCATGGTCTCTTCCAGCGGCGTCTCGGGGTCAAACCGGTGCGAGTAGAAGATGTCGACATACTCCAGGCCCATCCGGCGCAGGCTTTGATCGAGGCTGGCCAGCAGGTATTTGCGCGAGCCGCCAATGCCGTACGGCCCGGGCCACATGTCGTAGCCGGCCTTGCTCGAGATCACCAGCTCGTCGCGGTGTCCAGCCAGGTCGGACGCCAGGATGCGACCGAAGTTCTGCTCGGCCGAGCCGTAGGGCGGCCCATAGTTGTTGGCCAGGTCGAAGTGGGTGATGCCCAGGTCGAAGGCCCGCCGGATGATGGCTCGCTGGACTTCCGATGGGTGGTCGCCACCGAAGTTCTGCCAGAGCCCGAGGGACAGCTGGGGCAGCTTCAAGCCGGTGTGGCCAGTACGCCGGTATTCCATTCGGCGGTCGCCGTCGTCGCTCTGCAGCCCGGACATCCCTTCCTCCCCGCGAACGCACGCGTGGCGCTTCCGTCATGGTAGGGGAACCGGCCTGCTGGAACGAAGGTTAGGAGGCGCCGGGGAACCGGGTCGTCAGGCTCTCATCCGGGATGACATCGTCCCAGGAGCCTTCCGGGGTGGGGCCGACCCGCGGCCAGATCCGGTCCAGGTCCGCCGGGCGCTAGCCCAACGCAAGGCCTTCTTGCCGATGCTTTAGTAACGGTCTCAATCCGTTTGCCAGCCGGGGTCCAGTCGAAAGGCAAAGCTTTAGGTCTCGCTCATAGGCTTACGGCATCAGCACCGCAGCCGTCGCCCTTCCCCGCGCCCACGCGTTGCCATCCTTACGGCGGGCCTTTCACCTGACGCTCATCCTGGGAGCCATCCTGCTGACCGTTGCCGTCCTCCTGCTGGGAGTTGTAGCGCTGGCGCCATTTGTGAATTTGAACTACGGCGACATCCCGAGCTACCTGGCCGTCAACAGCAAGCCGGAGGCGCACCTCTACTATCCCGGCAGCACGGTTCTCGCCGTGGAGACCCTGGGCCAGTCGACCACCATGGGCGATCCGATTCCCGCGCACAGCTCGGCGCTGCTGGCGACAGACGCCTCCAGCTCGCCGACCGGCGTGCTGGCCTGGTATCGGGACTACCTGACCCGCCATGGGTGGACCGAGGTCAGCGCCGGCAGCTTTCGCCGGTCGAGCGAGGTCTTTAAGGTCGAGTTCTGGAGCCTGGGTCAGGTTCGCGTAACCTACGCCATGAGCGGGTGCCGGTCGGGCGCCACCAACTGCTTCGGGTTGATCGTGGGATCCAATATGCCCCTGCCGCTCGGATCCAACGGCTAGCGCGACCGGCTAACGGGACCACAGCGCCTGCACTATTGACGCCTGGCGGACCAAGGGGAGACGAAGCGCGCCGGCGCTCGTCGACGGCAGCGGAGCCGACGGCCCTGTTTCGCGGATTACCAAGGATTCGGTCGCCATCCTGGACTACGCGACAAATCCGGTCGGGAGCTGCTGAGCAACCCGGTGCGCCTGGAATCGTTGGAGGCCGAAGGCCGCGGCGTAGAGGACTGCCACCAGGACCAGCAGGGCCCTGTACCCCGTGATCAGTGATACGTACTCGAGGATGCCGCCGACCATAGCCCCCAGTAGGTTGGCGCCAAAGGCCAGGCTCGAGGATGCGACGTCTCGGAAGCGCTTGGCAAAGATCAGGTTGG
>VBID01000053.1 GCA_005880615.1 Chloroflexota bacterium
CCCGGACGACGGGGTCAACGACAGCTGGGGGGAGTACAGCTTCCAGTTCGGGCCCGAGACCCGCGATCTGGGGACGGAGATGCACTTCGAGTTCGGCAGCCGGGTCGGCATTTGGCGCCTGTGCCGGCTGTTCGACGAGCTCCAGGTGGACGTCACCTTCAACGCCTGCGCGCTGGCGTTGGAACGCAATCCACCCCTCTGCGAGTGGCTGCGCGCCCGCCAGCACGACATCCACGGCCATGGCTTCCGCTGGTATGGCCCGGATACGACAATCGGCGCCAGGATGACGAAAGACGACGAGCGCGAGGAAATTCGCAAGGCGGTGGCCTCGGTGCAGAAGACGACCGGACAGCGGTTGCGTGGCTGGATGGTGCGGTCCTTTCCGACGATGCATACTCGCGAGCTGCTGGTGGAAGAAGGCGGGTTCGTCTATGACTCGGATTCCACCAATGACGAGCTTCCCTACTTCGTCACCGTGACCGGCAAACCCTTCCTGGTGGTGCCGTACACGAAGGTCTACAACGATACTCGCTACCTGATCCACCCCACCTATTCGACGCCGAGGCACTTCTTTGAAACGCTCAAGGCCGGCCTCGACTATATGCTCGACGAGGCGCGCCGCGCGGGTGGCGGCCGCATGATGTCCGTCGGCATTCACCCGCGTTGGAGCGGGCAGGCGGCGCGCGCGGCAGCCATCCGCGACTTCATCACCTATGCGCGCCAACAGGATGGGGTCCGCTTCATGCGCCGGAACGAGATCGCGGATCACTGGATCGCGTCGTTTGGGCGCGAGCCGGCCACGACAGAGGGTTAGGAGGTCGGGACCGGGATGGTCCCGCCGCTCGACAGCGCCTCTTCACACGCCAGGGCGACCGCCAGCGTTCCGGCCGCCGCCGCCGGCGAGCAGAAGACCCGCTCCGGCTGGCCCTCCCGGGCCGCCTGGATGAACCGGCTGATGCTCCGCTCCCGCGGGTCCTGTCGCGAGGTCGCCTCGATCTGCCGTCCGTCAGACCGTCCGTGCAGCCTGAACTCGGGGTCGAGCTCAAGATGCAGAAAGGCATTGGTTCCCAGGACATCGAGCGAGTATTTCTCCGGAAGGCCCTCGCGGGTCCAGGCGACCTGGATGGTGCCGAGTCCGCCGTTCGCGAGGTGGAGGAAAATCGCGGCGGCGTCGTCAATGTCCCCGCGCTCCCCCTGGCTCTGCGCCAGCAAGACGGCGCTGGCCGCGGCCTGGACCGCGACCACCTCGCCGCCGAGGGCTCGCTCGAGATCGATGTGATGGCTAGCCCGCTCCAGCAGGTTGCCGCCGCCCTGCGAGCGGTCGAGGAACCAGGGGCGGCTCTTGGCTGGACCGGCGTTGATGCCGACCAGCAGGCCAAGCGCCTGCCCCGTGACCGCCTCGCGCAGATCGTCGAGCACCTCGATGCCTCGCCACTGGTAGCCCACGGCGCAGACCGAACGGCTGCGGCCGGCGGCGGCGACGATCGCTTGCGCGTCCTCCAGCCCTCGAGCGATCGGCTTTTCGAGGTGCACGTGGATCCCCTGTTCCAGGGCCGGCACCGTCAGCTCGCGATGGGTGAGCGGCGGGGTACAGACAAGGATCGCGTCGGGTCGCTCACGAGTCAGGAGCTCCGCCCACTGGGTGTAGGTGGCCGCGCCGCCCGCGAGCCGTTCGGCGCGCGCCCGGTCAAGATCGCAGACGGCGACCAGCTCGACATCGTCCAGCTGCCGCAGCGTGGCGACATGCTCGGCCGCGATCCCTCCGGCGCCGAGGATGCCGACCCGCACCTATCTACCGGTGGATCAGCTCCACGGAAACGGCGAGTGGCTGACCGGGTGAAGCTTGCCCTCCGCATACCGGCGGTACCGGAAGGGCTCGAGGAGGGCTTGCCGCTCGCCCATCAGCTCCCGGGCGACCAGAGCCCCGACCCCGATCATCTTGTAGCCGTGATTGGAATCCGCAATCACGAAGGCATTCTGGCGGAAGGCGTCGAAGACCGGAAAGCTGTCGGGCGTGAAGGCGCCGATCCCGCCGGAGGGCGCCTTGTGGTACAAGCCGCGCTTGCCTTCGAACCGGGTGTGGCAGAACGCGAGGCCGGAGGTCCACATGCGCTCGAACTCCGGGCCGACGATGAACTCCGTGCTCTTCGGTCCGTACGGATCGACCGCTACCTGGGCCGCCGGCTGCTCGACCTTCCAGGGGGTGGTGCCACCCTGGACGCCACCGAAGTTGAAGTCCGGCTTGTAATAAATTCCCCAGAGCTTGTCGGTGATCAGTGAGCCATCCTGGTCGTCGCACAGCTCCACGTCGGTGTCGACGTGGATGACGGGCGGCATCTTGCCATCGCTCATCATCAGATAGTTGGGATCCACGCCCAGGGTTCCCTCCTGCAGGCACCAATAGGTCCACATCGGCCGCTCGTGCCGCTTCCCGTCGCGGCCCAGCACCGTGACCGTAGCCGGCAGGTCAAGCATCTGCCAGAGGTCACGGACCCAGGGCCCGGTGGCGATTATCAGGTGCTCACAGGAGAGGTCGCCCTGGTCGGTTTGCAGGCCTACCACCGCCCCGCCTTGCATTCGAATGCCGGTCACCCGCACCGGAATGCGGATCTCGACTCCCTCGGCCTGGGCTTTGCCCGCCAGTCCTCGCATGGAATGCATGTTCTCGGCATAGCCGCCCTTCTTTTCGTGGAGGACGCTGGTGATGCCCTTGGCCTTCCAGTCCGGGAACAGGTTCCCCATGTAGTCGCGGCATTCGGCCTCGCCCTCGACGAAAACGGAGTCATAGCCGATGGCCCGCTGCTCGTCATAAATCTGCGCGACATCGGCGTGCATCACTTCCGGGGAGATCTGCATGAAGCCGACCGGGTGGTAGTGAAAGGCCTCGGGATCGGACTCCCAGACCGAGACATTGTGAGCCATTAGCGCCCGCATCGCCGGCTGGAAATAGTTGTTCCGAACGACGCCACAGGCCAGGCCCGAGGGACCGGCGCCGATCCCCGTCTTGTCCAGGATCAGGACATCGTCGCCGGAGCCTTGGCCGCGGGCCTTCAACTCTTTCGCCAGATGCCATCCCGTGGACAGGCCGTGAACCCCAGCCCCGATGATGACGTAGCGGGCACCGTGAAGGGCGGCCATTCGCCTTTAATAGTATCGAGACCGCATGAGCCAAAGCGTCGTCATCACCGATTCCGCGGCGATGCTCCAGGCAGCCATCGCCACCCTTGACGCCGGCGGTACGACCTACGAATGCTTGCCGGACGGGCTCACCCCCGAGGAGGTCGCCGCCCGGTCGGCCGACGCCGATGTGCTGATCGTGACCTTCGTCCCGCTTCGAAAGCCTGCCATCCGTCTCCTGAGACGCGTCGGCTTGATCGTGCGCTGCGGGGTCGGCGTCGATGGCATCGACGTCGAGGCCGCCACCGAGCAGGGGATCCTGGTCGCCAATGTCCCTGACTACGCCGTCCAGGAGGTGGCGGACCACACCATGCTGCTCCTGCTGGCGGCCGCCCGCCGCCTGAATCATTTTCAGCGAAGCTGGCCCGAGAAGGGCTGGGCATCGGTCGAGTTCCCGGCGATCCGCCGGCTCCAGGGGCGACGGTTGGGGATCGTTGGCCTCGGGAGGATCGGGTCCCAGGTGGCGTTGCGGGCGCGGGCATTTGGCATGGCGGTGGTGGCCTACAGCCCGCACCTGGACGCGGCGCGACTCACCGAACTCGGCGTCGCCGGCCTCCCGCTCGACGAGCTGTTTCGCACCAGCGACGTGATCAGCCTGCATGCGCCGCTGACGCTAGAGACGCGGCATTTGCTGGACGAGCGCGCCTTCGCCCAAATGCGGCGAGGCGTGATCATCGTGAACACGGCTCGCGGGGGGCTCATCGACCTCAACGCGCTGCAATCGGCGATCGACCAGGGGATCGTCGGGGCGGTGGCGCTCGACGTGCTGGAACGGGAGCCTTTCCCGGATCTCTCCTTACCCTTTCTCCGCGACCTCAATGCGTCGATCACGCCGCACGTCGCCTGGTACTCGGACGACGCGGTTCGCGAGCTCGGCGTGCTGGCCGCTGAGGAAGCCCTGCGCTTTCTGCGGGGACAGCCGCTGCGGGCGGCCCTGAACCCAGAGGCCCGGGTGCGTTACCATCGCTCCTGACCGGGAGCTACGGAATCGAACGCTTTCCTTGTCCAGGAGGGATCACGGTTTGATGGGCAAAACGGACGTCGGTGTGAAGCCGGGGCTGCTGGAGCGGCTCGGCACGGACGTCGTGGTCTGCGCCGAAGGCTACCTGTTCGAGTGCGAACGGCGCGGATACCTACAGGCGGGCGCCTTTGTTCCCGAGGTCGTGCTCGAGCATCCCGAGGTGATCACCGAGCTGCATCGGGAGTTTGTCCACGCCGGCTCTGACATCGTCGAGGCGTTCACCTATTACGGGCACCGCGAGAAGCTTCGGCTGATCGGCAAGGAACACCTGCTCGAGCCGCTCAACCGGAACGCCCTGGCGATTGCCCGGCAGGTGGCGATGGAGTCGAACTCGCTGCTGGCGGGCGATCTCTCCAATACCAATATCTACGCGGCCGATGACGCCGCGCGTCGCACGGTGCGCGGGATCTTCGATGAGCAGGTCGGCTGGGCGATGGAGGCGGGCGTCGACCTCTTCATTGGCGAGACCTTCAGCTACGTCGGCGAGGCGCTGCTGGCGCTCGAGGCGATGCGCCGCAGCGGCCGGCCGACCGTCGTGACGATGGTCTTCCACCAGGAAGCGACGACGCGCGACGGCTACACGGCCGGCGAAGCCGCCAAGCGCCTGGAAGACGCCGGCGCGGATGTGGTGGGGATCAACTGCGGCCGTGGCCCGCGCACCATCCTGCCGCTGCTCGAGCAGGTGCGCCAGGCGGTATCCTGCCACGTGGCCGCGCTCCCGGTACCGTATCGCACCACGCCCGAGCAGCCGACCATGCAGTCCTTGCGGGATCCCTTGACCGACATCCGCCCCTTTCCGACGGCCCTCGACCCATTTGTGTGCACCCGGTATGAGCTGGCGGACTTTGCCCGGGCGGCGCATGCGATGGGGGTCAACTACCTCGGGGTCTGCTGCGGCGCCGGCCCTCATCACATTCGCAGCCTGGCCGAGGCGTTGGGCCGGACGCCCCCGGCGAGTCGCTACTCGCCCGACATGTCGAAGCATGCATTTTTAGGGACCGATCCCACCCTCAAGCAAGATAACCGTGACTTCGCCGAGAGGCTCTAGCCGCTCGGCCGCGTACCAACATGTCCGCGACCTGCTGGCAGCGGATCGCTGTGTCATCCTGGACGGGGGGATCGCCACCGAACTCCAGCGGCTCAGCCCGCTGAAGGGGAACGCGGGGCTCGACCGCGAGCTGTGGGGGACCTGGGCGCTGTACCGGGTGCCGCAGGCCGTCCTGGAGGTGCACCATCGGTACGTCGACACGGGCTGCGACGTCATTTCGACGAATACCTGGTCGATTCTCGCGGCGCCGGAGGCCGAGCAGCGACTGGGCGGGCCGACCCCCGAGGGCCGGCACTGGATGGACGTGGCCCGCCTCGGGATCCATCTTCCGCGGCGCGCCATCGCCGAGGCCGGACGGCAAGCAAACTGTTCGGTGGCTTTCGCGATCTCCGAGGAAGGCCAGTCGCCGGCCCGCCACGAGACGGTCGAGTTGTTGTCTCGCGTGTTCGAGGAGGAACCGCCGGATCTCATCCTGTTGGAAACACTGACCCTGGTTCGTGACCCGGCCACCTACAAGATGGTTGAGCTCTTACTCGGCACCGGGATCCCAGTCTGGCTCTCCTTCCGGCGCTGCCGCCACGGCGTCTGCGGCGTCTATGGCCAGCACTGGGGACCCCCGGAGGGCGACCTCTTTGGTCGGGCGGCTCGCCGCTTCGAGTCGATGGGTGTCGAAGCCCTCCTCATCAACTGCCTGCCGATCGACCACGTCCCGGGGATGATCGGGTGGCTTCGCGACTTCACCGAGCTGCCCCTCGGCGTCTACCCGAATCTTGGCCACATGGTCGGCCCCCGGTGGCGATTCGACGAGCACGTCGGACCGACCCAGTATGGCCATCTGGCGCAGTCGTGGCGGGAGGAAGGCGCCCAGATTATCGGCGGCTGCTGCGGCACCACCCCGGAGCACATTGGGGCGGTGGCCGCCGCGGTGGCGCAAACCAAGCCGGGCCATGCCCGCCCTCCGGTGATCTCGGTGCGAGAGGAAAGTCGGGTGCCCGAGCCGGAACCGGTGCCCTGGGCGGATGCGGGCGGTCGACCCCTCTATCCGCTCCCGTTTCCCGAGCTGACGGTGGATCCGGGCGTCTTCATTCCCACGCAAGGTAGCTTCCTCTGCTGGAAGTACCTGTTCACGGAGCGAATCGGTCAAGAGGGAACGTGCCTCGATGTCGGTTGTGGCTGTGGCATTCTGGGCATTCAACTGGCCCTCAACGGCGCCCGGGCGGTACATGCCATCGACATCGACCGGAACGCGATCGCCAACACCATGGCCAATGCCTTCCGCAACGGTGTGGCGGGCATGATCCGCGCCGAGGAGGTCGACCTCTACGAGTGGGAACCCGACCAACGCTACGACGTGTGTGTCGCCAGCCTCTACCAGATGCCGGTCGACCCTTTTGAGGAACCAACCGGGCACCGTCCCCTCGACTACTGGGGACGGAACATTCTCGACCACTTCATCAGGATCCTCCCCCGCGTGCTTGCCGAGAATGGACGGGCCTACTTTATGCAGCTGTCCATCATCGGCCAGCGGGAGACGTCGCGCCAGCTCGAGGCGCTGGGGCTCAAGTCCCGGGTGGTTGACTTCGGCTTCTTTCCGTTCTCAGAGCTTTTCGAGGCGAACCGGGACCAGATCCGGCGCGTCGAGCAATTGTCCGATGCCTTCGATCTTCGCCTGGCCGGAAAGGACACCATGGTGGCGTACTTGCTCGAGGTCACCCGCGCAGCGTCGTCGGGCTCGGGCTGATGGCCTTCCTGGTTCCCTGTCCCGACTGCGGCAACCGGGAGGCCGCCGAGTTTTCCTACGGTGGCGAGTCGAACCGGAGGCCCGCCCCCGGCGCCGCGGCCGCCGAGCTGGCACGCTACCTGTTTTTCCGTCGCAACGTCGCCGGCACCCAGGTCGAGTGGTGGTACCACCGGGATGGATGCCAGCGATGGTTCCTGGCCCGACGCGATACCCGGTCCAACCTGATCGAAGAAACCTACTGGCCCGAGCAGCGGGCTGCACACCGGGCATGAGACGCCTGCCGCGGGACCCCTCGGAAAGCCTCGACCGCAGTCGCGCCGTCACCATCGTGCTGGACGATCGCCGGCTTCAGGCGTTTGCCGGCGACACCGTCGGCTCGGCGATGGCGGTGAACGGGGTGGCCATCACCGGCCGTTCCTTCAAATACCATCGTCCGCGCGGCCTCCGGTGTATGACCGGCGCCTGCTCCAACTGCCTGGTCACGGTGGATGGCGTGCCCAATGTGCGCGCCTGCCTGACGCCTGTGCGCGACGGGATGTCGGTGCACCGCCAGAACGCCTGGCCCTCGGTCGACCATGACCTGCTCAGCATCTTCAACCGGTTCGCGTTCGCCCTGCCGGCCGGGTTTTATTACAAGACGTTCCACCGGCCGCGCTTCCTCTGGCCGCTGGTCGAGCCCCTCATCCGCCGGATGGCGGGATTGGGCAGGCTGCCCGACCGGGTCATCGCGCAGGCGACCGACAAGGTCCATCTGCACTCCGACGTGCTCGTGATCGGCGGCGGTCGCGCGGGCCTGAGCGCGGCGGCGCAGAGCGCCCGCGCCGGGAAGCGAACCGTGCTCCTCGAGGCCCGGCCAGAGCTGGGCGGCCGGACCCGCAGCTCCCCGGCTTTTTCGACCACCGCCCAGCTCACCGCCGAAACCGAGGCGGCCGGCGTCCAGGTGTTCCTCGGCACACCGGCGATCGGTGGGTTCGAAGGCGGGCTGATCGTGGCGGCCAGCGAAGACCGCCTGCTGCACATCCGACCCACGGAGGTCATCGTGGCCACCGGCTCGATGGAGCAGGTGCCGGTATTCGCCAACAACGACCTGCCCGGGATCATGACCGGCGAGGCGGTCGATCGGCTCCTCCACCTGTACCGGGTCCTCCCGGGCGACCGCGCGGTCGTCATCCGGTACGCTCCGCGAGCGGGGGAGACCGCGGCCGCGCTGACGGCCGCGGGCGCCGAGGTCACCATCATCGACCCTGCCACCGAGGTGATCGAGAGCGCGGTCGGTCGGCGCTGGGTGCAGGGCGTCGAGCTGCGCAGCCCGCGGGGCGTGCGCCGGCTGTCGTGCGACCTCCTCGTCATCGGCGGCCTGAGCGTCCCGGCGGCCAGTCTCATCTCCCAGATGGGCGGGCAGGTCGCCTTCGACGAGCGTCGGCAGACACTGTCGGCCGCGGGTCTGCCCGACCATGTCCGGCTCACCGGCGACGTGAATGGCTCGTCGCCCGCCGCGGCTGGGCCACCGCCGGCGTACAGCCCGGCGGGTGGGAAGCAGTTCGCCTGCGTCTGCATGGACGTGACCAAGACAGAGATGGAGCAGGCGGTCATCGAAGGGTTCGACGACATCGAGCTCCTCAAGCGCTACACCACGTTCTCGATGGGCCCCTGCCAGGGAAAGGCCTGCCTCATCGGGTCCGTCCGGCTGGCCGCGGCGCTGACGAGGCGCGCGGTGGCGCCGACCGGGACCCCGACCAACCGGCCGCCCTGGACCCCGGTCTCGCTCGAGGTCCTGGCGGCGGGATCGCCGACCCCTCGCAAGGAGACGGCCATCCACGACCGGCACGCGGACGCTGGCGCGGAGTTCATGTGGGCCGGCGACTGGCGGCGACCGCATCACTACCAGGACCCGCGCGAGGAATGTCGGGCCGTCCGGGAGCGAGTGGGCCTGATCGACGTGAGCAGTCTGGGCAAGTTCCGCATTAAGGGCCCGCAAGCCGTTGCGTTGCTCGAACGGCTCTATCCCAGTCGAGTGGGTGATCTCAAGATCGGCCGGATCCGGTACGCGGCCATGCTCAACGACCAGGGCGTGATCCTCGACGACGGCATCATCTGCCGGCTCGAGCCGGATGAGTTCTTCGTGACCACCACCACCGGCGGGACCGCCGGCATGGAGCAATGGATGCGCTGGTGGCTCGCCGATTGGGGGCTCGATGCGCAACTGCTCAATATGAGCGGCGGCTATGCGGCGATCAACGTGGCCGGACCACGCTCGCGCGAGGTCGTGCAGCGGCTGACCGACCTGGACATGTCGGCGGCGGCGCTCCCCTATCTGGCGGCCGCGCGCGGGCTGATGGCGGGCGTCCCGGCGCTGATCCTGAGAATCGGGTTCGTCGGCGAGCTGAGCTATGAGATCCATCTGCCGAGCGCCTTTGGGGAACACGCCTGGGACGCCATCATGGAGGCCGGCCGTGGCCTGGGCATCGCCGCGTTCGGCCTGGAAACGCAGCGCGTGTTGCGCCTGGAAAAGCAGCACATCATCGTCGGCCAGGACACGGATGCGCTGTCGACGCCGTACGGGGCCGGCCTCAACTGGCTGGTCAAGCTGGAGAAGCCGGACTTCCTGGGCCGCGCCTCGCTGACAGATCCTGACCGTGAGACAGAACGCCTCTGCGGCTTTACCGTCGAGAGTGGCGACGTGCCGCCGGAGGGTGCCAGCATCGTGGAGGACAGCCGGCCAGTCGGTCGCGTGTGCTCCAGCCGCTGGAGCGGTGTGCAGCAGGGCGGCATCGGCATGGCGTGGCTGCCCCGCTCGTGGGTGAAGGACGGACGGGTTTTCGAGATCGCCTTCGACACCAGGCGGTCCACCGGCAAGGTCCATCTCGCCCCCTTCTACGATCCGGACGGTACGAGACTGCGCTCGTGAGCGACCCACCCATAGTCCTCGAGATGTCGGGACTCCCAGCCCGCTCCGGGACCGAGCCGGTCAGGCGCACCCCTGCCCATCGCCTGCATGCCGGGCTCGGCGCCCGCTTCGATCGGCTCGACGGCTGGGAGATACCCGCGGCCTACGGGCCGGTTGACCTCGAGCGCGCCGCTATCCGCGGCGGGCTGGCGATCGCTGACGTGACGCCGCGCGGAAAGATCGACCTGCGCGGAGCCGTCGACGAGATGCTGGCGCGGCTGGCGCCTGGCCCCGAGGTGCGCGTGGCCCGATTGAGCGCGCGATCGGCCCTGATCCTGACACGACCCAGCGACGTCGCCCCCTGGCTGGCGGCGGCCGAGCAGGCCGCCGGGGTGTCGGGGATGGCAACCGATGTCACGTGCGTGTACGCCGGCATCGCCCTGCTCGGACCCAATGCCTGGGATCTCCTGGCGCGGCTGACGTCGATGGATGTCTCGACGGTTGGCCCGGGCGGTGCGACCGGGCTGCGCCTCGCCAAAGTCCCGGCCATCCTGGTGCGCGGCGAATACGCCATCGAGGTCTATGCGGCCTCGGAGTCTGGACGCTACCTGTGGCAGACCGTCGCGGAAACGGCCGGGCGACTTCAGGGCCGGGCGGTGGGCTGGGACGCCCTGACGGCGGAGGGCTGGCGATGACGGTGCTCAACCCGCTTCGCTATTTCCAGCCCTGGACCATGTGGCATCATCAGCCGCTGCGATCCAGCTACGACGCCGTGATCATCGGCGGTGGCGTACACGGCCTGGCCACGGCCTACGAACTGGCCAAGCGCGGCATGCGCCGGGTTGCGGTCCTGGAGCGAAGCTATATCGGCAGCGGGGCGAGCGGGCGGAACACCACGATCATCCGGGCGAACTACCGGACGCCGGAGGGCGTCGCGTTCTACAAGGAGAGTCTGCGCCTCTACGAACGGCTGTCGCAGGAGCTCGACTACAACCTGCTGTTCTCACAGCAGGGCCACCTCACGCTGGCGCATACGGATCGGGCCGTAAATGTCATGGTCGAACGAGCCGCGGTCAATCGCCTCCTCGGCGTGGACAGCCGGGTCATCGACCCGAGAGAGATCCACGAGCTGTGCCCGGAGCTCGACCTAAGCGCCCATCCCGCGTACCCCATCCAGGCCGCGCTCTACCATCCGCCGGGCGCGGTCATCCGGCATGATGCGGTCGTGTGGGGGTACGCGCGCGCCGCCGCGCGTCTTGGCGTGGAGATCCACCCCGCGACCGAGGTCACCGGGATTCTCGCTGACCGCGGTCGGGTGACCGGGGTGCGCACGACGGCGGGGGACGTGTCGGCGCCGGTCGTGGTGGCCGCCGTCGCCGGCTGGTCCAGCGAGGTGGGACGCATGGCCGGCGTCGAGCTGCCCATTCTCACGCATGTGCTGCAAGCGTTCGTAACCGAGCCACTGAAGCCCTTCCTGCACGTGATCCTGGTTTCGGCCACCCTCCACATCTATGTCAGCCAGACCGATCGCGGGGAGGTCCTGATCGGCGCCGAGATCGAGCCCTACACGACCTACAGCCAGCACTCGACCATCGGCTTCCTCGAACAGAGTGCGCACCACACCCTCGAGCTCCTCCCGATCCTGGCGCCGGTCAAGGTGCTGCGCGCCTGGGCGGGCCTGTGTGACATCACGCCAGACTACAGCCCCATCATGGGCAAAACCGAAGTCGACGGGTTCTTCGTCGATTGCGGCTGGGGCACATACGGCTTCAAAGCTGCCCCCGTCTCTGGCGTCTGCATGGCCGAGCTGATCACGACCGGCAAGACACCGAGCTTGATCGAGCCTTTCAAGCTGTCACGGTTTTGGGAGCGGCGGCTGGTTTCGGAGCTGGCGGCGGCGGCCGTTTCACACTAGCGTCCGCACGGGCAGCGCCAAAGAGTCGCCCGGAGTCGCGGGAGCATTCACTTCGTATGCAACATCTGCCAAACGGTATCTAAAACGAATTGGTGGGGGAGGGGCGGAAACTGCGCGGGAGACCCTCGTCTCCCGCTCCAAGTTCAAATGCGGTAGGTTACGCGTTCTTATTCGAACCAAGCGTATCGGCCAAGTAACGCGCAGGTGTAACCGATCGAACCTCGAGCCGACGCTGTTAGTCTGCGCAAAGCATGGAGCGACGCCTCGTCATCCACGGCAGCACCCTTGGTGGCTACGGCCTCCCAGGGCTGCTGGCCTTCGTCGGTGTCCTGGGCGGCATCAACGCCGTCCTGACGCGGATCTGGGCCCGCCCCGCGGCCCGGACCCTGTGGCTGATCATCGTCGGCGGCGCCGTGATTTCGATCCTCTTCATGGAAGCGGTCAACCGCCGCAACATCCTGGAGGTCAGCGGCGACCGAATCCGCTGGTCCTTCCGGCAGCCGCCTGTCAAGGGTGACCAGGCCCTGTCGGGCCTGCGGAAGGTCGAGGTGTTCTCGTCTGGCGCGTGCCTGGAGTTCGAGGCAGGCCGGGTATGCGCCACCCGGGACATGTTCCGGCGCCGCGACATCACCCGTCTAATCGAAGTGCTCCGTCAGCTTGGAGCGCAGGTGAGCGGCGGCGGGCCCAGCTGGTAGTGGAGGTGGACCGAGGAGAAGCTCAAGCCGCTCCCGCATCTCCCGACAGTTCGAATAAGACCAAGTGTGGTGCTCCGAGGACGCGACGCCCGCAATAGCTCCTCGAAGTAGGGCGACCAGCCGGGGTCGAGGCCGGACCGCGATGATGATCCAGTCTTTGACTGTATTTCGGACATGATGCTGGAGACCAGCGGGGCGCGCTGGTCAGGGGTGGCGTCCTTCCAGGCGGGGGCTTAGCGAGAGGCCAGGCCGTCCCGCCTCGGGCGGGGCCCGGTGTCGAGCCCAGTCCTCAGCTCAGCGCTTTCTTCACGAGCGCGCCGATCCTTGCCTCGTCGGCGGCGGTCAACTTCGTCAGAGCGAAGGCGGTGGGCCACATCGAGCCTTCGTCGAGGTGCGCCGCGTCGTTGAAGCCTAACGTCGCGTACCTCGTCTTGAACTTCTGCGCAGGTTGGAAGAAGCAGACGATCTTGCCGTCCTTCGCATACGCGGGCATGCCGTACCAGAGTTTCGGCGATAGGGCTGGCGCGCTGGCTTTGATGACCGCATGGAGCCGCTTGCCCATGGCGCGATCCGGGTCCGGCATCTCGGCGATCTTCGCGAGCAGAGCGCTTTCCCCCTCGGCCTGGTCCGCGGCCGCCTTCATCTCTTTGACGCGCTCCTTCATCGCGGCTCGTTCCTGGTCGGTGAATCCCTCGTACCTCTTTTTGGCCGTGGTGTTCTTGGCGGACTTCTGCGTGTCCTTCGTTCCAGGTTTCCTCTTAGCCATAGTGGTTGCTGACCTCCTGCGTGGGGCGCTAAGCCGTGGCCCCGACGTTACGGATCGGAGCCCATCCTCTTACTTTAGTGGGTCGCCGTGCGCGAGCTCTGCGATCGCCAGGGGGTTCTGCTCGGGTGACCGGAGACTTTCGGACCGATTCCGCCAAATGACCGAGTGCGTCCACGTTGACCCGTTTGGCCGCGTAAACCAATGTGCGTTAGGACCGGTCGAGGACCGACCGCGATGATTGGCGGTCGGGCCATGTCGAAAAGGCGGCCTGCCATTCGATGTATTACTGAGGCGTGGAAGAGCTCAAGCCGCCAGAATGCGGATCAGACGTTCCAAAAAGCCTCCGGATCAGATCCATTAGGAGGAAATAGAGATGCGCGTGCTGGTGCTGGCAAAGGAAGGCGAGCAGAGCGGGTCACCGACCCCCCCGACGGCGGAGGCTATGGCGGAGTTCCAGAAGTTCAACGAAGAGCTGGTCAAGGCGGGAGTAGTACTCGGGAGTGGTCGCCTGTACCCGAGCTCGCAGGGCAGGCGCGTTCGGTTCGACGGCAAGAAGCGCACCGTCATCGACGGGCCATTTGCCGAGACCAAGGAACTCGTAGGCGGGTACTGGCTGTGGCAGGTGCGCTCGTTCGACGAGGCCCTCGAGTGGCTGAAGCGGGCACCCTTCGACGGCGGGGTCTTCGAGGTCCGTCAGATTTTGGAGTTCGAGGGAATGTAAGGAGCTCTTGGCATAGCGACCAGGCCGTCGCCTACCGAATCGTCTCGATCTTCGCCCCGCTTTTTCAGTGGTGACCAGGCGAATATCCGACACATCTGCGAAATTCCCGCACCCGCCATAGAGTGGGAATTGTCACGCGGTCGCCGGTGCACCCTCCTCGCGGCCGGCGGCGGTGGCGTTTTCCCCGCTTGTCTTTTGGCTAGTTCGGGCGCATTCTAGGGGCGGCCTGAGCCCCAGGCTGCCCTCCCGTGGGGAGGCAGTTGAACGAGGGCCTGTCAAGGAGGAGGTTGCATGAGCGTCGAAGTCCGTCCGGCTCGCGTCAACACCTTTGCTCCCGAAGGGAAGGACCACCTGCTTAAGGTCGTCCGCCAGGAGCGCCAGGGATTCTACGACCTGATCGACAGCACCGATGACGAGACCTGGAAGACGCCGACCGCGTGCACGGAGTGGGAAATCCGCGACCAGGTGGGCCACCTGGTCGATGTCACTGAGGGGTACATCGAGCGGTTCGCCCTGGCCCGCGCCAAGAAGCCATTTCCCGAGGCCCTCGGGCTGCCGGGCATGGCGGGCATGCTCGACACCGGGTCCAAGCGCTTTCGCAGTTCATCGCGCACCCAACTGATTGCCCGACTCAAGGCGTCGTCGACGAAGCTGTTCGAGATCTTCGACGCGCTGACTCCGGAGCAGTGGACGAGCGAGCAAATCCCCCACGTCTACATGGGGCCCTTGTCCACGATGATCTACCCGGCGTTCCAGCTTATCGACTACTCGGTGCACAGCTGGGATATTCGGGCGGGACTCGGCCAGGTGCAGCCGCTCAGCGACGATGCGGCCAACACCCTGATGCCGTACATGTTCATCGTGTTGCAGGTCACCGTGGATCAAGAGGCGGCCAAGGGATTTGACGCGACCTGGGGCGTCCGGATCAGTGGCGACCAGGGCGGCAGCTGGAAGGTGCAGGTCAAAGACGGCAAGCTCACCTACGAAGAGGCGAGTGTGGCCGCCTGTCCGGTCGTCTTCAACTTCGATCCCAACGATTGGGTCCTGACGGCCTACCAGCGCTTCCCGGGCGGAGCGGCCATCGGCGACCGCGCGCTCGCCTATAAGATCCGGCGCTTGTTCTTCAAAATCTAGGCGAGGAGGTTCGGATGGCCACCACCAAGGTTGACTACGGCGCCAAGCGCGAGGCGCTCAAGGCCGCCTACCTGAAGCCAAAACCGAAGCGCGGAGCGACCAGCGCCCAGGGCATTCACCATCTGGCGCTGATCTGCTCCGATATCGAGCGGACCATCAAGTTCTACAGCGAGGTGCTGGGTTTCCCGTTGGTTGAGCTGTTCGAGAATCGCGATCTGGCCAGCTCGACCCACTTCTTCCACGACCTGGGACACGGCAACCTGCTCGCCTTTTTCGACTTCCCGGAGGATCCGATGCCGCCGACCCGGGAGTCGATCGGCGGCATGCACCACGTCTCGATCTCGGTTCCGCGCGACCAGTTCGATCGCATCCGCGGGGAGCTCGACACGCGCAAAATCCAGTACTTCGGTCCGGATCGGGTGGAGAACTCGCTGTACTTCAAGGGCCCGGACGGGGAACTGCTGGAGATCGAGGCCGATCCGCTAGAAGTGATGGAGGGTCGCCCGCTCGCCCAGTAACGGCTGGACACTGAAGGCGTCCCGCGTCCTCTTCGGGCGCGGGGCGATCGACCGCGTCGGCTCGGAGCCCGAGACGCGCGGTCAGCGTGTGCTGTTTGTGTGCACGCCGAGCCTGAAAGCGTCGAGCCACGCGGCCCGGATCCGGTCCTCGCTGGGGAGCCGGTTGGCGGCCGAGTTCACCGAGGTGGAACCGCACGTCCCTCGGGAAACGGTCGAGGCGGCGCGCGCCATCGCCGCGAAGCACCAGATCGAGGTCGTGGTCGCCCTGGGGGGAGGCAGCGCGATCGGTGTGGGGAAGGGGATCGTTCTTTCTCCCTCCCCCCTTGCGGGGGAGGGTCGGGGTGGGGGGTCGCCCGTGCTGATCGCCATCCCCACCACCTATGCCGGCTCCGAGATGACGCCGGTGTTCGGGACGACCGACCACGCACAGGGACGCAAGTCGGTGCGCCGAGACGATGCGGTGCTGCCGAAGCTGGCCATCTACGACCCCGAAGTCACGGTTGACCTTTCCGCGGAGCTGACCGCCTCGACCGCCATGAACGCCCTGGCGCACTGCGTCGAAGCCTGCTATGCGCGCGAGGTCAACCCGCTTGTTCCACCGGTCGCGCTGGAGGGCATTCGACGGATCGTCCGGTCGCTGCCCCTGTGCATCGCGAACGGCCGCC
>VBID01000111.1 GCA_005880615.1 Chloroflexota bacterium
CGATGCCGCAAACCCGGGTCGTGCTCCGGCAGGCCCTCGAGCTCGGTCTCATGCCGATCATCGTGGTGAACAAGATCGACCGCGTCAATGCGCGGCCGGCAGAGACGGTGGAGGCGACCCATGACCTGCTGCTCGAGCTGGCCAAGAATGCCGATCAGCTCAGCGCTCCGGTGATTTACACCAACGCCCGCCTGGGGACGGCGACGATGGACCTGCGCCACCCGGGAACGACCCTCGAGCCGCTCCTCGATGCGCTGCTGACCTACATCCCGCCGCCGCTGGGCGACACGGCCGGGTCGCTGCAGCTGCTGATCAGCAACCTGGATCACGACAACCATATCGGGCGGCTGGCCATCGGCCGGATCACCCGCGGGGTCATCCGGCCCGGGCAGGAGGTGGTCCGCTGCAGCGAGAGCGGGATCGGGCCGCGCCAGCGGATCGCGACCCTGCTGACGGTCGAGGCCCTGCAGCGAAAGCCCGCCGAGCAGGCCGCCGCCGGTGAGATCGTCTACATCTCGGGCCTTCCCGATATCGCGGTGGGCGACACCGTGGCGGACCCGGAGAATCCGGAACCCTTGCCGCGGCTAGAGGTCGGCGAGCCAACCCTGAAGATGCAGTTCTCGGTCAACCAGTCCCCCTTCGCCGGTCGCGACGCTACCGTCAGCAGCACCTCGAGGCAGCTACGGGCTCGCCTGGCCCGCGAGTTGCAGACCAACGTGGCCCTCCGGGTTGCCGACGGGGCCAGCGCCGACATCTTCGAAGTCAGCGGCCGGGGCGAGCTGCACCTCGCCATCCTGATCGAGACCATGCGCCGCGAGGGATTCGAATTCGAGGTCTCGCGCCCAGCGGTGATCACGCGTGAGATCGCCGGGCAACGTCACGAGCCCATCGAGGAATGCCTGATCGACTGCAGCGCCGAGTCGGTGGGCGCTATTACGGAGGCGCTCGGCTCGCGAGGCGCGCAGCTCCAGTCGATGCGGACCGACGCTGGCAGCGGGGCGCGGCTGACGTATCGCGCGCCGACCCGGGCGCTAATCGGATTGCGGAGCTTGATTTTGACGCTCACCCGCGGGACCGGGGTAATGTCCACCCGGCTGGTTGGCTGGGAGCGCTGGCGCACCCTGCCCTCGTCGACTCGCAGCGGCGTGCTGACGGCCAGCCAGACCGGCATGGCCGTCGCCTATGGGTTACAGGGCGTCCAGGAGCGCGGTCTCCCCTTTATCGGCCCCGGCACGCAGGTCTACGAGGGCATGATCATCGGGCTCAACCGGCGAGGCGGCGATATCGACGTCAATGCCACCAAGCAGAAGCAAAAGACCAACATGCGCGCGTCCACTGAGGACGCCACCGTCAAGCTCGTCCCGCCGCGGGAGATGTCGCTAGAGGAATGCCTGGACTTTATCGAGGACGACGAACTGGTGGAGGTCACCCCCAAGGGCATCCGGATGCGCAAGCGCGTGCTCGTCGCGGCCGAACGGATCAAGCTGCGCAAGCGCGAGCTGTCGGCCTAGAACCCCGTCCCCACCCTCCGAAATATTCGAGGAAGATGCTCACCAGTAACGCCAGGTGGGTGAGGGCGTAGCGCCGAACATCTCGTTCCAGAGGACGTCGGTCCCGGTCAGCGGCGAGTCGTTGAAGGCCCGCAGGAAGGCTTCGACGCCGATCCGCTTGGTGCCGCGGGTGCCGATCAGGCCCACGGTGTTCAGCCGGTCCGAGGGATCGCGATCGCTGAGGTCGAGGTTCACCAGGTGGCCGTAGGTGGCCACATCGGCGCCGCTGAAGTAGACGCGCTCCAGCGCGCTGTACGCATAGACCGCCGTATACCAGGTGTGTCGCGGCGCCACCACGTCCCACGGATCGAGGACGCCCACCAGGTAGGGATAGGCAGTCCCCGACCCGCCCCAGATATCCCAGACGTTGGCCGTGTGGCCCCCGTCCGATGCCGAGAAGAAGGCGATGATGACGTGCCCATCCGAGAGCAGGACCTGGCCCGTGGTGCCATCCACCGCCTGGTTCTGCGGGTCGCTCTCGCTGTCGATGCCCCGGTAGACCTGGAATTGGGTGGTGTCGTCGACGTCGTACAGGGCAGTAGTGCCCAGGTGCGTGAGCGCGTAACAGCGGGCGGCCACGATCTGGGCCTTGATTGCGTCCAGCCGCCAGGTGGAGGGCACCTCGGCGAGCCCCCGGAGATAGTCCTCGATGGACAGGGTGTTGATCACGTAGAGCAACCCGCCACTCGGCTGGGCGACCAGCGAGCCGCGATAGGCGTGGTATCGGCCGAATGGTCCGTAGAGGGTCAGGCGGGTGTCTGGGTTCAGCGGGGTGACCCGTACCAGGCCGCTGGACAGGGCGACCGAGATCGGTTCGCCGGCCTGTGCGACACGGCTGCCGCTCGGACCGGCGACCTGCACCGGGCCGCTGGCGACGATCCGGTCGGGTCCCGCGCCCCAGAGGATGGCCACGTGGATGGGCGTGTGCGCGGTATCCACGGTGGCGAGGATCGTACCGGTGTAGAAGTGCTGCAAGATGGCGCGGTAGTCATTGCCGGCCAGGGCCATCCCATACGCGCCCCACTGGCCCATCCCCACGCCGTGCCCCCAGCCGTGGCCGCAGAACCGCACCGACCCGGCCGGCGCGGCGGGCGGACAAGTGACGCCGTAGGTGGCGCCTGGATTCTTCAAGGCCATCTGCATCTGCTGGGCCTGGTACTGGTCGAGCGCCGTCTGCAGCGCCCGGCCGGTCGCTCGCAGCCCCGCCAGAGCGATCAGGGTCTGGCGGTGGGCGGCCTCCAGCTGCGAGTCATAGGCGGCGGTCGTGTCCAGCTGCCGGCTGACACTGGCGACGCGCGCCTGCAGCTCCTGCAGCAGGGGATCCAGGGCCGCTCGCTCCTGGGCCAGGATGGCGCGCTCGCCCTCGAGCGCGGTTCGCTCGGCCTGCAGCCGGCTGGCCATGTGGAACTCGGCGACCGCGAACTGGTCAAGGTACAGGATCCGGTCCAGGAGGTCTCCGAAACTGCGCGAGGAGGCCAGGAAGTCGAGCCAGTGCAGCGACCCCATGGCGTAAACCCGGCGCACATCGGTGTGAAAGGCCTGGCGATGGATGCGGTAGGCGGCTTCGTCGCGTCCCAGCCGGTCCTGGTTCAGGTTGAGCTGGTTCTGCAGCGTCTCCGCCTGGGCGGCGATGGGCGCCAGGGCGGCGCCGGTGTCGGCCAGCTGGGCCTGCAGGCCGAGCAGGGTCTGTTGCAGCTGCGCCCGCTGCGCTTCCAGGGCGGCCAGGTGTTGCTGCTGCAGGCTCTGTTGCTGCTGCAGTTGGGCCAGGCGGTCAGCCAGCGTGCCGGGATCGTCCGCCTGCGCCGGCGAGGCGGTGTACAGGAGCAACGGCAGCCCCAGCAGAGCCAGGGCTCGCCGGCTCAGACCGATGGCGCTCCCGGCGAGCTGGGCGGCGGCACCGGCGGGCGAGGCGCAAAGCCGAAGCCACCACCAGGCTGCGGTGGCAGCTTTGCCTTCTTCGGCTTTTTCTTCTTTTTCTCCTCGCGGGTCCGGTTATCGCGTGACTTCGCCACGGTGTACCTCCCGACGCGAGATGACGGCGACGCGCTATTGTAGCTCGAACTTGGCGCATACGAGGCTGGAGCGGAATGGCGAAACCTGAACGTGAACTCCTGGCGCTAACCGCGCGGGACGTCTACGACATGCTGCCCATGCGCGACTGCATCCGAATCATGGCCGAGGCGCTGGCCGCCCTGGCTGAGGGCCGCGCCCACCTGCCCCTGCGTTCGGTGATGAGCATCCCGGACGGGCGGGGAGTCCTGGCCATGATGCCGGGCTTCATGTGGGGCGATGGCCGGAGCGACGCGGCGCTCGGGTTCAAGGCGGTCTCCGTGTTCCCCGGCAATGCCGAGCGCGGCGTCGACACCCACCAGGGGACGGTCGCGCTCCTCGACGCAGATACGGGCGAGCTGCGGGCGGTCATGGATGGGGGCGCCATCACCGCCATTCGGACCGCGGCCGTATCGGGCGTGGCGACCGATCGACTGGCGCGTAAGGACGCCGCCACCGCGGCCATCCTGGGCGCCGGGGTGCAGGCGCGCACGCACCTGGAAGCGCTCGCCTCGGTCCGCCAGCTGCAGGGCGTGCGGGTCTGGAGCCGGAAACCGGAGCGGGCGCGCGAGTTCGTGGCCCTGCAGCGCTCGAAATACCGATTTCCGATTGAGGCCGTCCCGACGGCGGAGGCGGCGGTGCGGGAGGCCGACATTGTGACTACGGTGACGGCCAGCCCCGACCCGGTGGTGAGCCGTTCCTGGGTGAAGCCCGGGGTGCACATCAACGCGGTCGGCTCCTCGACCCGAGCGGCGCGCGAGCTGGACAGCGCGACGGTGGCCGCTGCCCGGGTCTTCGTCGACAGCCGGGAATCGGCCATGGCCGAGGCGGGCGACCTGCTGATCCCAATCCAGGAAGGGGCCATTACCGCCGCCCACATCGTGGCGGAGTTGGGCGAGGTGGTGGCTGGGAAGCAGCCGGGGCGACGGTCGCCGGGTGAGATCACGCTCTTTAAGTCGTTGGGGCTGGCGATCGAGGACGTCGTGGCGGCGGCCTTTGTGGTCCGCCACGCGACCCAAACCCGGAGGGGGAGGTCGGTCGCGTGGTGACAAGACACCAGAGAGCGCAGCGTTCCCGCGGTCTCCAGCAATACCCCCCACCCTACCCTCCCCCGCAAGGGGGGAGGAGAACTAGGCTGTTAAGACCCGCAGACAGGCGACTGCCGAATCGCCCAACGCGACGAGGTCATAGCCGCCTTCCAGGGCCCAGACCGTGCGGCCGCCGGCGAAGCGGTCGGCCCAGCCGATGATGAGCTCGGCCAGCTGCCGGTAGGCAACGGTAGAGAC
>VBID01000054.1 GCA_005880615.1 Chloroflexota bacterium
ACCGTCTTCAGGTCGTCGACGCTGGCATTGCGAATGCTGTCGATGCTGCCAAAGGCACGCAGCAGCGCCCGCTTCCGCACTGGTCCGAGCCCGGTGATCCCGTCGAGGACGGAGGCGAAGGCATCTTTCCGGCGAACCACCCGATGGAACGTGATGGCGAAGCGATGGGCCTCATCCCGGATCCGCTGCACCAGAAAGAGCGCTTCGGAGTCGAGCGGCAGCCGGATTGGATCGGACCGGCCTGATTCAAACAGTTCCTCCTGTTCTTTGGCTAGTCCAAACGTCGGGATCTGTCCAAGTCCGATCGATTCCAGGACCTCGCGGGCCGCCGAGAGCTGCCCCTTGCCGCCGTCGATCAGGACAACATCCGGCAGCGAGCTGAAGCTCGGCTCCTCGGGCATGCCTCCGTCGGGCCGCGTGTAGCGGGTGAAACGCCGGCGCAGGACCTCCTGTAACATCGCGTAGTCGTTAGCTCCGACAACGGACCTAATCCGGAAGTGCCGGTAGTGGGCCGGCTTCGGCCGGCCGTGCTCGAAGACGACCATCGACCCCACCGGGTGCTTGCCCTGGATGTTCGAGATGTCGTAGCACTCGATCCGGGAGGGCACGGCCGGCAGCCGCAGCTGGCGCCGCAGGTCGCTGAGCAGGGCGCCGGTGCGCTGCTCGTCGTAGTCCAGCTTGATCCGCAGCTGGCGCATGGCTTCCTGCGCGTTGGCCGCAGCCTGGGCGAGCAGTTCGCGGTGCCGGCCGCGCTGCGGAACGCGAATACTGACGTGGGAGCCGCGACGTTCGGAGAGCCATTGCTCAATCACCGGCCCGTCCGGCAGGCTGGCCGGCACGAAGACTTCCTTAGGGATGTGGGTGGCGCTGGCGTAGTACTGGCTGACGAAGGCATTCACGGCCTCGGCCTCGGTCTGCTCTCCGCCCAAGCCGACTAGCTCGAAGTTCTCGGACCCGGAGAGCTTGCCCTCCCGAACTGAGAAGACCGTCACCATCGCCTGCCCATCGGCCCGGGCCAGGCCGAACAGGTCCTGGTCGAACCGGCCGAGCGCCAGCATCCGCTGCCGCTGCGCCATGGTCTCGATCGCCTGCAGCCGGTCGCGGATGCGGGCAGCCGCCTCGAACTTGGTCGCGTCCGACGCATCGGTCATCTGCTGTTTGAGCTGCTTGACCAGGTCGTCGGACTTTCCTTCCAGGAATAGGGCGATCTGGTCGAGCTGCTGATGGTACTCGTCCCGGGTCTGAAAGCCGGCGCAGGGGGCCGTGCACAGCTTGAGGTGGTAGTAGAAGCACGGGCGGTGCAGCGCGAACTCGTGGTCGGTGCAGGTCCGATAGGGCACAACCCGGCGGACCGTCTTGAGGGTGCTCCGAAGTGCGATGGCGTTGGTGTACGGCCCGTAGTACTTGGCGCCATCGGACCCCGCCCGCCGGACCGTGTATACACGAGGGAAGTCTTCGTTGACGGGCAGTTTGATATAGAGGTAGTTCTTGTCGTCCCGCAGCCGGATGTTGAACCGCGGCTTGTGCCGCTTGATGAGCGTGTTCTCGAGGACGAGCGCTTCCTTTTCATTGGCCGTCGTGATCACGTCGAAGTCGTAGACCCGGTCGACCATGGCCGCGATGTGCTCGGGCAGCACGCTGGCGGCGTGGAAGTAGCTGGGGACGCGGTTGTACAGGCTGAGGGCTTTGCCGACGTAGATGACCCGGGTCTTGATGTCGCGCATGAGGTAGACACCGGGGCCCTCGGGCAGGGCCTTCAGCCGCTCGCGCAGATACTCTGGCCGGTCCAGGATTCGGCTGGGAGCGCTCACCCTTTATCTATACCCGCTCACGGCCGAGGCGATCGCCAGCAACCCGAAGGCCAGGATGGCCAGCCCCGACAGGAGGCCGATGCCGCGCACCACGGCCGGCGTGATCCGCCGGCGGAGGGACGCCACCAGGCTGGCCAGCACCACCCACCACAGCGTGGATCCGAGCAGGACGCCCGCGACCAGCAGGATCGCGCCCGGCCCGCCGGTCCGCCCCAGTCCGAACCCGGCAAAGACGCCGGCGAAGGCCACAATGGTAGCCGGGTTGGTGAGCGTCAGACCCAGCGTGGAGAGATAGCCAGCACCCAGCCCGGTGTTCGCCGGAACGGGGTCGGGCTCGGACTTCGCCGGGGCGGCCAGCAGCGACCGGAGCCCGAGCACGAGCAGGGCCCCGCCGCCCAGCAGCGCCAGACCGCGACGCTGGGCAACCAGGGCGCCGGTGACCGCCGCCACGCCGAAGGCCGCCAGCGCCGCGTAAATACCGTCGCCGGTAGCTACCCCGAGCCCGGCGGCGATGCCGCTGGACCAACCGCGGGTGAGTGTCCGTCTAAGGCACAGGAAGAAGATCGGCCCCGGCAAGGCGGCGATGGCAAAGCCGAGGACGAGACCTCGGAGGAGGTTGCTGGCCATCCGGACTCTTCATCGCGCGATATTCTAGCGGGCCGCGGTCAGGCGCTGACCGGTGGCCCGACTCACCAGAACGCGCCGGAGGTATTGCCCGGTGTACGACTTGGGGTTCCTCGCAATCTCCTCCGGGGTGCCGGTCGCCACCACCTCCCCGCCACGATCGCCGCCGTCGGGGCCCAGGTCGATGATGTGGTCGGCCGTCTTCAAGACGTCCAGGTTGTGCTCGATGACCACCACCGTGTTGCCGGCGTCGACCAGGCGGTGCAGGACGTTCAGCAAGCGTTCGATGTCGGCAAAGTGCAGACCCGTCGTCGGCTCGTCCAGGATGTAGAACGTCCGTCCGGTGTCCCGCCGGCTCAGCTCCTCGGTGAGCTTCACCCGTTGGGCTTCGCCGCCGGACAGCTGGGTGGCCGGCTGGCCCAGCCGGATGTACCCGAGTCCGACATCGCACAGGGTTTGCAGCTTGCGCTTGATCCGCGGGATCTTGTCGAAGAGCTCGGTGGCTTCCTCCACGGACATGTCCAGGACGTCGGCAATGCTGTGGCCGCGGTACTTGACCTCGAGCGCTTCGTTGTTGTAGCGCTTGCCCTTGCACACCTCGCACGGCACGTAGACATCAGGGAGGAAGTGCATCTCGATCTTGATGATGCCGTCGCCCTCGCACGCCTCGCAGCGGCCGCCCTTGACGTTGAAGCTGAAGCGGCCGGGCGAATAGCCTCGAACCTTCGCTTCGGGCAGCTGGGCAAAGAGCTCGCGGATGTAGGTGAACACCCCGGTGTAGGTCGCCGGGTTCGACCGCGGCGTCCGCCCGATGGGCGACTGGTCGACGTTGATCACCTTGTCGATGAACCCCAGCCCGGAGATCTCCCGGTGGGCGCCGGGCCGGTCCTTGGCCCGGAAGAAGTGCTGGGCCAGCCGCCGGTAGACAATGTCGCTGACCAGCGTGCTCTTGCCCGAGCCGCTCACTCCCGCCACGCAGATCAACTCGCCCAGCGGAAAGTACACGTCGATGTTCTTCAGGTTGTTCTCGGTCGCGCCCCGCACGACCAGCATCGAGCCGTTCCCGGTCCGCCGGCCGCTGGGCAGCGGGATGCTCCGCTCGCCCCGCAGGTACGCCCCCGTGATCGACTCGGTGGACTCGAGGATGTCGTCGAGCGTGCCGGCCGCCACGATCTTGCCGCCGTGCTCCCCAGCGCCCGGGCCAATGTCGACCACGTAGTCCGCCGTGCGGATGGTTTCCTCGTCGTGTTCGATGACGATCAGCGTGTTACCGATATCGCGCAGGGTGAGAAGGGTATTGATCAGCTTGCGGTTGTCGCGCTGGTGGAGCCCGATGGACGGCTCATCCAGGATGTACAGGACTCCCATCAGCTTCGATCCGATCTGGGTCGCCAGCCGGATCCGCTGCGCCTCACCCCCCGACAGCGAGTCGGCCGCCCGGGCCAGCGTCAGGTACTCGAGCCCCACGTCGACCAGGAATTGCAGCCGCTCCCGGATCTCTTTCAGGATGCCGCGCGCGATGAGGGTCTCCCGCTCGGGTAGCCGCAGGCGCGCGAACCACGCCTGGGCGGCGGCGATGGACAGGTCCGACACGTCCATGATCGACCGGTCCGTGACGGTGACCGCCAGGTACTCGGGCTTCAATCGCTTGCCCTTGCACACCGGGCAGGGCCGGGTGGTCATCAACCGCTCGATCTCGCCGCGAATGTAGTCCGACTCGGTCTCCCGAAAGCGCCGCTCCAGGTTGGGCACCAGCCCCTCGTAACTGGTCTCGTACCAGCGCCGGTGGCCCTCGTTATCCGAGTAGCGCACCCGGAGGGGGTCGCCGTTGTTGCCGTACAGAATGATCTTCTGTTCCTTCACGGTCAGCTTTCCGAAGGGCTTGTCCATCGGAATCCGATACCGGAGCGCGACCGCCTCGACCAGGTCGCTGTAGAAGTAGGCGGTCCGCCCCCAGGTCTTGATCGCGCCGTCGCCCAGCGATCGGCTCTTGTCCGGAATCACGAGGTCGGGGTCGACCTCGAGCTTGCTGCCCAGCCCGGTGCAGGCCGGGCAGGCGCCGTGCGGGTTGTTGAACGAGAAGTTGCGCGGCGCCGGCTCCTCCATGGAGAAGCCGTCGTAGGGGCAGACGAAATGCTGGCTGAACATCAGCTCTTCGCCTTTACCTTCGGCCGGCACTACCAGCACCAGCCCACCGGCCATCTTGGCCGCGGTCTCAACGGATTCACGTAACCGGCTGACGCCCGCCGGGTCGATCACCAGCCGGTCGACCACGATCTCGATGTCGTGCTTCTTGTTCTTGTCGAGGGGGATGCGCTCGGTCAGCTCGTACAGGCTGCCGTCCACCCGGGCGCGCACGAAGCCGGCCTTGCGGGCATCCGCCAGGATCTCGTGGTGCTCACCCTTGCGCTCGCGGACCACCGGCGCCAAGATCATCACCCGCGCGCCCTTGGGCAGCGCCATGACCCGGTCCGCAATCTGCTCCGTGGTCTGCCGGCTGAGCTCGTGGCCGCTGATCGGGCAATGGGCGTGCCCGATCCGCGCGAACATCAGGCGCAAATAGTCATAGATCTCCGTCACCGTGCCCACCGTCGACCGCGGGTTGTGGCTGGATCCTTTCTGGTCGATCGAGATGGCCGGCGAGAGCCCGTCGATCTGGTCCACGTCGGGTTTGTCCATCTGCCCCAGGAACTGCCGGGCATACGAAGAGAGGGACTCCACGTACCGGCGCTGGCCTTCGGCATAGATCGTGTCAAACGCCAGCGAGGACTTGCCCGACCCGGACAGGCCGGTGAAGACCACCAGCCTGTCGCGCGGGATGGTCAGGTCAACGTCCTTCAGGTTGTGCTCGCGCGCTCCCCGAATGACGATCTGGGTGTGGGGCGAGCCAATCTCAGGCATGGACTCTCCGTCGTACCCGTCCGCGGGGCCGGGCCAAACCCGCCTCGGCCGCCGCGGCCGGCGGCAGCCCCTCGCGGTATTCCAGGGCGTCCCGGCGGAGGGCGACGAGCCGGTCCCGGAGCTCGGCGGCCCGCTCGAACTGCAGGTCACGCGCCGCCTTTTTCATTTGCCGTTCCAGGTCCTTGACCAGCCGCTGGATCTCGTCCGGCGGCAAGCCCGACGCGATGGTCGCGATCGTATCCTCCACGGCCTGCGCCTGGTGGCGCTCCAGGTTGTAGACGGCCTTGACGATGGTGGCCGGCGTGATCCCGTGCTCCTCGTTGTACGCCGTCTGCAGCGCTCGCCGCCGGTTGGTCTCCTCGATGGCCTTCTGCATCGACCCGGTGACCGTGTCCCCATACAGGATCACGTGCCCCTCCACATTGCGCGCCGCGCGGCCGATGGTCTGGATCAGCGACCGGTAGTCGCGCAGGTAGCTTTCCTTATCGGCATCGAGGATGGCGATGAAGGCCACCTCGGGCAGGTCCAGGCCTTCGCGGAGGAGGTTGATCCCCACCAGCACGTCGAACGTGCCCAGCCGGAGGTCGCGCAGGATCTCCACCCGCTCCAGGGTGTCGACCTCCGAGTGCAGGTACTGGACCTTGACGCCCATCTCTCGCAAATAGTCCGTCAGGTCCTCGGCCATCTTTTTGGTGAGCACGGTGACCAGCGTGCGCTGCTTCTTCTCGACTCGCTTGTTGAGCTCGGTCAGCAGGTCGTCGATCTGGCCCCGGGTCGGCCGGACCTCGACGGTCGGATCCACCAGCCCGGTGGGCCGGATGACGACCTCGACGGTCTGCTGGGACTTCTGCTCTTCGTAGGGACCCGGGGTGGCCGTCACGTAGACCACCTGCTCGACCTTTCGTTCCCACTCGGCAAACGTCAGCGGCCGGTTGTCCAGCGCGGAGGGCAGCCGGAACCCGTAGTCGACGAGCGGGATTTTGCGGGACCGGTCGCCCCCATACATGCCCCCGATCTGGGGAACCGCGACGTGGGATTCGTCGACCACGACCAGGGTGTCGGCGGGCAGGAAGTCCATCAGCGTGTAGGGCTCCTGGCCCGCCCGGCGGCCGGTGAGATGGCGCGAGTAGTTCTCGATGCCGGCGCAGCTGCCGGTCTCCCGCATCATCTCCATGTCGAACTGCGTGCGCTGGCGCAACCGCTGCGCCTCGAGCAACTTGCCCTGGCTCTCGAACCAGGCCACCCGCTCGTCCAGTTCCACCTGGATCGCCTCGATGGCCCGCAACAGCTTCTCGCGCGGGGTCACGTAGTGGGTGGCCGGAAAGACCTGGAATGTCTCCACGTCGCCGATGATCTCCCCGGTCAGCGGATCCAGCTGCACGATCCGCTCGACCTCATCGCCGTTGAACTGGACCCGGGTGGCGATCTGGTCATACGACGGTTGCACGTCCACCGTGTCGCCCCGGACCCGAAACCGGGCCCGCCCGAAATCGACATCGTTGCGCTGGTACTGGAGGTTGGTCAGCTTGCGCAAGAAAATGTCGCGGCGAAACCCCTCGCCGGCGTGGATCTCGATCGACTCGCCCAGGTAGTCCTCCGGCGAGCCCACACCGTAGATGCACGACACGCTGGCGACAACGATGACGTCCCGCCGGGTGAGCAGCGCCCGCGTGGCTGACTGGCGCAGCCGATCGATCTCATCGTTCTTCGATGAGTCCTTCTCGATGTAAGTGTCGCTTCGCGGAATGTAGGCCTCCGGCTGATAATAGTCGTAATAGCTGACGAAGTATTCGACCGCGTTGGTGGGAAAGAACTGCCGGAACTCGCTGCAGAGCTGGGCCGCCAACGTCTTGTTTGGTGACATCACCAGGGTCGGCCGCTGGATCTCCTGGATCATCTGGGCCACGACCATGGTCTTGCCGGAGCCGGTCACGCCCATCAGAACCTGGTGCTTGCGGCCTTCCCCGAGCCCGGCGGCCAGCCTGGAAATGGCTTCGGGCTGGCCACCGGCAGGCTGAAAAGCCGCCGTAAAGGCAAATCTGGGCATCTCCCGATTATATGGCCGCGCTCTGGCGAATTGAAACGGGTCTAGTCGCTCTAATGGGTTACGGGGCAGCCCCTCCCGAGGGGAGGGTTGCTCAGTAGTCCAGCGTCTCCTCGACGGTGACCTGGCGCTTCCGTTCCATGTAGGCGATGGTGGCGACCAGGATGGACAGGCCCAATAGCGTGCCCCCCAGCACGTCCGAAAACCAGTGGGCCCCAACATAGCAGAGGGCGTAGCCGAGCAGGAGGACCACCCCCACCAGGATCGGGCTAAGGCGCGAGCTATCGCGGCCGAACAGCTGCCAGCGCTCGGCCAAATACAGGCACAGGCCATACAGAAACGTCGCCCGGATCATGTGGCCGCTGGGAAACCCATTGGCGTCGGCGTGCCGCGACAAATGGGGCACCCACGAGGGGAAGCGATCATAGAAATTGGGGGGCGGGGCGTTGGCGATGAGATGCTTGAACACCCACTCGATAACGGAGGCAGCCAGCACCAGCACGGTCGGCCCAATGGCCAGCAGGCGAAGCCCTTTGAACAACGGGAAGGTGAGCAACAGCGCAATTAGGAGCGTCACCTCGATCGATCCGATGTAGGCCAGGATGGCCAGGCCGATATCCTGGCCGCCGCTGCCGCGGTCCTGAAGGTAGTGCAGAAGCCGATAGTCCAGACGGTCGAATTGGCGCAGCTGGACGAGCAGCGCCACCAGCAGGAATGCGGCGAACAGCCCGGCCGCGACCGCCAGCAGGCGGCGGCTAGCCGGCGGCCACTTAGGCCAGCTCAGCGCTGGCATTGGGGACAGTACACCGTGGTCCGGCCCGCCAGGCGCAGGCGCTTCAACGGAGTTCCGCATCGCAAACAAGGACGCCCGCCCCGCCCATAAACCTGCAGCGTCTCCTGGTTGCGGCCGGCCACGCCGAACGCGTCCACGTAGCTGGCCACCGATGACCCGCGGTGCGCAATGCTCGCCCGCAGCACGGCCCCGATCGCCCCAAATAGCGCCTGGCGCTCGCGGACGGCCAGCCGGTGGGTCATCCGGGTCGGGCGCAGGCCGGCGGCGAAGCAGGCCTCATCGGAATAGATATTGCCCAAGCCAGCCAGGAATGACTGATCGAGCAGGGCCGACTTGACCGGCCGCCGGCGCCGCCGGATGAGCGCCTGAAAATCCCCTTCGGTCAGCGAGTCCCCGATCGGCTCCGGACCGAGCCTTGGGAAGACCCTCGCGGTCCGCAGTTCGTCCTCGGCGCCCAGCAGGAAACGCCCGAACTGCCGCTGGTCGTCGTAGCGAAGCTCCCGGCCATCGTCGAGGGTGATCCGCAGGTGGGTGTGCCGGGCCAGGGGCTCATCGCGGCCCCAGACCCGCAAGTGGCCGGTCATCCCCAGGTGCACCACGAAGCGCTTCGCCGAGCCGGCCAGGGGGGCCAGGATGTACTTGCCGCGGCGGCTGACCGTCTCCACCCGAGCGCCCATCAACCCTGCAACGAAGGCGGCGGGCTCCGGGTAACGGACCAGGCGCGGCAGCAATAAGGAGACCGTCTCGAACCGGCGGCCAGCGAGCTGCGGACGCAGGTCGCTGACCACGGTTTCGACTTCGGGGAGTTCTGGCACCTAGGCTCGGGCGGCCACCACCCGCACCCGCTCCATATCCTGCCAGTTGTGACCCAGTTTGAGGTCGACCTGGAGTGGAACCTTCAGCTCGAAGACGCCGGCCATCAGCTCTGGGACGGTCTCGACCATGACCTCGCGCTCGTCCGGCGGGACCTCAAAGACGAGCTCATCGTGGACCGTGAGGATCATCCGGCTGTGGAGTTCCCGCTCCCGCAAGAAGCGGTCCAGGGCGATCATGGCCAGTTTCATGATGTCCGCAGCCGAGCCCTGCAGCGGCATGTTTACGGCGATCCGCTCGGCGGCGCCTCGCAGCTGACGGTTGGGCGAGTGGATGTCCTGGATGTAGCGGCGCCGGTGGAACAGCGTCTCCACAAAGCCCTGCTCGCGGGCCATCATCTTGATTCCTTCCAGGAATTCCCGCACCCGGGCATATTTCCGAAAGTACGTTTCGATGAAGACGGCCGCCTCCGCTTCGGGCATCCCGATGTCGCGCGCCAGGCCAAAGTCGCTCAGACCGTAGAGAATCCCGAAGTTGACGACCTTCGCCATCCGCCGCTGGTTGGCGCTGACCTGGTCGCGCGCGACGCCAAAGACCTCGGCCGCCGTCCGAGCATGAATATCCTCGCCCTGGCTAAAGGACTCGAGCAAGAGTGGATCGTCCGTCATATGGGCCAGGATGCGGAGCTCGATTTGCGAGTAGTCCGCGGACAGCAAGACATCCTCGGGCACGCCCGGGACGAAGGCCCGCCGCACCCGCTGGCCCCAATCGGTCCGGATCGGGATGTTCTGCAGGTTGGGATCCGACGAGGACAGCCGGCCGGTCGAAGCGACGGTCTGATTGAAGGACGTGTGGACCCGCTTGGTGCGCTCGTCCACCAGCAGGGGCAACGCGTCGACGTACGTGCCTTTCAGCTTGCTCAGCTGGCGGTACTCGAGGACCTTCGCCACCACGGGATGCTGGTCGCGCAGCGCATCAAGCACATTCGCGTCCGTCGAATAGCCGCTCTTGGTCCGCCGCCCGCCGGGCAGTGCCAGGTCCTCGAACAGGAAGCGGGCCAGCTGCTGCGGGGAGTTGACGTTGATGGGACCGTGGGCCACGTCGGCGATCTCCTGGTCCAGCCGCTGCAGCTGCTCATAAAGATCTCGCGAGATCTGCTGCAGGTAGGCGCTGTCAATGGCCACGCCGGTCAGCTCCAGTTCGGCCAGCACCGGCACCAGCGGCATTTCGAGCTCGCGGAACAGCGCGCTATTGCCCAGCCGCTCCAGGTCGGCCTGCAACCGCGGCACCAGCGCCAGCGTGGTGCGCATCCGGTCGGCAAAGAAGGACGCCGCCCGAGCCTGTTCGACCTGGATCACGGCCATGGCCGTCTTCCCGGTGCCGAGCAGCGTCTCGCGGCCCTCGATCGCCTGGTGCAGGACGTCAGACGCGAGCGCTTCCAGGCTGGGGGTGCGGATGCCCGAATTGAGCAGGTAGGCAGCTACTAGCAAGTCGAAAGTAAAACCTGCCGGGCGGATGCCGGCGGCTCGCAACGCCAGGATGTCGGCCTTCTGGTTGAAACCCGTCTTGGTAGGACGCGCCCCTTCCAGGACCGGACGCAGCTGTTCCAGAACGCCCGTGCGCGACAGCGCCGGCTCCTGCTCGTGGGCAAGGGGGATATAGAACACGTGCTCGGCGTCGAGGGCGATGACCAGAGCGGCAAAGTGGCCGAGCCGGGGTGTCTCGTCCTGGAGGACAATCTGGAAGCCGATCTCGTCGGCTTCCGCGGCGGCTACCGCCAGGGCCGCGACCGCCTCCAGGTCCCGGACGATGGTCACGGCGGCGCCGCTGGAGGCGCGGGTCTCGAGCGCCAGCGTCGTCTGGGCAGGCCCATTCCGACTTGGGGCCTTCGCGGCCAGGATGGGTGGGGCCGCGATGGTCGTGGTATCGCGCCAGGTGGTGGGGACCCGTTGAGCCAGGCTGCGGAACCCGAGGTCGGCGAGCATCGTGCGGGCCGTCTCCGGCCGGTAATCGCGAGCCGAGCCTCTTGAAAGATCCAACTTAACGTCCACGTCGCGAACGATGGTGGCCATCCGTTTGCTGAGCAGGGTTTGCTCCGCGTACTGTTCCACCAACTTGCGGACCTTGCCGGCCGGCAGCTTGGCCGTGTTGGCCATCAGGTTCTCGACGGTCCCGAACTCCTGGATCAGCTTGATGGCGGTCTTCTCTCCCACCCCGGGAATGCCGGGAATGTTGTCGGACGTGTCCCCCACCAGGGCCTTGAGGTCGACGATCTGGATCGGCTCCAGCCCGTAGCGCTCACGAACTTTCGCTGTCGTGTACAGCGTCGTCTCGCTCACTCCGCGCCGGTTGGCCAGGACGTCGACGTTTTCCTCCACCAACTGCAGCGCGTCCAGGTCCCCGGTCACGATCGTGCTGTGCAGCCCGCGCGGGCTGGCCTGAGTCACCAGGGTGCCGATCACGTCGTCGGCTTCGACGCCCTTGACTTCATAAATCGGGATCCCGAAGGCCTTGACGATGTCCCGAACCAGGGGGATCTGCTGGCTGAGTTCCGGGGGCGTTGGCCGCCGGGTGGCCTTGTACTGGGCCAGCTCCTGGTGCCGGAAGGTGACGCCGCCCAGGTCGAACGACGCCAGCACGTAGTCCGGATGCTGCTGCAGGGCCAGGAGCAACATCGACGTAAAGCCGTAGGCGGCGTTGACCATCCGGCCATCCCGGTCGGTCAGGGAGGGCAGGGCAAAAAACGCCCGGTAAACGAGCGCGTGGCCGTCGATCAGGACCAGGCGCTCGCGTCCGTTGGGCTCGGTCACCGACCCATTGTAGGTCGCAGGTTGTGGCCAAAAACTCCGATGTTAAGATAGGAAGCGGCATGTCGAAGTTCATCGAGATGCAGGTGGATAGCATCCGGGTACACATGCCCAGCGGCCAGCACGTCGTGATCCTGAAGGAGAAGGACGCCGAGCGGTTCCTGCCGATCTGGATCGGCATCTACGAGGCCAATGCCATCGCCCTGAAGATCACCAACATCACGCCCGAACGGCCTATTACTCACGATTTGCTGGCCAACATCCTGCAGAGCGCCGACATGAAGCTCAAGAAAATCCAGGTCACGGCGCTCACGAACGAGGTCTTTTATGCCCGGCTCTTTATCGGGATCGACGGCAAGGACGTCGAAATCGACTCCCGGCCCAGCGACGCCATCGCCCTGGCGGTGCGGCTGACCTGCCCCATCCTGGTCGCCCAGGAAGTCCTGGACAAGGCTGGCGTCCTCCCCGAAAAAGAAGAAGACGAAGAAAAACTGACCGTCTTCAAGGACCTGGTCAACAACATGGACCTGCCCGACCTGGGGGAACCGCCAAAAGAGAGCTAGTTGGCGACGGTCACCGGGACCTGCGCCACCAGCGAGACCCCGGAGCCGTCGGGCACCTGCCAGGTTACGCGCAGGACGTAGTTTCCCGCCGCTGGACTTGGTAGGGGCGGCGAGCCCACCCGGAAGGTCGCCGTGATCCGGACGGCGCCGTTCTCCCTCGCGGCTGAAAACGTGTCCGGGTTCGCCAGAGCGACTTCGTAACCGTCCCGGAGCAGGGTCAGGCGAACGTGCGCGTCGGTCAGGTTGGCCGGCACCCCGTCGCCGGGGACCCCCTGGAGGATGAGCCCGACCTGCAGCGGCTGGTTCTTGGATGCAGCCAGGGGCGCCGCGGCCTGGCTCCCGGTGGTCGTTCCCTGGTCCGCCGAGAACGCGGTCGAACCGGAACTGATCGTTAGCTGCTTGGATAGGTCTTGGGGGTCGGTGACCGTCATCGTCGGCCCACGATCTGCCCCACCCTGATAGCGGGACGCCGGAGCGTTGGTGGTGGCCATTCCGCCGCCATGCGGGAGGTTGGCCAGCCCGATCGTGGTCACCACCACGAGCAGGCAGGCGGCCGCCAGGGCCCCGCCAGCCCAAGCCCATCCCGGGGCTCCGGTCCGTTGCTGACGCTGGGGCGGGATGGTGAACACCCGGGGCGGCGCCTCGGTCGGCAACGCCTGGACGGCCGAGACTGTCTGGCGCAGGGCCGCCAGCCGGCGGCGGCAGGTCTCGCAAGTCTGCAGGTGCGCCTCGAGCTGCTGGCGGGCGGTCCCGGTCAGCTCCTGGTCAAGATATGCGGAAAGATCCTCGAGCTCGGGCTCAGCGTTCATGCTGTTGCTCCTGATCGTCGACCGGCCGGGCGAACAGCTCAGGAAACATCAAGAGTCGTTCCTGGACGTGGCCCCGGGCTCGGGCAATCCGCGACTTCACGGTTCCCAGGGGCGCCCGGATGACGGCGGCGATCTCCTCGTAGGCCAGGCCGTTGACATCGCGCAGGATCAGAGCCGTCCGCAGGTCGGGGTCGAGCCCGTTGATGCTATCCCGCACGATGCGAGCGCGCTCGCCCGCCTCGGCGCGTTCGGCGGGGTCGGGAACCGGCAGGCCGAGCGAGACGACGTGCGCTTCCTGGCCCTCCTCGGGCATGGCCGCCACCCGCTTCCGCCGCCGAAAGTGGTCGTAACAGAGGTTGACCGCGATCTGGAAGATCCACGGCTTGAAGGGGTTGCCCTTCAGGGTGCGCAGCTTCTCCCAGGCGCGCAGGAACGCCTCCTGGGCGATGTCCGCGGCATCGTCCCTCGAGCCCACCATCCGGAGGGCCATGTTGTACAGCGGGACCTGATAGTGCATGACCAATTCGGTAAACGCCTCTCTGTCGCCCTCCCGGGCGCGCGCCACCAGGGCCGCGTCGTCCGCAATAGGGCTATTCGCCATTTAAGACGTAACGATTCCTCATAAGTTCCCGTGCGAGGCAAGACGCCGCATGAATCCACCGGTATACTCTCACCGATTCGGGCCGGAGTGTCGGAATGGTAGACGAGGGCGCCTCAAAAGCGCCTGGGCGTAAGTCCGTGGGGGTTCGAATCCCCCCTCCGGCAGGTTTATCTGTCTTCTATGCCGTAGGCACCGAAGCCTGAGCGACCCCCGCCAGGAGTTTCAGGCCTTCCAGGTCCTCCATGTCGAAGTACTGGAGCATGATGCGCTGCACACCGACCGCCTCCCAGTCGCGCAATTGCTCCGCGACCTCGTCGGGAACCCCGACCAGCCAGCCCCGCTCGCGCAGGGCAACCAGCACGCGGCCGGCGGGCACCTCACGCAACGACGTCAAGAAAGACTTGAACCAGCGAGCGCGCTCCGCCAGCGCGTCCCGGTCCGCCGCGATGCAGACACCAAGCATCGTGGAGCATTTGATCGCGTCGGGATCGCGCCCCACGTCCCGGCAGTGCTCGACCAGCCGGCGGCGTTTGTGCGCGAAGATCTCACGGCTCTGGGGATGGCTGTTCCACTCGTCGGCGTATTGGGCCACGATTCGCAGCAGCCGCTGCTCGCCGTCACCGCCAATGAGTAATGGCGGTCCCGGCTTCTGCACGGGAAGGGGGCGAAGGGTCGCGTCCTTCAGCGCGTAATATTCGCCGGACAGCGAAACCGGGCCGTCGGTCCAGAGGGCCTTGATGACCTTGATGCCCTCTTCGAGCCGGTCCATCCGTTCTTTCATGGCCGGCAGCGTGATCCCGTAGGCGGCGTGCTCGGCCTCGTTCCAGCCGGCACCCACCCCCAGGACCAGGCGTCCGTTCGAGAGCCCGTCCACGGCGGCCGCCATCCGCGCCAGTAATGCCGGGTGCCGAAACGTCATTGGACTGACCAGCGGTCCGAAGCGGATCCGCCGCACGCGCGTCGCCAATTCGGTCAGTGAGGTCCAGCATTCGAGGGAGTCGCGCTCGCCCCTCGCCATGACGCTGAAGAAGTGATCCGAGCGCCAGAGCGAGTCGAGGCCGAGCCCATCGACCTGCTGGCTGATTCGGACCCAGCGCTCCCAGTTCAACCCTTCCTGGCCTTCGAGCATGATCCCGATCTGCATGACAACACGGTAACGCGTCTTGACAACGGGCCGCCAGGGTGCGAAGGTTCGGCTCATCCTGAGCGCCGTAATCGCCCTGGCCGTCCTGTTGCTTGTTATTGGCGGCGTGGTGGTCGTGGTTCTGGCCATCCGCCAGGGCCGCCTCGACACCTCGCCCCGGGCCTTGCTTCGCTTGTATCTTTACGCCCTGGCGTTCGCTAGCTTCCTGGTGTTTCTGTTTGGCGCTACCTCGCTGGTGAAGGCCGGCCTGGCGACCGTCGCCGGACGCAGTTTCAGCTACTACCAGGTCACGTACGCGTACGGGCCCCAGGGCGCTCCGCCCTACAAGTCGGGGATCGCGCCAGGGCCGCCCCCGGTTCCCACCGACCAGAGCGAACGACCCTATCGGGACGACCTGGTGCGCGGCCTGGCCCTGATCCTGACCGGCGGGTTGCTCTGGCTTCTGCACTGGTTGGGCATCCGAGCCCTGGATCCACCGGAGGTGCGGCGCACCAGCCTGCTGGCCGCCCTCTACAGCGGCGGCCTGCTGGCGATTGCCGGCCTGGTGACGGTGGTGGCCCTCCCCTGGGGCATTTACTCCCTGCTGGCCTATTACGTGTTGCCGCAAGACGCCAACGGCCCCTCGAACCGACCGGGCGACCCGCTCAGTTACGCGATTGTCTTTCTCCCAGTGCTCCTGTACTTTCTCTGGCGGCTGGTCGAGCGGGCGCGCGGCCCGCGCGTGGTTGCCAAAGCGGCCTAAGCCGGGTTTCGCGTCCCTTCCCAGTAGAATTCGCTCGTGCTACGGGCCGCCCTGCTGCCGGATCCCCTGTTTGGGCTGTTCATTGCTATCACGAACATTCTTATCCTCGCCATCCTGGTCCGGGTGA
>VBID01000055.1 GCA_005880615.1 Chloroflexota bacterium
GCCGCGGACGCGGTCGGAGGTGCCATCCTTGGCGGTCAACATCAGGATGGGGAACTCGCCGCCGCCCGCCTGCAGTCGGCGGGCCACTTCCATCCCATCCAGGCCGGGCAGCATGACGTCGAGGATCATCAGGTCGGGAGGACGCTCGCGCACGTGGGTGAGGGCCACCGGACCATCGCGGGCGACCTCCACCTGGTAGCCCTCGTAGATCAAGGCACGCCGGATGGCGCTCGCGATACGCTGGTCATCATCGACCACCAGCACAAGGGGCTGATCGGACATCTGCCATCATTCAAGCACCCGAACATGAGAGAAGGATAAGAAATCATGGAGCGCTGGCTTTCCTTCGACTGTTATGGCACCCTGGTTGACTGGCGAACCGGGATTGCCCAGGGCATCGAGGCGGTCGCCGCGGGGCAGTCGGCCCGCTTGCTCCCGGTGTATTACCGTCAGGAGGCGGAGGTCCAGGCCGAGGGCTTTCGACCCTACCGGGAAGTGCTGGGGGAGGCCCTTCGCCGGGCGGCGGTCGAGGCCGCCATCACGCTGGGTCCGGGGGCCGACCTGATCCTGCCCGACGGCCTGCCGCGCTGGCCGGTCTTTGCCGACGTGGGCCCCGCCTTGAGCCGGCTGCGCGAGTCCGGCTGGAAGCTGGCCGTCCTCTCCAACATCGACCCCGACTTGTTCGCCGGCACCCGGCAGCGGCTGCCGGTTCGGATCGATGCGGTGGTCACGGCGCTGGACGTCGGCTCGTACAAGCCGGCGCATGGCCACTTCCTCACGTTTGCGCATTCGTATCAGCCGCAGGTGCAGCTGCACGTCGCGCAGAGCTGGTTCCACGATATCGTCCCGGCGCACGAGCTGGGCATCCCGGCGATCTGGATCAACCGCCTGGGTGAGCGAGACGACCCGTCGATCGCGGCCGCGGTCCTGCCGGATCTCGAAACCTTGCCCGAGACCGTCTCACGCCTCGAGGCGGAGGGCCAGCACCACCGCGCCCAGCATCAGGAGCGCGCCCGCCAGTAACGGGCGGTCCAGGCCGCCCTGGACCAGGATGGATCCCAGGCTACCCCCGACAATGCCGGCCAGGTAGAGCGGCAGATAGACCAGGTTGAGCGTCGTCGACCGGCGATCTTCCGGCACCCGGATGGCGAGCAGGGCAAAGATCATGGAGGCGGCGGCGGTCGCGGACGCGCTGAAGAGCAGCGCTGCCAGCGCCAGCAGGGGCAGGGCGCTCGCGCGCTGGACCAGCACCAGGCTGATCGAGGCCAGCAGCACGCTGGCCAACAGCGCCCGCCGCAGCCCGAACCGATCGCCGAGCAGGCCGGCGATGGGGGAGAGCAAGGTGCCGGCCAGGGTGGCAACGCCGAGGACAATGCCGATGGTGCTGGCCAGGCCAACCGGGTCCGGGTGCAGGCGGCGCACGACCAGGGGAAAGAAGGGGAGGGCGATCTGCTGCGCCAGCATCACCAGGAGGAAAACTGACAATAAGCCCACCGTGACCCGGGTGGTCAAGACCAGCCTGAGTGCGCGACCGGCGAGCCGCCACACCGACGCGGTGGGCGGGTTCGCCGGACGCACCTCCCGGTAGCCGAGCGTCAGCATGAGGGCCGTGGCGACCGATAGCGCGCCATCGAGGAAGAACAGGTAGCGCAGGTCCCAGCCGAGCTGATCAACCAGGGCTCCACCGAAAACCGGCCCCAGGGCGAAGCCGAGGGCCGGCGCAGCTCCCAGGATCCCAGTCGCAAAGCCGACTCGATCCACGGGTGTGGCGGCGCGCAAAGCCGAAAGCATCACCCCGCTGTTGCCGAGCTGGAAGCCGATCAGCAGGAGAGCCCCCGCCAGTTGATACCGATTCTGGCTCAGCCCCACCGTGGTAAAGACCAGCGCCTCAACGTAGGCGCTGCGGATGATCACCAGCTTGCGGCTGTACTTGTCCGCCCAGACGCCCCAGAAGGGGACCAGCGGAAGGCCGAGCAGGAAGGTGCTCGCGGTGAGCAGCCCGGTCCAGCGGGGGACCAGGGCGTTGGGCGTCCCCAGCTCGTGCAGGTAAAGCGGCAGGAACCGATAGATCTGACCGAACCCGAAGGCCTCCACCGCGGTGGTGGCCACGAACAGCGCCAGCACCAGCGGCCAGCCCTGGGCCACCCGCGGGGAGGTAGTGAGCATCCCGATAGAGTAGGTGCATGCATCGTCCGGCGGCCACGGGAAAGCGGGTGGCCCCGTACGGGTCCTGGAAGTCGCCGATCAGCTCCAACATGGTGGTGGCCGACGCCGTCCGCCTGGGGCAGGTGCAGCTGGACGGGGCCGACCTCTACTGGATCGAGCTACGACCCCAGGAAGGTGGCCGGAATGCCCTCGTCCGCCGGTCGGCCGACGGCCGCACCACGGACATGACGGCGCCCGGGTTCAACGCCCGGACCCGGGTGCACGAATATGGCGGCGGGGCCTTCCTCGTGGACCGCGGCACCCTCTACTTCGCCAACTTCCAGGACCAGCGGCTGTACCGCCAGGACTCGAGTGGCGCCCCGCGGCCTATCACGCCGCCACTCCCCCTGCGCTACGCCGATGGCGTCATGGATCGGGCGCGCGGTCGGATCATCTGTGTGCGCGAGGATCACCGGGAATCGGACCAGCAGGCCGTGGCCGCCATCGTCGGGGTGGACACGGCGGGGGCGGCCGAGCAGCAGGTGCTGGTCTCTGGCAATGACTTCTACTCCAATCCGCGACTGAGCCCGGACGGCAGGCGCCTGGCCTGGCTCACCTGGAACCATCCCAACATGCCCTGGGATGGCGCCGAACTCTGGGTGGGCGAGCTCGATGATCGTGGCGCGCTGGGGCGCGTCGAGCAGGTCGCCGGCGGCCAGACCGAGTCCCTGTTCCAGCCGGAATGGTCCCCAGACGGCACGCTGATCTTCGTCAGCGACCGCACCGGGTTCTGGAACCTGTACCGGTGGCGAGCTTCGAAGGTCGAGGCCGTGACCCAGCTGGAGGCCGAGTTCGGAACCCCGCAATGGCTCTTCGGGATGACCACCTATGCCATCGAGTCGGCAGACCGCCTGGTCTGCCGGATCATCGAGAATGGCAGGCAACGGCTGGCGCTGGTCAGCCCGACGACCGGCGAGACGACCACTCTTCGGACGGTATATGACGAGTTCGGCGCCAACCTCAGGGCGGCGCCGGGTGTGGCGATCGTCACGGCGGGCTCCCCAACCGAGCTACCCGCCCTGGTCGAGATTGACCTGTCGACCGGCCAGGCCAAGGTCGTGCGCCGGTCGAACCCGATCACCATCGACTCTGGCTATGTCTCAATCGGCGAGCCGATCGAGTTCCCGACCACCGGCGGCCACACGGCCCACGCCTTCTTCTATCGGCCGGCCAATCAGGATTTCCAGGGGCCCGACGGCGAGCGTCCGCCGCTGCTGGTCCACATCCACGGCGGCCCCACCGCCATGGTCGGACGGGCGCTCGACCTGGAGGTGCAGTACTGGACCAGCCGCGGCTTCGCCTCGGTCGACGTCAACTACGGGGGCAGCACGGGATTCGGACGCGCCTACCGTGAACGCCTGAACGGGCAGTGGGGCGTGGTGGACGTCGACGACGCGGTCAGTGCGGCGCGTTACCTGGTGGCGGAGGGCCTCGTTGACGGCAACCGGCTGGCCATCACCGGTGGCAGCGCCGGCGGCTACACCGTGCTTTGCGTGCTCACGTTCAAAGACGTGTTCCAGGCCGGGGCCAGCCACTTCGGCATCAGCGACCTCGAGGTGTTCGCCGGCGATACCCACAAGTACGAGTCGCGCTACTTGGAGCGGCTGGTCGGCCCATATCCGGAGCGCCGGGACCTGTACGCCGAGCGTTCCGCCATCAACGCGATCGACCGGATCTCGGCTCCCGTCATCCTCTTCCAGGGTCTGGAGGATAGGATCGTGCCCCCCAACCAGGCGGAGCTGATCGTGGCCGCCTTGCGGAAGAAAGGGCTGCCGGTCGCCTACCTCCCGTTCGAGGGCGAGCAGCACGGCTTCCGGCGGGCGGAGAACATCAAACGCGCCATCGACGGCGAGTTCTACTTCTACTCTCGCATTTTCGACTTCCAGCCGGCCGACCAGCTCGAACCGGTCCAGATCGACAACCTCTAACCGGCGGCGGCCCTGCCCAGGCGTTCGCGGACACCGTTTGGGGAGTCCTAGCAGGCCGGCGGCCGATCTCGATCGAGTTCGGGGCTCCCCCGCCGAGCTGCCAGAATCCAATTGACCGCCAATTCAGGCTGAGCTATCTTTAAGCCGGGACTTAGGGAGGCTGAGATGCTGAATTCGCGTCCAGTGCGGCCCACCGTGTGGCCGTCGGCGCAGGTCGAGATCCTGGCCTACGCCCCGACCGAGTTTTACCATTGCCAGCACTGCGAGATCGTCTGGGGCCACCTCGGGCTGGGCGACCGGTTGCACGCGGAGGAGCGGAAGACTGCTCTGCCGGCCGACCTGCAAGCAGAGTATGCCGCCATCTCCGACTGGGCCCTGCAGGCCTTCGACCGCTACGGCAACCGGCTCACCGTCAAAGTGATCGACGCCGCCTCCATCGAGGGCCTATTCAAGGCGGTTCGCCACCGGACGCGCCGCTTCCCGTCGTTCATCATCGACGGCCGGGAGCGCATCGTCGGCTTCGACCGCCAGCGGCTGGACAGCCTGCTGGCCGACCGGCTGGAGGAAAGGAGGTGAGACACCGAGTCTAGGGCGTTTGCGCGCGGAGGAATCACGAGCGCGTGAAGACAAAAGGAAGGGAGGTCAATTGGGCAATACCCTTGTCGTGATCGTCATCGCGGTCCTCGCAATTTTCATCGGCTACAACTTCTATGCCAAGCGGATCGACCGGGAGGTCATCAAGGCCAACCCCAAGCGGGCAACGCCGGCCAAGATGTACATGGACGGCGTGGACTTCATGCCGACCAGCCGGAATGTCCTCTACGGCTACCACTTCAAGTCCATTGCCGCGGCCGGGCCCATCGTCGGCGCCATCACGGCGGCTGGACTCTGGGGCTGGTTTCCCAGCCTGGTCTGGCTGACCGTAGGCGTCATGTTCATGGGCTGGGCCAGCGACTACAGCGCCATCGTGGTCTCGGTGCGCAACGATGGGAATTCGCTGTCGGCCATTGCGCATAAACTGATCGCGCCCCGGACGCGCCAGATCCTGCTGATCTTCATCTTCTTCTACCTGCTCCTGGTCGCGGGTGCGTTCGGCAACCTGGTGGCGGGCGTGCTCAACAACCCCATCGTGCCGCTCGGGATCATCGCGCTGGCGGGCCTGGGGCTGCTAACGGGGCAGCTCCTGTACCGCGCCAAGATGGATCTGATCGTGGTGACCCTGATCGCGGTGGGCGGCACCCTGCTGGCGGTGTTGCTCAATGCCGGCCTGTTCGGAAACGGCGTCGTCGATGCCTTCACCAGCTTCAACAAGTGGCTCAACAGCTTCGCCCCCGGCGGGGTGACGACTGTACTCGACCCGACCGCCGCGGTGGGGAAGCAGAACATTGTCGTGACGGTCAGTTTCGTCTTCTGGCTGCTCGCGATGTTCGCCTTCTGCTACGCCGGAGCGGTGCTGCCCATCTGGCGGTACGCGCAGCCGGTCAACTACATCGGCTTCTGGATCACGGGCCTGACCATCGTCGTCGCCGGGGCGGGGGCCTTCCTGGCGTTCTTCGTCCACCCCAGTGTGGCCACCTTCAAGCTTCCGGCGTTCACCACGTTCTTGTCCACGGCGGCGGTCCAGAAATCCGGCGCCTTCCAGCCGCTCTATCCGATGCTCTTCGTCACCATCGCCTGCGGCGCCATATCGGGATGGCATGCGCTGATCGGCTCCGTCAGCACGGCGCGCCAGATCGAGAACGAGGAGGACATGCTCCCGGTCGGTGGCGGCGCCATGTTCAGTGAGTTCACGCTGGGCTTGCTGGCGCTGATGGCGGTGGCGGTAGCGGCGGCCAACCCCAGGCTCACGGCAACCGGGAAGTTCGCGGCCGGGATCGGCAACTTCCTAAACGTGTTTGGGCTGCCCACGAAGTACGGCACGGCGATCGGCTTCGCGGCCTTCGTCGTGATCGTGATCACCGTGACCCAGTTGCTGTTCCGGATCATGCGGGTGACACTGGCTGAGTGGCTGGGGGATCGGGCGCCGATCTTCCGCAACATCCATTTCAGCACCTTGCTCGGTATGGCAGCGACCTTCCTACTGGTGATCAGCGGGACCTGGGTCTACATCTGGCAACTCTTCGGGGCGTCGAACCAGCTGATGGCTTCGCTCAGCCTGCTGGTCGTGATGGTCTGGCTGGTGGCAACCCGGCGCAATGCCACCTACGCGGCCATCCCCGGCGTGTTCATGTACGTCACGACCACCCTGGCGGCGCTCGTGACCGCTTACAACCTCTATGCCACCGTCTTCAGCAAAAGCGTGGGGAAGGCGGGGAAGGAAATCGCGGTCTTTGGCAGCGGCGTCACAATCCTGATCGCGTTGCTGATCGTGGTGGCGGCCATCTTCATCGCCTACGACGGGATTCGGGCGCTTCAGCGGTACCGAAAGAAGCCGCTGGAAGTGGCGCCCGAGCCGGTGACAGCCTGAGTTCGTCTACACCAGACGACTCTGGAGAGGGGAGGGCCGGCGCCGGGCGCCGGCCCTCTCTCCGCGCCCGGGGAGTCCGAGCCTGGCGCGCCCTGGGACAGATCTTCTATGGCTTTACCGGGTTCGAGTTCGAGCGGCACGCCGCCCAGGTGCGGGCGGACATGGAGAACCTGTTCACGTTCATGGTGCTCGGCGAGCTGCTCGGGGTACCGGTCATGCCACCCTATTACGCCTTCCGCCTGGTGCCGTACCTGGTGCCGGGTGTGCCCGCTTGGCGGCGCCGCGTGTTGCGGGAGCGACAACCCTTCGAGGGCGAAGACTATGATCTTCACGGGGTTTGAAGGCGATGAGTGAGCAGCCGAAAAGGAAGCGAGGACTGGGCAACATTTTCGGCACGGCCAAAGAGGTCATGTACGGGATGGCCAGCCACGACATGTCTCGTCACGCGCTGCGAACGCGGGCCAGCATGGAGCACCTCTTCATTCTGATCACGATGGGCGACCTGCTCGGCGTGCCCATCCTGCCGCCCTACTACAGCCTGCGACTGATGCCCTACGTGGTGCCCCAGATCAGCACCTGGAAGCGCCGCATGTTGCGGGAACGCGACATTACGGACTCCCTCGGCTGATGTCCGTCGCTGCCGAGACGGACCTCCACCGCGTGTTCCGAGCCCATCCTGAGCGCCGCTACATCATGTTCGGGGGCAAGGGCGGGCTGGGCAAGACCACCTTCTCGGCCGCCACCGGCTACTGGCTGGCCAAGCAGGGCCATCGCGTCCTGGTTTTCTCCGTGGATCCGCAGGCCAGCCTGTCGGACATCTTTCAGCGCGACATCTTCGGGAAGGGCCCGGTCAAGATCATGGACAACCTGTGGGCCCAGGAGATCGACGCCGACGGCCATATCAGGGCCTACCAGCAGCAGATCCGGCAGAAGATCCTCGACATGTACGGCCTGGATAAGGTCCCGGAAGAGATCGACAACTATATTGAAGCGGCCAGCGCCGAGCCGGCCATGGAAGAAAGCGCCATCTTCGACGCGGTGGTCGACATCGTGGTGACGGGGGAGTACGACTACTACATCTATGACCTGGTCCCCCTCGGCCATGCCCTCTACTACCTCTCCATGGCGAAGGTCTACGACGAGTGGATCAACAAGATCACCCACCTGCGTGAACAGATGCGCGAGTACGAGCAGGTGGCTAGCGTCATGAAGCGGCAGAAGCTCACCGAGGAGGACCAGATCCTGGCCGAGCTGCAGGACATCAAGCAGCGGATCAACATGTCGTCCAGTATCCTGACCGACAAGGAGAAGACCGGCTTCTTCTTCGTGGTGATCCCGGAGGAGATGATCCTCCTCGACACCAAGAAGGCCGCCGAGCTGTTCGCCAAGTTTGACGTGCCCATCCTCGGCTATGTCGTGAACCGGGTCCTGCCCGACGAGCTGGCCACCCAGAACGTGCCCGACTATCTCAAGAACCGAATCGCGATGCAGAATCGGTACCTGGAGCAGATCCGGTCAACGCTGGGCAAAGACGTGCTGGCCTACGTGCCCGAGCTGGAACGCGACGTCACTGGGCTACCGGCCATCGAGCGGCTGGCCACCATCATGTACGGGGCCTCATCGTGAGCGCCGTCGAGACCCGGGGCATCACCGAGTCCATGGCCGGCTACCTGGCCGGTCATCCATCGCTGAAATACGTGTTCTTCGGGGGCAAGGGCGGGGTGGGCAAGACGGTGATGGCCGGAGCGACGGCCGTATGGGCGGCGGATCAGGGTCGGCGCACCCTGCTGGCATCGACCAACCCGGTCCACAGCCTCTCCGGGCTGCTCGGCCAGAACGTCTTCGGCAAGCACACCACGGTGACCGGTGTGCCCAACCTGGTGGCGCTGGAGATCGACACCAGGGACGCCATCGAGCGGTCCAAGCGCGACATCCAGGACAAGATCCAGTGGTTCCTGAAGTTTGCCGAGATCAGCACCAAGGCCGATGAGTTCGTGGAGTCGGCGACCATGAACCCGGCGTTCGAGGAGTCGGCCATGTTCGAGAACATGATCGACCTGATGTTCAAGGACGAGTACGACGTCTATGTCTTCGACACCGCGCCGACGGCCAACGCCCGGCGGCTGCTGGGGATGAGCAAGGTCTATTCGCTGTGGGTCGGGAAGATGATGAAGAGCCGTGAGGAAGCCCAGGGCCTGCGGCAGCTGCTGTCGTTCACCAAGAAGAAGGAATCGGACCCGCTGATGGAGTACCTGGTCGACTTCCAGAAGCGGATGGAGCACGCGCGCGAGCTCCTGACTGACGCGGAGAAGACCGCCTTCTTCTTCGTCACCTTGCCCGAAGCGCTGCCCATCGCCGTGATCACCCGTTTCATCAACTGGTTCACCGAGTTCGGCATCCCGGTGGGGGGCGTGCTGGTGAACATGCGCATCGACCGGGGAGTGGTCAAGGTGGACAGCGCCGAGTTTGTGCGCAACCGCCTGGCGATGCAGGATGAGCACATGCAAACCGTCTGGCAGAAGTTCGACGGCCAGGTTCGGGCGATCGTCCCGCTCTTCGACGACGAAGTCCGGGGCACGGAGAGTCTCCGCCGGCTGGCCCGCGCGGTCTTCACGAAGGAAACCGCAGCCGCGACCTAAGCTAATCGGTAGCTTCGGCGGGGGTGGCGTAGCGGAGGGCCACCGCAGCCACTCCTTGGAGCAACCCGGTCAGCTCGGCTGGCTGGACCGCCTGCCGGTTGGGGATGTTTAGTGCCAGGGTGAGATGCAGGCCCCGGCGCCGAAGCGCCAGTCGCAGGAGGTCGGCTCGGCGAGGACCGATGGCGGCGAGCAGCTCGGTAGCCAGTCGTTGCGGAGTCGCGCCGGGCATCGCGGCCAGCTGGAACTCCTCGAACGGTTCGGTGGTCCAGCCCTCCTGCACCGCCAGCTGCCTGGCATCCCCCGCCAGCAGCGATCGTGGCCGGAAGAGCTCGATCCCCCGGATGGGTTGCTGCCGCAGGGCCAGCTGGACCAGGACCATGTCGCGTCGCCCGTTGAGGCGGTTGATCAACCAGGTGATGGGGACATCCCAGGACTCGACCAGGCCGGTCATGTTGCCCGAGGTGAAGGGCGGCTTGAGGCCCTCGATCTCGAGCCGGAAGGAATGGAGGGTGATCCACTGGATCGCCTGGCGGCCCCCCAGCGGATCCAGTGCCCGCTTCGACCAGATGGCCAGGCTCCGGCCCCGCCGGCGCATGAGCTCGTTGCCGGCCACGAACCAGACGATGAAGATCGCCCCCACGACGATCACGGCGGGTAGGCCCAACTGGTTCAGGGTGGCCGGCATCTGGCTTAAGGGTAGCGGGGGCCGAACAGCCGTGCTGTTGACACCGGGTAAAGAAAGTGTAGGCTCCTGGTAAGCAGCAATCGCCTTGTCCCCAGATCGGGGGAAGGGAGGAAGGGGATGCGGATACCTGATCAAATGCTCCTGCGCGGTCACGGAGGCCACCGCCACTTCTGGGAGCGGGCCTTGTCCCGGCGGCAGTTCCTGGGGGCCAGCGCCGCCGCCACCGGGGCGGCCATGACGGTGCCACTCTGGGTGCCAGCGCTCGCGGAGGCGTCCAGTATCGATCCAAAGCCCATTACCGAGACGGTAGCCCCAGGCGCACCATTTCACATTCAGCTCCCGGTGCCCGGAAACGAGTTGTCGGCTATCCGGGACTTCAATGGGGTCGTCGGGGTTGCTGCCGTCAGCGGCACCGGGACAGGAACTAGTGGTGGGTCATCAAGGCGACTGGTCTTTGACGCCGACATGCGGTTCATGCAGGGTCAGTACATCGGCATGAATGGCCAGAGCCACGAGGGAACCTTCGTCTTTGTCTGACTGGACCTGTTTCCCACCTCGGTCGGGGTGGATCAGATCCATGACTTCAATCTCGATATCAACCCGTTCCCGGGTGGCCTGTTTTGGACGCGCCGGTTCCCGGAGGAGACGGTCTCCGCCGATCCCGGTTCCGGGATCGCGTCGATGACCGCCAAAGACGTGAAGCTGCCGGATTACGGCAACATCGGCAACGCGTTGCAAGACGGCGCAAGCGTTGCCGCCGAAGCGTCGTTCGCCGTGAGGTGGACTGGGGCCACGGGTCCCTTTACGCCACCTTCAAGCCTGTTCGTTTTCACGGGTCATACCACCGGGGCGACGGTCGAATGGTCGGCGACTGAGGCGGGGTTCGCATTCAAGTCCGATCCGGCGAACACCTCCACGAACAACTTCGCCGTCCTCGGACACGAAAGCAACTAGGGTCATGTTGCTGCACCGCTTTTCACCGGGATTCCTGTGAGGAGCGGTGCAGCCCCGGTCGGGGCACTCGATCTAAGATCCAGGTCCGGCCGACCGCTCGTCTTCGCCACCTATCTCGCTCCCAGGCTCCTGCCCGTATACGAGGTCATCGTCGCGGCGGTTGGCGAGAGGCTGGGGATTCCGGTCCGCCTGGAGCTGGGCACGTCGTTCAACCAGCTCGTGAATGGCGACGTCGACCTGGCCTTTCTGTGTGGCCTTCCGTACGTCCGCCTAGCCGAGCAGCTGGACCCGCTGGCGGCGCCGGTAGTGGCCGGTGACCGCTACGGCGGCCGCCCCGTCTACTTTTCTGATGTGATCGTACGAAGCGAGAGTCCCTTTCAGACGTTCGCCGACCTGCGCGGCGCGGCGTGGTCCTTCAACGACCCCGATTCGCACTCGGGCTACCTGGCCACCCTCGCCCGATTGCTCGAGCTGGGAGAGACCGATGCGTTCTTCGGCCGGGTGATCGACGCCGGCTGGCACCAGGTGTCCATCGAGCTGGTTGCCTCTGGGCTGGTCGATGCGTCGGCAGTCGACTCGCACGTGCTCGCCGTCGAGCTGCGCGACCGGCCCGACCTGGCGAACCGGTTGCGTGTGATCGAGAGCTTCGGCCCCTCGCCCATCCAACCCGTGGTCGCGCGCCGGTCGCTGGACGCTGGGTTTCGGCGGCGGCTGCGGGACACCCTGGCGAGCCTGGCCGGCGACGGGCTCAGTCAGGGCCTGGTGGAGCGGCTGACGCCGATCACGGACGACTGGTACGACCCGATCCGCGCCATGCTGGCGCGGGTTACCGAAGCGGGGTTGACCCTCAGCCCGACCGACCCAGCCGCTTCACGAGCGCTCGGGCCTGCGGATCGGTGAGCTGCTGGGGCCGGTTGGTCAGATACGCAACGTAGGTTTCCAGGTCGAGATGATGGACCTGGCCCCGGACCCGGAGGCGGACGGTGCCATCCTCGAGCCGCGCATCCTCGGGCTCGCCCTCTTCCCTGGCTGCCCAGATCCCGAACTGGATTCGCCAGCGCCCGCGCGCCGGCCGGGCTCGAGCGGCCACCGGCACCTCGATGTCGTCCGCGTGGATGGCGTACTCGCGGGCGAGATGCCAGGCTTGGAGGACCATCGGATACGGGCCAACCGAGGTCCCGATGCTGGCCCGGAGGCCGAGCCGGCCCCACCGGCGGCGCACGTCATGTTGGCGGGTTTCCCACTCGTCGAGCACCGCACGCGATGAGAGCTGCCGGCGGCTGCGGACGCCGCGTTCGTTGGAGGCATTGAGCCCGCCCGAATAGTCCAGCTGGTCCAGCGTGTGGTCCAGGCAGGCCTGGTTGTAGACCTCATCGGTGGCTAGGTGGGCGACGACGTCCTTGACACTCCAGCCCCGGCAGTGGCTGGGTGCCCGCCAGCCGCCGGCATCGAGCGAGCGCAGGTAGAGCCTAAGCCGGCGGATCTCGGCGTCGTAGGCCGGAAACGGATTCTCAGTCCTGGGGTCGAATCTCATCATGGGGACGGCGTCGGGGTCGGGCTTGCTCCTGGAGATGGAGACGGGGCCGGGGTTGGGCTCGGGCTCAGCAGCGGCAATGGCGTGAGCGACGGGAGCAAGCCGGGACTGGCCGATGGAGACGGGGAGGGCGTGGGCGTCGGCTTCGGGCATTGGGTTTCGGTGCCCGGCAGGTAGAGTTCGACCTCGGAGGAGTCGACGCTGGCCGGCTGACCCTCGGCTGGCTGGCAGGGGTTGCCGTCGACCAAGCCGGACGGGCGCTGGAAATTCATGACCGGGATGCCTGTCTGGGCGAGGCCGTTGTTGATGAAGTCACGAAGCACCGAGCTCCCCACCATGGTCCCGTACACCCCGTTCATGTTGCTGTCGCCGGGGCCGGTGTGGCCGACCCAGGCGCCGACCACGATGTTGGGAGCGTAGGCCATCATCCAGGCGTCGTGATACTCGTTGGTGGTGCCGGACTTGCCCGCCATGGGCCGGTTCCAGCCCAGGTGCCAGACGGCGCCGTAGTCCTTGAGGATGTCGGTCACCAGGTACGCCTCGGCCGGACTGACCACCCGCTGCCCACCCTGGTCGAGGCTGGCTTTGTCCAGCACATGACCCGAGCGGTCACTGACTTCGAGGACGGCGACCGCCGGGTGCTTGACGCCGCCGGTGGCGAACGTGCCATAGCCCACCGCGTGGTCGAGTAACCGCACCTCGCTCGACCCGATGGCGGTGGTCACCTCGGGTTTGAGGTCGGACGTGATGCCAAATGCATGGGCCAGCGCGATCACCTCGCCGTACCCCGCCTTTTGCATGGCCTCCAGCGCTGGGATGTTGCGCGAAAGCGCCAGCGCTGTGTGCGCCGTGATCAGCCCCATGTTCCGGTAATCGAAGTCGTGGAACTGGCCCTGGGCGAAGTGGGACGACGTGTCGTCGAGCAGGCTGCCCATGGTCAGCTGGCGCGAGCGAAACGCCTGCTCGTAGACGTAGGGCTTGAAGGACGAGCCAGGCTGCCGGAGCGCGGTGACCACGTTGTACTGGCCCTTGATGCTGTCGTTGTAGAAATCGACCGAGCCCACCATGGCCAGGACCTCGCCGGTGCGCGGGTCGAGAGCAACCAGGTCGCCGTTGTCCGCGCCTTTGGAGCCGAGTTGCTGGATGCCGAGCTCGACCGAGTGCTGGGCGGCCTGCTGGAGCGTCAGGTCGAGCGAGGTCGTGACCTTGAATCCGCCCCGGGCGATCGCGCTGGGACCGTAGAGGCGCTCCAGCTCCTCGAAGACGTAATCCACGAAGTGGGGCGCCAGCGTGGCGCGTTGCTCCTTGTACGCGAAGGTGAGCTTCTCGGCCGCCGCCCGATCGGCTTCGTCCTGGGAGATCATGCGTTGCTTGACCATGCCATCGAGGACGTACTGCTGGCGGGCTTTGGCCCGGTCTGGATGGAGGCGCGGGTCGAAGTAGCTGGGGGCCGCCGGCAGGGCGGCCAGCATGGAGGCCTCGGCCGCGTCAAGCTCGCTGGCGTGCTTGCCGAAGTAGACCTCGGACGCGACCTCGATGCCCGTGGCCCGATGGCCGTAGTAGATCGTGTTCAGGTAGAGGTTCAGGATTTCGTTCTTCTTGTAGCGGGACTCCAGCTGGGTCGCCAGGATCAGCTCGCGGAGTTTCCGCAGCGGGGTCTTGGACGGCGACCGGATGATGGCGTTCTTGGCCAGCTGCTGGGTGATGGTGCTGGCGCCCTGCTCCGGCCGGCGAGCCACCACGTCCACGAAAAACGCTTTGACCACACGGCCCCAATCGACGCCATGGTGCTCGTAGAAGTGGCGGTCTTCGGCAGCGATGGTGGCGTTGACCATGGCCCGGCTGATCTCTTGTTTTTTGAGGTCGACCGGCACGGTGCGTTCGCCCTGGGCATTACGCTCTTCGATCAGCGTGCCGTGCCGGTCGACGATCCGAATCGCGCCCGCGGTGAGGTCCAGGCGGCTGGGGTCGGGGAGGGTGGCGACCGCATAGGCGAAGGCGGCCGTGAAGAGGAGTAGGCCAATGGCCGCTACGGCGGCCGCGGCCGTCAGCAGGCTCCGGCGGCGGGCCCGGTTCGCGAACAGCTCAGTGAGGAATCGCTGCATGGCTGCCCACGGCGTGGCTGCCGGCGCCGGCTTTGCCGCGGGAGCTTCCGCCGGCGGGACCGGCGGCGCGGGGGGAGTCGGTGGGTTGCTAGCGATGGCGGGACATCACGGCGGTGGGATGTGCGTCGTCGTGGGGGGTCTTCGAGCGGTCCATCAGGCGCTTGGCCAGGCCCGCCGCCAGCGTGGCCATGGCCGCCTCCGCTGCGCCGACGCCGATCCGGCGCAGCGCGCTCTCTTTGTGCGGGCCTGGGGCAATGGTGGTCTTGTTGTCGTCCTGCAAGATCCGCTTCTGCGCCACCGCCCATGCCTGCGCGTCTTCCCCGAAGTCAGTGAGCCGCTCCCGGAGCTCTCCCAGCTTGAGGCGCCGTGCCAGCCGCTGCGCGGGAGTCCGCTTGCTCTGTCGCCAGGCGATGAGCACGCCGCCGCCGGCGAGGGCAAAGATGGCCAGGCCAATCGAGACCTGGAGGGCTCGGTTATGGGCCAGCTGATAGCGGAGGTCGACGCTGCGTCGCGCCTTCAGCTGGATGGCGTCCAGCGTCTCGGTGAGGTGGGCCCGCGTCTCGTCTATTTCCCGTTTCGCTTCAGTAGATTTTTGGCCCACTCTGCATCCTCCTTCAAGCTGGTCATCGTCTTTGGGGGCGCCCCGATCCGAAGCCGGCTCTTCCCGATCAGGCCCAGCACCGCCGCGAGCACCAGGAAGATACCGGTTTCGATACCGGCGGCCAGGGCGTGCGGCGAGGCCGGCAGGGGAAAGACCAGGGCCAGCGTGACGAAGAGAAAGATGAGAAAGAGGAGGGCGAACAGGCCGGCGGCCGCCAGGAGCGCGCCGCCCCAGGCGCTGCTGACCAGCATCTCCTTTAACTCGAGCTTGGCCAGTTGGATCTCCTGCTGCACCAGCCGCAGGATGTCCTCGACCGCCAACACGGTCAGGTCAACCAGCCCGCGCCGGCCGTTGGCGCCGGATTCGGGAGGCACTACTTTACGGGGAGCGTCGGGGCGGGCCGCCATCTCTGATCCTCCTTCCTGGGAACGTAAAATATTATAGCGCGCGTATCACCAAAGGGCGAT
>VBID01000103.1:0-904 GCA_005880615.1 Chloroflexota bacterium
TAGATGGAGGGACGGATGAACAGAGCGGCCAGGTAACCGGTCAGAAGGATGCCCCCTGCCGTCCAGAAGAGACGGAGGACGCTCCGTGGCCCGCTCCACTGTCCCACGAAGGCGGTGGCGAAGGCGGGCAAAGATGCAGCCATCCCGAGGAGACCCAGGAACACGACGACGAGCGACCATGCGGAGTGGGGGCCGCCCGCGGCCGGCGCCACCCCGAGCGCGACCCCCATGCACCCGGTGAAGAGGCCGAACAGATGGACGACGGGCGCATCCGGACGCCGCACCAGGACGACCGCGCCGAGAAGCGCGAAGAGAGCGCCTGTCAGCCAGAGGGAGAGTCTGGGCCAGAGTTGAGTGTAGGCCAGGGCCACGGCGCGCGCCACAACGGTCTTTCCGTTCGGTGAAAGCAGGACAGCCTCCACGACAGGAGGGAGGCTGTGACTGGCAGGTGCCTCATCGCCGTTCAGCGAGACGACCCGCATGCCCGGGCGGGCGCCGTCGTGCCAGGCAAGTCCGGCCGGCATGACCCAGGTGACGCAGACGCCGTCCCCGCATGGCCCGATCCTGAGACCGGGCTCCCCCGGACTCCGGAGCGCGACGCTCGCCAGCGTCACAAGCACGGAATAGCTCAGAAGGATCGTAGCCGCCCCCAGGCGTGGCCCGCTAAGAAACCAGACTGCTCTGTGCGGCGCTGAGAGTTTCCCCGGCGCCCGAGTCCACGCTTTCGAGAAAGCGGACGAGCCCTCCGACCGCATATCCGTGTTGCGCCAGCAGTAACAGGTCCTCTTCGGCCCGCTTCATGTACGCGTGGGCGAGGACCCCCACGTACAGCTGCGCACCCGAGGACTCGTACCGCTTGCAGACCTCTGCGCTGAGCATACCATCGGCCGGGACAAGCGAGTCA
>VBID01000103.1:925-5544 GCA_005880615.1 Chloroflexota bacterium
GTGTGGTAGCCGAGGCGCGCGAAGAGCGCGAGTCCCTCCTCATCCGCGCCGGCGACCCGAGCCGCAAAGCCGGTGACGAACTTGCCGAGCCCCCCGGACTTAAGACAGGTTGCCTGGAGCGCTTCCTCGAGCGTTGCTCCCCCGCGGTTCTGGAGCATCGCGTCGAGGAACTGGCCCGCGGATGATTCGGTGTACGCCCTGCAGAAGTGGTCCAGCGCGACGCACGGGGCCGGAGAGTCGGCTGCCGCCTCCACGGCCGCCGCGACTCCCGCCGCGTGGACTGCGGTCGCGAGGGCGAGGTCCTCGCTCCGCTTGCCGTCAGGAGCCGAGTCCGCCACTTCGTCGAATACGTACAAGGCTTCCATCTGAAGTTCCACCGCCGTGGCGGCGAGGACAGCAGTCCTCCCGGTGGGCTTCCGGGTGACGGCCTCATGAACCTCGAGCGCGAGCCTGCCGGCCCGGCAGGCTCCCTCGGGATGGAGCGCGAATCCGGGGCGGCGGAGCAAGTTCAGAACGTCGTCACGAATCACCGCCGTGACCCGCGTCGTGATGACCTGCCGGATCTGCTGACGCAGCGGCCCCAGCACAGATTCAGAACCAGGGATACTTGTCGGCGACGGGGTGGCCCTGCTTCCCCTGATTGGCACGTCGGGCCAGCGAGGCGACAGCGCGTGCCAACTCCTCGAGTCCGGCGCGGCAGAGCCGCTCTTGAAGGTCACGGAGAGAAACGGCTCCATCGGAGTGTCGCGAGCTGACGACCGCTTCGGCCAAGGCTGTGACCTGCATCGGGTGTCCTCCCTAGTTGTCGATGAGATTCTGCCAGCGCGCGCCTAAGAAGGCATCGGGGACGGTGATGAGCCACCGTAGGTGGTTCCACGGGTTCGCCGTCCTGTAAGGCGACGCCGCAGCCTTACGAGCGGCACTTGTCAGCGCTGTCGGTCCTTGTTTCCATGCGAAGCCCGCATCCTGGCCGCGCTTTCGGACGCCCGTCCCGCGTCCTGGTTCCTACGCACGTAGGTAGCCCAAGACTACGGATGACTTCACGCGGGCCGAGAGTCAAACTAGATCGACACCGAACCGGAGGGTAAACCCTCTTGCGCCAGGAACAGCTCTCTCCAAGAAGACGGTGCTCCAAAGGACTGAACGCCGGCAGAGACACGCCTCCGGGGCACGATCGACAGGCGCACGCTGAGGCACGAGAGCTGCCGGACCGGCATTCAGGTGGACTCCTCATGGTTGAAGGCCGGCGACCTCGTGTGTGGTAAACGTGCTGAAGCACGGACCATCCTCGTGCTTTCGCGGGCGTCGCCGGCGCCATGCGCCTGCGCACGATGGTCATGATCTCTGGGTGACGCTCATGACCAGGATGCGGTTCCCCAAACGCCGAGCACGTGCAGGCCCCAGCCTGCCGGCGGCATCCACGCAGGCAGAGCAGGTCCGGCAGGCTCAGAGGATGGAGACGATCGGCAGGCTCGCCAGCGGCCTGGCACACGACTTCAACAACCTGCTCACGGCGATTCTCGGTTACTGCGACATCCTCCTGCGACGCCTCTCCCAGGAAGACCCCACCAGGAAAGGCATCGAGGAGATCCGGAGCGCAGGGGAGCGGGCGGCAGGTCTCACCCGCCAGCTCCTCGCCTACAGTCGCCGGCAGGTCCTGAAACCTCAAGTGATCGACCTAGACGCGAGCGTGACCTCGATGATCCCCCTGCTTCGACGCCTGATAGGCGAGGACATCGAGCTGCACCCGACGCTGGAGCCGGACCTGGGGCACGTCGAGGCGGACCCGAGCCAGATCGAGCAGGTCATCATGAATCTTGTGGTCAACGCGCGCGACTCGATGCCGCGTGGAGGCAGTCTCGTTGTCGAGACATCGAATGCCGAGCTCGATGAGACCTTCGCGAAGAGGCACGCGCCCACGCGGCCGGGGCGGTACGTCATGCTCGCGGTGAGCGATACCGGCAGCGGCATGGATGAAGAGACCCGCACGCGCATCTTCGAGCCGTTCTTCACGACCAAGCAGCTCGGCAAGGGGACGGGCCTCGGCCTGGCCACGGTCTACGGGATCGTCAAACAGAGCGGCGGTTACATCTGGGTCTACAGCGAGCCAGGGATGGGTTCCACATTCAAGATCTACCTGCCAAGAGTCGACGCCGAGATCTCCCCGGAGACGCCAGGTAAAACGTCCCCGCAGCCCCCGCGCGGCTCGGAAACGGTGCTCCTCGTCGAAGACGATCAGACGGTCCGGTCGCTGGCCAGTGAGATGCTGGAGTTGAACGGCTACACGGTCCTCCAGGCGCCCGACGGCCGGGAGGCGCTCGATCTCGTTCGCCGGCACGGCCATCCCATCCACCTGCTGCTCACCGATGTCGTCATGCCTCAGATGAGCGGACGGCAGCTGGCCGAGGGCATCGCCACCATCCACCCCGGCATCCGCGTGCTCTACATGTCCGGGTACACGGACGGCGTGATCGCTCACCACGGCATGCTCGACGCCGGCGTTGCCTATCTTCAGAAACCCTTCACCGCGGACTTTCTGGCGCGGAAGGTGCGCGAGGTGCTCGACGCACGTGCGGGCCGCGGGCCGACAGGGAGCACGGAGGGGGCGTGATGGTCTGCCTTCATGACCCGACACCCGAGGCGCGCGCAGGCGGGCCCTCCCTGTCGAGCCCCCTTCCCAACCAGCGCCGTCCGCAACGCGCGGACGGACGCGTGAATTAATGCTCAGTTGTTGCTTCCCAGGGTGAAGTAGAACGCCGCGCCCTGATTCACCTTCCCCTCGGCCCAGATCCGGCCGCCATGCCGCTGGATCACGCGTGCCACGGTTGCGAGGCCGATCCCCGTTCCCTCGAAATCTGTGGCCGCGTGGAGCCGACGGAACGGGGAGAAGAGCTTGTCGACGTAGGCCATATCGAATCCGGCGCCATTGTCGCGCAGGCAATAGACCGCTCCTTCATCGGCCCGGGTCGTGTTGAACTCGATCTTCGCCTCCGTCTTCTTGCGCGTGAACTTCCAAGCGTTTTGAAGGAGATTTTCCAGGGCGATGCGGAGAAGCAGGGGGTCGCCCTGCGCCACGAGTCCATCTTGGATGTGCAGGCTCAGGCTGCGCTCGGTGTCTCGCCGCCGCAGCTCCGAGGCGACCTCCCGCACCATGCCGCTCAGATCGACTCTCTGTCGTGTCAGCTCGGTGCGTGTGAGGCGCGACAGCGTCAACAGGCCTTCGATCAAGGCGCTCATGTGCTGGGCGCCTGCCCGGATCCGGCGCAGCTTGTCCTGCGCGCCTGCACCCAGGGTATCGGCACATTCCTCCAAGAGCCCCTGGCTGAACCCGTCGATCCACCGGAGCGGCGCACGCAGATCGTGCGACACCGAGTAGCTGAACGCCTCGAGCTCCTTGTTCGCCTGCTCCAGCTCTTTGGCCCAGGCGCGGCGCATCTGCGCGATTTGCAGGTGGGTCCTCACCCGCGCGAGAAGCTCTCGGGCCGAGAATGGCTTCACCACATAGTCGTCCGCGCCGGCGCCGAGACCCTCGACGGTCGCCTCTTCGCCCGCGCGCGCCGACAGCAGGATGACGGGGACGGTCCGGGTCCGCTCGTCCTTCCGGAGCTCCAGCAGCAGGCCGAAGCCGTCCAGACCCGGCATCATCACGTCCGAAAGAACCAGGTCAGGCGGTTCCTCACGGGCGGCGGTCAGAGCGGCCACCCCGTCTGGGACCGCGCGTACCGCGTACCTGTCCCCCAGCAGCCGCTGGACGTAGTTCCGCATGTCCGCGTTGTCGTCGGCCAGGAGAATTCGGGATCGGGAGCCGCTGGCGGCCGCCGCCGTCGTGATGGTCGACCCGGGTTCTTTGGCCTCCGCGTGCAGAAGGGCGGCGCCGGAAGTCGACGGTGGGTCGGGGAGCCAGTGAAGCGCCTCTTCGACATAGGCGGCCGCCTGGGTCGCCGACGAGGAAAGTGTCCGTTCTTTGCCGATCTGCCCCTGTGGGAGGTGCGCGCTCCCACTCTTGAACGCGACGATGAAGGTGCTGCCCGTGCCCTCGCGGCTTTCGACGCGCACGCTGCCGCGGTGGAGCCCGACCAGCTCCTTGATCAGGGCGAGGCCGATTCCCGTTCCTTCATGAGAGCGTGACTTCGCTCCCTTCACGCGGTGGAACCGCTCGAACAGGCGCGCCCGCTCGCTCTCCGGAATACCGACGCCCGTGTCCGCGACCTCCAGTTCCGCCCGGTCACCGCACCATCGCAGCCGGACGGTGATGATCCCTTCGAAGGTGTGCTTGAAGGCGTTGGAGAGGAGATTGAGGACGATCTTCTCCCACATCTCCCGGTCGATGTAGAGCGGCTCGGGCATCGCCGGGCAGTCCACCACGAGCGACAGGCCCGCCTTCTCGATCGCCGAGCGGAAAACGCCCGCCAGCTCCGCCGTATAAGCGGCCAGGTCGGTCGGTTCGAACTTCGCCTGCACGCGCCCCGCCTCGATTCGGGAGAAGTCCAGAAGGGAGTTGACCAGCTTGAGCAGGCGGAGGGAGTTGCGGTGGGCGGCCTCCAGACGCTCGCGGCGACCCGGAGGCAGTGGGTTCTCGTGCTCCGCGAGCTCGTCTTCCAGGGGCCCCAGAATCAACG
>VBID01000104.1 GCA_005880615.1 Chloroflexota bacterium
GTTCAAGCGGGACGCATAGAAGGGCAACATGTCCGCCGCCCGGATTCGCTTCGGGTAGAAGCGGCCGATCCAGGATTCGTACGAGAAACCGGAAGTGCCGCAGAAGAGCTCGGCTATACGGTTGGGGTGCCCTTGACCAGCTGCATGAACTCCGCCCGCGTCTTGGGGTCGGTCTGGAAGCTGCCCAGCATGCAGCTGGTGATCGCCCGGCTGTTCTGCTTTTCCACCCCTCGCATCATCATGCAGAGATGATTGGCTTCGATCACCACGCCCACCCCCAGCGGCTTCAGGTGCTCTAGCATGCACTCGGCGATCTGCCGCGTGAGTCGCTCCTGGACCTGAAGCCGGCGGGCATAAAAATCGACCAGGCGTGGCATCTTGCTGAGGCCGATGATGGTCCCGTCGGGAATGTAGCCGACGTGGGCTCGGCCGTAGAACGGCAAGAGATGATGCTCGCACAGCGAGTAGAGCTCGATGTCCTTGACCACCACCATGTCCTTGACCTTCTCGTGGTAGACGGCGTCGCCGAAGACGTCCTGGATGTTCTGGCGGTATCCCCGGGTCAGGAACTCCATGCTTTCCGCGACGCGCGTCGGCGTATCGCGCAGGCCTTCGCGCGTGGGGTCCTCACCGATCAGCTCGAGCTGACGGCGGACCAGGTCCTCCATCCGGTCAGGAAGGGGGATGGGCTGAGCCATGGACCTCATATTCTGCGCTATTGCGATCCGTCTCCTCGAGCCGGATGCGGCGCAGCCGGCCCTTGGGGATGTGGGAGGCCAGCTCCTGGAAGAACGCCCGAGCCAGATTCTCGGTAGTCGGCTGCACTCCCTGCAGGAAGTCGACTTCCAGGTTCAGGTTGCGGTGATCGACCTTGTCCAGGATGACCGCCTGGACGACTTCGTGCAGCCGCTTCAAGTCCATCACCATCCCGGTGCGGGCGTCGACCGGCCCTGTCACCGTCACCTCGAGCCGATAGTTGTGGCCATGCCCCTTCGGGTTGCTGCACGGCCCGAAGAGCGCAGAGTTCTCGGCGTCCGACAGCTCGGGCAGGAAAAGCCGGTGCCCGGCGCTGAAATGCGCGCGGCGCGTGATCCGAACTTCAGCGGCGCCCTCCATTGGCCATTAGGCTACAGCTAAGGAATGCAGGCGGCCGTGATTGATCCGCAATGGCGACCGGGACTGACGGTTCCGGCAGGGCTGGCACGCCGCTATGGACTCGAGCATTTTCAGGCCATCGAGCCGGCCGCTCGGGCGCGGCTGCTCCCCGGGCCGGAGCCGGCCGATCCGAGTGGCCCGCTGGCCTGGGATCTCCTGTACTGGAACGAGCCAGAGCTCTACGACCGCCTGACCGAAGGCGAGCCGCTGCACCCGGACCTGCTCGCCAGGCTGCCGCTGGAGGGCGCGAGTGTGGTCGACGTCGGGGCCGGGACCGGACGGTTGACCATGTTGTGCGCCGCGCGAGCTGCCCGAGTCTATGCCATCGAGCCGGCCACGCCCATGCGAGCACTTCTCCAACAGAAGATCAACGGTCGTCGGCTCGCGAACGTCGAGGTGGCCGCCGGCTTCAGCGACGCGCTGCCCCTGCCGGATGCCTCGGTCGAGCTGGCGGTGTCCGCGTCGGCGTTCGGGGCTGACCCCCGACGGGGTGGCGAGGCCGGCCTTGCCGAGCTGTTCCGTGTCGTTCGACCAGGGGGCCACATCGCCATCCTCTGGCCCGACGATCCCCAGTGGTTCATTGCCCACGGCTTTCGCTACCAGGTGTGCGAGGGCGCGCTCGAAGTTCGCTTTCGGGATCTGGATACGGCGCTTGCGTGCGCGGAGATCTTTTACTCTGACGTCGTCGTCTCGCACGTTCAGCAGAGCCACCGACCGATCGTGCCGTTCGAGCTGCTCGGGATCAACCCGCCACGCGATGCCTGCTGGCTCGACGTCACCAAGCCGTGAGGGTGGCGCTGGTCGCCCCGTTGGTCTCCGCTATCGCCGATCCATTCCTGGGCGGCAGCCAGGCGTTGCTGGCCGACCTGGCGACCGGCCTGGCGGAGGCCGGCCACGCGGTCACCCTCTTTGCGGCTGACGGCTCACAGGTCGCCGGCGTGGAGGTGCCCCGGCTGGGGATCGACCCGGCGTCTTTCGCGGCGGCTCGCCACGGCCTCCGCGGACCTGACGCGGCAACGGCGGCGTCCCAACAGCGGCTCGCCTTCATGCGGGTGGCGTACGAGGTTCGCCGGCGCCGGTCTGAATTCGACGTCGTCCACAATCACGCGTTCGATCCCGATCCGTTCGAGCTGCTCGCGGAGGCCCATGCACACGTCGTCCATACCCTCCATTTGCCGCCGGCCAGCGGGCCGGTGGCCGATGCCGCCAGGCAGGCGGCCGAAAAGGGCGCCGTCCTCGTGACGGTGTCGAACTGGGCAGCCGCCACCTGGCAGCCGCTGGTGGGCGCCATCGAGGTCATTCGGAACGGCGTCCCAGGGTCGAAGATTCCAGTCAGTCCGGAAAAATCGGGCTGGCTGTTTGTGGGGAGGCTGGCTCCGGAGAAGGGTGCGCTCGAGGCGGTGGCCGCCGCCGAGCTGGCGGGTCGGCCGATTCGGCTGATTGCCCCCGTCTACGATGCCGGGTATGCCGAGCAGGTGAGGCCCCAGCTGGCCAAGCACGAGGTCCTGGGCGCCATCCCGCGGGCCGCCGTCTTTGCCGAGATGGCGCGGGCGCAGGTGCTCTTGATGCCGGTCAAGTGGGACGAGCCGTTCGGATTGACCGCCGTGGAGGCGATGGCGGCCGGCACCCCGGTGGTGGCGTACGCACGGGGTGCGCTCCCCGAGATAGTGGCCAGCGGCATCAGCGGGTTCCTGGTGGCGCCGGGGGATCTGCATGGGCTGGTCGCCGCGGCCGAGCGCGCCCCCGGCCTCGATCCGGCCAGGTGCCGCGCATGGGCGCTCGAGCGCTTCGACCTGGACCGGATGATCGAGGATCACGTGCGCCTGTATGCGACGCTGATTGGCGAGTGATCGGGCAGGTGTCGGTGGTGACCGGAGCGGGACGGGGCATTGGCCGGGCGACCGCCCTGGCCCTCGCCCGGCAGGGCAGCCAGGTCGTGCTGGCCGCCCGCACCGACGCCGAGCTTAAGGAGACGGCCGCCGTCATCCACCAGCAGGGCGGCATGGCCGAGCCCGTGGTCACCGATGTGGGGCGCGAGGCCGACGTGGCCGAGTTGTTCGCGCATTGCCGGGCCCGATTTGGACCCGTCACGCTGCTCGTCAACAATGCCGGCACGCTGACCCGATCGCTCTTCCCGGAGATCACCGCCGACGAATTTGATGACACCCTGAAGTCGAACGTGCGCGGCGCGTTTCTCTGTGCGCGGGCAGCCTTCCGTCAGATGGCCACCTCAGGAGGCGGGTGCATCGTCAACATCGCCTCGCTCTCGGGAACCCCGGGCGTGGAGAAGTTTCCGGGGCTGGCGGCCTACGTGGTGGCCAAGTTCGGGATTGTGGGGCTGACCGAGGCCCTGGCCGTGGAAGGCAAGCCAGTCAACATCCGGGTAGTGGCCCTCTCCCCGGGCGCCGTGGATACCACGCTCCTGGCCAGGGCCGTGCCCGGGCTGAAGGCGCGGATGACACCAGAACAGACCGCCCGATTGGTCCTCTTCCTGGCCAGCGACTCGGCAGCGGCCCTCAACGGCCTGAATATTCCGATCTTCAGCAACGCCTGAGTTATAGTCCGCGTATCAGGATCCCGGATCGGCCGGACCCAGGCTTTGCCCACCAGCCGCCCCGCCGACGGGATCGACCGCGCGGGCTGCGCGGCCTGCTCCGGGCGCTGGGGCCGGGCCTCATCACCGGCGCCAGTGACGACGACCCCAGCGGCATCGGGACCTACTCCCAAGTCGGCAGCCAGTTCGGCTTGGGGCTGCTCTGGACCGCGCTCTTCACCTTTCCCCTGATGGCCGCCGTCCAAGAGCTGTGCGCCCGGATCGCCCTCGAAACTGGAGAGGGGCTGGGGGCCAGCCTCCGGCGCAAGTTCCCAAGGTGGCTCGTCGGCCTCGCCGTCCTCGGCCTATTGATCGCGAACACCATCAACGTCGGCGCCGACCTGGGCGCCGTCGCCGCCGGCGGAGCGCTGCTCTCTCGCGGTGCCCTCAAGACCATCTGGCTGGTGGTCCCGGTCGCCGCGCTCATCCTGGGCATGCAGATCTTCGCCAGCTACGACACGATCTTCAAGATCTTCAAGTGGCTGACCCTGGCCCTGTTCGCCTACGTGGTTTCGGCGATCTACGCGCATCCGGACCTCCGGGAAGTGCTCTGGGCCACGTTCGTTCCCCACGTGGAATTCTCCAGGGAGTTCATCACCGCCATGGTGGCCGTCTTCGGCACGACGATCTCCCCGTACCTGTTCTTCTGGCAGGCAAGCTCAGAAGTCGACGAGCTCGCCCAGGCTGGCCGCGTGACCGAGAACCGGCGGCGCGGCTGCCGCACGTCCGACCTTCGCGCCGCCCGCACCGACGTCGTGATCGGCATGTTCTTCTCCAACCTGGTCATGTACTTCATCATCCTGACCACGGCCGCGGTGCTTCACGCGCACGGCAAGACGGATATCCAGACGGCTGACCAGGCCGCCGCAGCACTGGCCCCACTGGCCGGGCCCTTCGCCTTCATCGTGTTTGCGCTCGGCATGGTCGGGGCGGGACTGCTGGCCATCCCCATCCTGTCGGGCTCCGCGAC
>VBID01000105.1 GCA_005880615.1 Chloroflexota bacterium
TCGAGGATCTCGCGCGCCGGGACGCCGCCTTTCATCCGCGCGACCCGGTACGCGAATTCCATTTCCCGCAACAGGGAGGGCGTGTTGATCATGGCGTTATCGGTCCCCAGGTGAAGCTCAATTCCATGTCGCAGCATGCGCGGGATGTCCGGCGTCATTCCAAAGAACGCGTTCGACCGCGGACACACCACGATCGGCACGCCCGCATCGGCGCAGCGCTCGAGGTCTCCGTCCGTCGCGTGGACCATGTGGACGAGGAATGCGGGTTTCAGACCGAGGACCGCATCGATTTTTTCACGCACTCGTTCGGAACAGTGGATCGCGAAGATTTTCTTCGCCCGTCGCGCGTCCGCCGCCAGCTTCTCGATCGCATCGCGCGGCCAATCGATGTATGAGCTCACCGCGATCCCGTCCGAAGGCCGCAAGATCGCCGCGACTTCTCGTGGATTGTAGGATAGCCCGACGGGCCGTGCGAGGGCGAGACCTTGCGTGGGCATCGCTGCAAGGGCGGCGTAGAGCAATTTGAGTCCACCGAGCCCTCCTTCCCGGAAGTCGGAGAATCCCGTGGTCCCGGTCCGGATCATCGTCGCCATGGCGCGTCGCATCGCGGCGATGACCGCGGCGTCCTTCGCCTTCGCGAGGACCCGATGTTTGAGCCCGTGCGGCGGGGCGACGAGCTCCTCGATTGTCCCTTTCAGTTCCTGCGTCACGATCGCGTCGCCCAGGTGCGTATGCGCGTTCCACAATCCAGGGAGGATGAGGCCTTCCGCGAGCGGACGACGCGCGCGCCCGGACCGGATCTCCACGACGACATCGTCTTCCCATCCGACGGTCCCCTCTCGGAAGCGTCGGCCGTCGTAGTACCAGCCCGAGACGCGCTCCACGGCGCGCGATGGTTGGGTCGCGTTTAAAACGTTGTCCGCGTCCGGCCGATGTCCTCGGAATCTTTATGGCGTTGGAGCTTTTCCTTCCGCCGGCGCCACGTCGCTCCGCCGGTTGGAGCGGGAACATCCGCCCAGTCGCGCTGGTTGAAGGCGATGGCGCACATGCCGCCATAGCTCAGCCCGGCAGAGCGGCAGTTTCGTAAACTGCAGGTCGGGGGATCGAAGCCCTCTGGCGGCTCCCTTTCCCGAAGCGAAGGCACCGGCACGACCTGAAGCGGCCGCGCATTCACTCGTGACGTCCTCACAAATCAGCGCCGATGCAGGTTTCCGTTTCGCGCGGACATGCGCCTGGTCCGTGTTACTTCACTTCTTGGCGGCGCCAGATTCGATCGATCCGACCCGGAGTGATGAAGAACACAGGATAGAGGACGTAGGCCCCGAGGCTGAAAACGGGATTGAGGAAGGAAACCAGGATGCCCGCCACAGAGAAGCAGGGTCCCAGGAGCATGCGACGGCGGCCGAGCCAGATGAAGCGATCGTTGAGGCCCGCGTCGACGAGATGATGATGGAGCGTGGCGTACCAGAGCGTCAGGAACATGAAAACCTGGATGGCCAGGAGATTGAGCCCGTAGGCCACGACCGTCACTTCCTCGAACGGGTGATGTCCCAGGAGGGCCGTCGTGAGCGGGAGCAAGCCGACGAAGAGGAGGAAGACGTTGTTCAGCCAGATGAACGTCCGATCCGTGCGCTTCACGACTTGGAATCCAACGTGATGGCCGACCCAGAAGACCCCGAGCGTGACGAAGCTGAGCGCGTAGATCAGCACTCCGGTCACGACATCCTCGATGGCCGGGAGCTCTTGGTGTGCCGGTCCCGTGATGTAAGGGATCGTCAGGCTGAGCCCGAGGATCGTCATCACAGCTCCAAAGATGCCGTCCGTCAGGGCTTCGACCCTGGTTTTCCCGAGTCCTGTGACCGAGCCGCTTCGCGCGCTCATGAGGTGTGCCGCGCGATAGTCACGGGGGGCTATAAGTCCGGCTTACTTCCGGAGCCGCACATCTAGCCCACGTCAGGGGGACTACCCCGCGGCTCACCAAGCCGATGCCGTTGGTCACCGAACCTCAGGCCCTCCGCCGGACGGCCGGGTCGGTGGCATGGCCCCGACGGTTGGCGTTCCCCGGATCTTTTTCGGTGCGTTTGCCTGGATCACGGTCTGGCTCGACACGACGTAGATCGGGTTGCCGCTCTGGTCGTACTCGCCCTCGATTCGCAAGACGCCGGTCAGGATGACCCGGACCTTCAAGGTGGTGCCATCCGTCAATTCGTACGTGGACCACGGTTCGGCCTTGGACTCAAAATCGACCTGCTCTGCTTCCACCTGGCGCTGCGTCACCGGCGAGATGATCTTGACCATAGCTGCGACACCTTCTCCCGAGCTTTAAGCGCTCCGGCCAACCATCGCAATCACCGTGCTCGAGGCCGCACCCGGTCGTCGAGATCCTAGCCGATCGGCGAGCCTGCCGTTCAACGCGTGGTCGCAGAATTGGGATTCACCCACCGCATCCAGTTAGTCGAGCGTTGATAACGCGGTGCCACTCACGATTCGGATCGGAGGGCGGGTCTCAGTTCCGATAACGCGGATTTCGTTTGGATTCTCTTTGGGGAAAGGTATTTGGCGGGCATTTCCCTTCGCGCTGCCGCCCGGAGGAGGGCGTTGTAATGGGATACAAGTTGATTGGACTGATCGGTTTCGCGGTGGCGCTGTCGTTGCTGGTCTCGTCGGTCGGCGCCGCGAGACCGGGTGGCACGGCCTCGACGACCGCTTTCTCGAACACCGCGTTGCTGTTGGACAGCGGAAGCAGCGAACCCGCGGTGACGATCGGTCCGGACGGGACCGCCGTCTTCACATCGCTCTCATGGATTACCTTCGGGACAAACGTCTGGAAGACCGCCTTTGGTGGGTCCCCCTCCTTCCAGGGAATACCGGACAACGGGATCGTCTCGGGACAGTTAGGAGGCGAAGACGCGGACGTGGACATCGCGTCCACGGGCACGCTCCACCTGACCACGCTGATCGCCTTGGTCAATCCGCCGTTCACCGCAGCCCGATTTGGAGTTTCCGCAATCACATGCCGCAACGCAGACGTCTCCAACAACTTCGCGAACTGCAACGCGCAGATCATCGACACGACACAAGCCGACCGGCCGTGGATCACGTCCGACGGCGCGACGGTCTATATCTCGTATCATGACAGCGGCTCGAGCACGCAGATTCACGTGCAGCGATCGGACGACGACGGCTTCACGTGGACGCGCGTGGCCGATCCGATCACGGGACAGGGCGGCCTGACCGCGATGTCGACGTTCGACAACGACCAAGGCCCGATCGTTGCGGATCCGACCACGCACAGCGTGTTCGCCATATACGCGGCCGGTCAAGGTGGCCTCCAGAAGGCCAAGACCGCGAACTTCAACAACATCGTGGTCTCCCGCAGCATCGACAAGGGTCTGACCTGGATTCCGACGATTGTGTTCCATGCGCCGGTCAACACCCCGCTGAACAACGTCTTCCCTGCCCTCGCGGTCGATCCGGCGAGCGGGAAGGTGTACGCCTCGTGGTCCGACGGCCACACCGTCTGGTTCGCGGCATCGACCGACCATGGGTCGAGTTGGACTTCGGCCGTCGCCGTGAACAGCGGTTCTGCGGCAACGGCGCTCTTCCCGTGGGTCGCGGCGTTCGCCGGCAAGGTCGATGTCGTGTACTACGGCACCACCGCGTCGAGCAAGGACGATCCCACGGCGGTCTGGAACACGTATATGGCCCAGACCACCGACGACGGTTTGAACTTCGTCCAGACGACCGTGTCTGCGCACGCGAACCACGTCGGGGTGATCTGTACGTTCGGCACCGGCTGTGCCCGGGGCACTCGCAACCTGCTCGATCTGTTCGAGATCGCGATCAATCCGCAGAGCGGCAAGGCAGCGATCATCTTCACGGATGACACGCTGACCACGTACACCCGGAGTGACGGGACCGTGGCCCCGTTGCCTCAGGTCATCGTCGCGTGGGAGTCCTGAGCGCGGTTCTCCGCCGGCTCACGGATCGCCCCCCGAAGCCGCCGACGTCGGCCGCGTGAGCGAGGATTCGAGTCGCGAGAAGACGACCTGAAGGCCGGCCGCGAGGCCGAACGAAGGGAGGGTGGCGCCGACCGGGAGTGCGAAGACCACGATCACAAAGTACAGGGCGGCTCCCGGAATCCAGCTCGCGACCGCGGACCATCGCCAAGGTCGCGCGCCTTCAAAGAACTCCTCCGCCGCGTACGTCCCTCGCCGCACGACGAACGAATCCGCGATCACGACTCCGAGAAGCGGCACGAACAGCCCGCCGACGAGGAAAAGGAACCACTCGTAGGAGCCTCCGATGCCTTCGCCCCGGCTCCAGAGGAGTGCGGCCCCACCCATCGCGATCAGGGTCGCGGCGACGATGAAGCCAAGTTGGCGTCGCTTCGGGGCCAGGTTCTGAATGGAAACCGCGGTCGAGTAGACGTTGGCGAATGCATTGTCCGTTTCGTCGACGAGGATGATTAACAACGGGAAGGCGCCGAGGCCGAGCAAGCCGATGACCGCCAGAAAATTCAGCTGACCCGATGCGATTCCCAGGGCCATGAGCCCCGCACCGAGCATGTAGAACACGGTGTTCGCAATCGTATAGCCGGCGGTGGTCCCGGCCCACGAGTCCCTCGAGGACCGCGCGAAGCGGTTGTAGTCGGAGATCAACGGCCACCAGGAAATCGGCATCGCGATCACGAGGTCGAGGGCCAAGAGGAGGGAC
>VBID01000106.1 GCA_005880615.1 Chloroflexota bacterium
CCAACCCGATCAACGTCATCACCGGCAACAAGTACCAGCGCGAAGTCGACCTACCGGCGCTGCCCGGCGTGCTTGCGCTGGAGATCGTGCGGCACTACAACAGCGCGTACAGCCGCACCGGCAGTGACACCACCAACGTCATCGGCATCATCGGTCGCGGCTGGAAGCTCAGCTACGAAATCGAAGTGCGGGCCAGCGTTAACGGCAACAGCGTGCAGATCGTGCTGGCCGATGGCACGCCCTTGAACTTCACGCGCGGCTTCCTCAACCCCAAGCGGTTCATCGCGGCCGACCTCGCCAACGGCCACGTCACGCCGAACGAGACCCGCCGCGGACGCGAATACGTATGGCGCCAGCTTGACGGACGCGAATACAGCTTCGACGTCAACGGCAACCTGGAGCAGATCAAGGCCGCCAGCGGCGAGTTCGTTGTGTTGCAGCGTGATGGCCTGGGCATGCTGCTCAAAGTCACCGACCCGCAAGGCCGCAGCCTCAACCTGCAGTACCTGGACCGCCAAAGCGCAAAGGCGGGGGACCGCTTCCGGGGCGTGCAGACCATCGACACCCCGGTGGGGCGCTTCAACTACGGCTACGGCAGCGTCAAGCCGGCCGGCAGCACCATCGAGCCGGTGCAACTGCTGGCCAACCTGGTCAAGGTCACTGCCCCGGGTCCGGATGAAGTCCACCGGACCAGCCGCATCTATCACTACGAGGATCCGCGCTTCCCGACCTTGCTCACCGGCATCAGCATCAGCGGTACCGGCAGCGACGGCAAACCGATGCACCAGCGCATCGGCACCTACGCCTACGACGACCACGGCAAGGCCAACCTGAGCGTCAAGGGCGAGCCCGCGCGACTGCAAACCGACAAGGACGGCAAGCCGATCCAGCCCTACCGATTGGTGGAGGGCACCGGCATCGAACAAGTCGTGCTCGACCACAGCCGGCCGGGCAAGACCATCGCCCACAACAGCCTCGGGCAGACCACCGTGTTCACCCACGCCGAGATTGCCGGGCAGGCGAGGTTGATCGAAGTGCGCGGAGCCGGCTGCGCGCACTGCGCCGGGCCCAACGTGCGCTACGGCTACGACAGTCTCGGGCGGCTCAACGAGACGACTCAGATCACCGCAGACGGCCAGCCCATCCAGACCAGCCGGAGCGCGCTCGACCTGGAGGGCAGGCCCCACAGCGTGAGCCGCATCGAATACCGAGGCGGCAAGGCGCAGCCCCCACAACTGCTCGTGCGATACAGCTACGAAGGCAGCGCCCCGCAGCCCACGGTGATCGCGCGGCCCAGCGTGGTGGCGGGCAAAGAGCACATCATGCGTATCACCTACAACGAAGCAGGGCAGCCCACGAAGGTGAGCGAAGACGGCTTCAGCCCGCTGGACGACAAGGGGCAGCCCGGCGTCACGCCGATCAGTCGCAGCACCCTTTACAGCTACGCCGTCGTCAACAGCTACAGCGTGCTCACGCAGATCGATGGCCCTCTGCCCAACGGGCCGAAGAACAGCCCCGAAGATTCCGACATCACCCGTATCGAGTACGACAGAGACGGAAGCTTCATCACCGCCATGCGCGCCCCCGGCGGCATCAACAGCACCGTGCAATACGACGAGGTCGGCCGTCCTGGCTCTGTCACCGCAGCGAGCGGCCTGACCGACCGCTACACCTACAACCTTCTCGGGCAGATGACTTCACGCAAGCAAGTCCGCGCCGAACGCGTGCTTGCCGGCACCCTCTACAAATACGACGCGCTGGGACGTGCCACCGAGCAACTCGCCCTGGTGGCGGGTCAAGAACGCCCCCAAAGCGCGCAAGGCTTCGATGTGTCTGATCGCCTGCTGTGGCAGGCCGATCGGCTGGGCATCTTGCGCCAAGCCCGCTACGACACGGAAGACCGTCTGCTCGCCAGCACGGTGGTCAGCGCCGGCATCCAACAGGAAGAGCGCTACACCTACGACGCGCTTGGCCGCCTTGAGCGGGTCGAGGACAACACCGGTGCGACCCATCGACTGATGCACGACGCCGCGGGGCGCGTCGCGGCTGCCATCGACCCGCTCGGCCGGGTGACCGAATACGTTCAGGACGACGAAACGCGCGCATGGCAAGTGACCCAGGCGGTCAACACCAACAAGCCATTGAGCGTGCGCTACGGGCTCGATCCGGCCGGGCAGGTGAACGAAGTCACCGCGCAAGCCAGCGATGGCGGCGGCGGCGACGACGGCAGCCGCAGCAGACGACGCAGCATCACCACCCGCCTGCTCAAGGACGACTTCGGCCAGGAAGTGGCCGTGATCAGCCCCGACAGCGGGACCGTGCTCAAGCGCTACGACGCGGCGGGCCGGCTCATCCAGATCGAAGACGCCACGGGCACAGTCACCGACATCGCCTACGACGCGGCCGGGCGCATGATCCGGCGCACCGTCACGCCCCACGCCACGCGAGGCCCGCGAGCAAGCGGCATCCCCAGCCAGGCCGCGATGCCACAGACCACGCAGTTCGTGTACGAGGGCACGCGCCTCGTCGAGGTCCGGCATCCCCGGCAAAGCGAGCGCTACGCCTACGACGGGTTCGGCCGCGTTGCCAGCAAGACCGTCCGCCTGACGCTCGTCGCCGACAGACAAGCCACCAGCGTGACGCGCTACCGCTACGACGAGCAAGGCGCGCTCGTGGCGCAGACCTTGCCCGACGGCAGTGAACTCCAGTACGAGCGCAACGGACAAGGACAAATCGTCGGCTTGTCCAGGCAGGTCAGCGGGTGGGCGCCGTTCGGGTGGGGACGCCAGACTCTCGTCACGGGACTCGAACGCGATCTGGTCGGCCTGCGCAGCGCGACTTACGGCAACGGCATCGTCGGCCAATGGCAGCGCAGCCGGGAGGGGGTGCTGGCGAGAGTGGTCTATACCAGTCCGACGCGAAGCGCGGGTGCACTGCAAACTGCATTCGAGCGTCTGGTGCCCGATGCGCAGGCTCAGACGGAGGCGCCACCGGCCGCGCAGTCGGCATCAAGTCCGCTGCCCGGCGCCTTCGGACTCCGGTCCGAGCCGCACGCCCTGTGGGACAGCCGGCTGCTGTTCGATGCGGCCGGAAACATCCTCATGCAAGGCCAGTTTGCGAATAGCACCGTGGCCCGCCCTGCAGAAACCAGCTATGCCTACGACGGGCTCAACCAGCTCGCGCAGGCCGCGCACGCCGGCATGCCGAACGTCAAAGCCCGTTCGCTGATCAATGCCGCTTCCGCCGACAAGGCCAACTCCGCCGACAAGGCGAACACGGTGTGGCGTTACCACCATGACAGCCTGGGCAACCGGCTGCTGGCGCAAGAACAGCAGCCCAGCGCAGAGATGGGCCACACCGTCAAGTCGAGCTATGCGCTGCCGCGCGGCGACCGCTTGGCCGAGCAGTCGATGGATGAAGCCGGCCGGCCTCTTGCAGATCTCGCCGATCGCGAGCGCAGCTACGAGTGGGATGCCGAAGGCCGGCTGGTCCAGGTCAGCCAGACCGGCAAGCCGACGGCGAGCTACCGCTACGACCACCGCGGCCTGCGGGTGAGTAAACAGGTTGGTGACACGGCCGAGCACTACCTCTACGACGAGAGGCGCCAGCGCTTGGCCGAACTCGACGGGCAAGGCCGCATCACGCGCGAATACGTGTGGATGGGCGATCAATTGATTGCGGTGATCGACCCGCAGCAGTTGCATAAGCCCGAACTGCCAGGCTGATGGCTTCGTGCAGAAACTCGGCAGCACGGCGCGTGCGCTGTGGGCGTACGTGAGCGGCCATCAGCCGACGTTGAACTACGTGCACGTCAACCACCTCGGTGCGCCGGTAGTGATGACCGACGAGAACGCCCAGCCGGTGTGGTCAGCCGAGTACGCACCGTTCGGCAAGCGCATTGCTGGTCAACCGAACGGCGGAATCGTGAAGAC
>VBID01000121.1 GCA_005880615.1 Chloroflexota bacterium
GGCGCCCGCGCGGGTAAGGGCGTTGAACAGCGTGGTCTTCCCCACGTTGGGCAGGCCGATGATCCCGACAGCGAGCGTCATGCACCGTACATCATTACCTAGACTTCTCCCTCGCCCTTGGGGAAGGAGTTGGGGGTAGGGGCTACTTCCCCCGGTGTGCCCGCCGGCCCAACTCGAGGTCTCACCCTTGACAGTCCGCTGAACCGCGCACATAGTGAGGTCCTCAGGCCAATCAGTGGCCCTCTTTCACCTTCCTTCGAGGGTCGGGACTACCGGTTATCACCCGAGGCAATAGGAAGGTTCTGTCATGGCCATTGAGGCCCGGCTGACGACCCCTCCCCCAGCGTCGCCGCCGCCATTACTAGGTGAGCAGCCGCGGATCGGCCGCGCACGCGAAGGAATCAACGGGTACGTTGCGCGCCATGAGCTTCCTTGGGATTTGTCGATGGCTGGGTTGGCGCTCGTCTACGTCATCGCCGGTCTGTTCGAAGACCATCCCTATGGAGTGCTCAACCTCCGGAACCTCGTTCCCATCGAGGTTGCAATAACGGTCATCTTTCTGGCTGAATTCTCAGTTCGATTTTACGGCGCGCCTTCCCGTCTGACGTACCTACGGCGACATTGGATCGATCTGATGGCTCTTTTACCCGCCATTCGGTACCTCCGTTTCCTTCGTGTCGGAAGACTGGTCTATCTACTGCAGGCGGCGCGCTTGCTTCGGCTCGGAGTGTTCGTCCGGTTTCTAGTCCAGGCCGATCGCGTCGGCAACCAGTTCCGCTGGATCGCCGAACGAAACGGCGTTCAAGTCGTCCTGCTCGCGGGCCTCGGCTTGGTCGTGGTCGGAGGATCGTTGGTTTGGGAGCTTGAGCATGCGACCAACCAGTCTATGGCGAGTTTCGGCGACACAATTTGGTGGGCATTCTCCACCATGACCACGGTCGGCTACGGACAAGGCCCCAGCACGGTACCGGGCCGGGTTGTCGGCGGCCTGATCATGGTCATCGGCATCGGCTGCTTCGGATTGATCACGGCTACCGTTACTGCTCATTTCATCGAGCACAACAGGGGCCATCAGGTGTCGCCCAATGAGCTCATGGCCGTGCTCGAAGACATCCGGCAACGGATATCACGCCTGGAACAGGAGGAAACGCATGGCACGGCGACGCTCGCTAGCCAGCCTGCTGTATCGATCAGCACGAATGGCCAACGACGTGGAGACCCTAGCCTCCGGCGACCCGAAACGAATCGCCCGCCGGGCTAAGAACAAGGTCGTCGGCCGTTTGCTCGGCCGCTCGTTCTTTCGGTGGTTATGGAGATGAGCGCGCTGGTCAGGATTCCGCAAGCCGCCGCTGCTGCTTTCGCGGCATTCGTGCTCATTGGGTGCGGCGGGGCTCAAGCCACCGCCCCGTCGGCGTCTGAACCTAGCTCAGGCGCGGTGGCCTCCGCCTCGGCATCAGTTACAGCGCCGACGGCTACCCCAACTCACCCGGCGACGCCCTCATTAACCCCGACCGTCACCGCAACGCCGAAACCGACTCCGGTCCCGACGGCTACCCCGAGTCCCTCGCCGCCGCCACCACCGCCGCCACCGCCACCACCGCCGCCACCACCACCACCGCCACCGCCCAATACCTGCGGCGCGCCCGCTAACCCTTGGGGTTACAACTTCTGCACGGGCAACGTCATCTACGCCCCGCCCTCAACGTTCTGCAATTACTTCAACTGCATTCCATCCTTCTGGACCAGCACCAACGGCTACGTCGAGGAATGCGCCGATGCGACCTATAGCCACTCCGGTGGACGGTCTGGCTCATGTTCCTATCACGGCGGAAACTTGAGGGCATTGCTGGCAGCCTGATTGGGCGTGGGGCACGGGCCTTTTCCGAAGGTCAGGTGGGCGGCAGGTCCTAGAATCGCAGGCCCGCAGCCCAGCGAGAAGCCTGCTCGGCCGCAGGGGGCGGCGGGATCGAACGCAACCTCCGGAGCAATCTGGCCGCGGATCACATCGTCTGCGAATGCCTGGCAGATCGCGCGCTGGCCAGCCTGGTAGCTAGCCGGCACAGACCATCCCAGGAAGATCGGCGAAGCCGCCACTGCGGCTGTCGCCACCGCACCTGCAACTGCGATCTGCCGGAGTCTCAGATTGAGTTCCCGCTCAGTACCAGCTGTCCTCGGCGTCGCCGATGCCCGTCGGCCGTAACGGGTCGAGCCAGCGATAAGCCAGGTCGCCGGTCGTCTCGTCGTAGTACGTCTCGTCGATGGAGATGTCCTCACCATCGGTTTGGTCGAGGTCGGACTCATCGAGCATTGGTGATCCTCCTTCAGGCAGTGGCGGCGGCTTCGGCCGCCATCTCGGGTGCATCGGGGACCGACTCGTCCTTGGGACTGAGCATGCGCATGACGTCCAGCGTGACTTCGGTGGTGTAGCGGCGAAGGCCATCCTTCCCATCCCACTCGCGGCTGCGCAGTCTTCCCTCGACGTAGATCAGCTTGCCGCGGCGCAGGTACTCAGCGCAGATGCCGGCTAGGCCGCCAAACGCCACCAGCGAGTGGTACTGGACGTCCTCCACCTTATTACCGTCCTCATCTTTGGTGTAGCCGTTGGTCGCCAGCCGCAGGCGCGCTATCGCCAGCCCCTTGGGACTGGTCACCAGTTCGGGGTCGCGAGTCAAACGGCCGATAAGCGTGACCCGGTTGACCATTTCGAGCATTCCCTCCTTCGTCGGCGTGATCAGGTCTGCGAATCGCGCGTCACTGGTGGAGCGGGGCATCACCTCCCGCGCTAAGGTGCGGTCCCACCATCGGTAGTGGATCGACTGGCGCGCCAGCGACCCGCACCTCGAAGTGCAGGTGCGGTCCCGTGCTCCGGCCGCTCGACCCGGTCTCGGCAATCAGCTGGCCGGCCGCAATCGCATCGCCGGATTCCACCAGGACCAGGCTGAGGTGGCCATACACCGTGCTCAGTTGGTCGTCTTGGCGAACGGTGATGAAGAGCCCATAGCCGTCCGGGTTGTCGTCCACCATGGCCACTCCGGCGGATGCCGCGTAGACCGGGGTGCCCTCCGCGGCCTCCAGGTCCACCCCGCTGTGAAAGTGATGGCTGGGGCAGGTGAAGGACCACGGCTCCAGGTCAAGGTCCGAGCAGCCAAACGGTTGGGTCACGAGTGCCCCGGGGAGCGGGTCGAAAAGCACCTGACCCGGCTCGGGGAGCGGCGCGAACATCCCCGCTACCAGCATGATCAGGAGCAGGGGCAGTGCCAGCACCAGGCCGATCGCTGCCAGGAGCGGCTTGCGGAACGACCAGAGGGTGAGGCCGGCCTGGACGGCGAGCGCGGCGTTCACGCGGCAGCCGCTCGGGCCGCGCCGCCGGTGCGCGCATGCGCGAGGGCTTTGGCCCCTTCCTTCCAGGCGTGGTGCGCCAGGCGCTCGGCCCTCAGCTCCATGTGGCCCGACGCACTCATCAGCCCCGGGACCTTGATCACCAGGTAGAGGATCGCCAGCCCATACAGCGTCTGCATGACGTTGTCCTGCTGCTCGGTGATGAAGGCGCTGGCCAGGCGCAGGACCAGCACCTGAGCGAACTGCATGAAGACCGTGACCTCGAACAGCCTGACCCAGGCGCGGGCGTAGCTCTTGGTCTCGGGAAGGATCATGGAGAGAGCCGCCAGGGGAGCCACCACCAGCAGGATCGCCAGCAGGGCGAATCGGACCACATAGGTCAGCGCCAGGATCAGGATCATCACCACCAGGACCATGTGCAACGCCAGCTGGACGAACGAGCTGGCGACATGGACGCTGGGCGCCCGGGCGTAGGAGATCGGATTCAGCAGGCCGACCAGCCAATCGGTCTGGTGGGAAGACCCCGTCACGTCAGCGGACCAGACCGCGTGCACCAGCGCGTTGTTGATGTCGATGGCCATCTGGGCGAGGGGCAGGCTGAAGTGGGCCATCACGATGGCGGCCATGACGCGGGGCAGCATGGTCTTTAGGGTGTAGTGGGCGCGGAAGCTCCGTTCCCACTGGCTGCGCAGGAAAGCCCAGGTGAAGACCAGGACCAGCAGGGCGTCGGCGATCGCCACGGTGACGCGATGCATCCCCACGATGGCTGGGTTTTCGGTCACCGGCCCCGCAGGCAACCGCGACAGGTCGAAGGTGCCCAGCAGGTAGGTCTCCACGAAATGGGTCGAGGAGAACCAATTGGCGAAGTCCTTGATGATCGCGTCCAGCAGGGACTCGACGAGCTTGAGCAGCAGATCGTACACGGCGCCGCCTCAGTGAGGGACGGAGTCGACCAGCACCCGGACCAGGATTCCGGCCATTTCCACGCCGATGGTGCCGAAGACGATGCGGCCGATCCATCGCTTGGCCTCCAGCACGCTGCGGGGTTCGACCGCCACCATTTTCCAGATGAAGGCCATGACAAACGCCAGCGCCCCGATGCTGCCGGCCAGGCTCTGGCCATATCCGGTCCAGATTTCGATCACGTGCCGCAGTTGGTCCATCTCAGCGCCTCCTCTCCATGTCGGGGATGACCCGCTGCTCGAGGTACTGCTCGACCGCTTTGATCAGCCGCTCCAGGATTTGCCACTGCACGTCCAGTTGGTGCCGGTCCTCGCGTCCCAGCCGGTCAGCCAGATCGCGCGAGAGCGCCGTCGGACTCGGACGGGCCCGCGCCGGCGCGGACGATGCCGGCGCCGGCGTGGGGCCAGGGGACGGGAGGACGCCCGGATCGTCCGAGGGCAGCACCACGGGCGACGGCAGGCTCGGCAGGCGGTGAGGCTGCATCGCCAGGTGGATGCCAACGCCGGTGAAGGCGGCCAGCACGGTGATCTCGCCTCCCACCAGCACCAGCTTCCACGGCGCCGCCATGTCCCGCATCCTGACACATTGATGTGTGTTTGTCAAGACGAAATACCTTACTCGGGTAGGGTAGGATGGGAAGGTGGGAATGGATTCAAACCGCCCCAGCCCGCGCCGGGATCCGGGACCCATCCCGACCGATATGAAGGCGTTCAACCGGGCCCTCGTCGAGGAGTTTCGTGCCAACCACGGCCGGCTCAGCGGTCCGATGGCCGGCCGCTCGCTGATGCTCCTCACGACGACCGGGGCCCGCACGGGACAAGCGCGGACGGTCGTGCTGGGCTACGGCAGGCAGGGCGATCGCTACGTGGCCATCGCCTCCGCCAACGCGGCGCCCGCGGATCCGGCCTGGTATCGCAACCTTCAGGAACACCCCATCGCCACGGTTGAGGTCGGTGCCGAACGGTTCGAGGTGCGGGCCTCCACCGCCAATTCGGGCGAACGCGATCAGTTGGCGGCCGCGGTGCCCTGGTTCGAGAGCCAGCAGAAACTCACCAGTCGCCAGATCCCCATCGTCCTGCTCACCCGCGCCTAACCCGAAATAGGCGGGGATCGTCAAGCAAGCCGGCCAAAGCCTGATGCACTTTTTTTGGGCATCCGTCGTTATTCCGATGGATGAGGGACTGGGTCAAGCAACTGGCGGGCACCGTCCTGGTGTTGGTATTCGCCCTGGCGGTGGGCGGGTTCATCATGGTGCTGCGCGCCCAGCAGAGCGGTCCGGGGGCCGCGCTGGCGGCGGCGAACCTGCGCGCGGTGAGCCCGGCGGACGGCGCCACCAACGTGCCCGTCAGCGGGGACCTGCGGGCCGAGTACGTCAGCCGGCCGAGCCAGGATCCGTTGATCAAGATCGAACCGCCAGCTGGCGTGACCCTGGATCCTGGACATTGGGATGGAACAACGTCTGTCGTCCCCTACAGCGGACTCCGGGAGAACAGCCTCTACCACGTCGAGCTCGACCAGGACAGCTGGACCGGGAAGGGTGAGCACAAACAGGTCAAGGTTCGCTGGTCGTTCCGAACCGGGTCCAAAGAGATCCCAACGCCCACCGCGCGGCCAACCAGTTCCGCCTCGCCGCCGCCAGACAGCCAGACTCCGTTGATCTGGTATAGCGCGAGCAGCCTCCAGGGTCTGGATTGGAACGGCAAGCCCGTGAAGAGCCTGAATCTCGGCGTCCGGGTTCAGTCCCCTGACGGTCTGCGACTCTGGAACTCGGGGACCCCAAGCACCGAGATCGATGACGCCGACGGCCACCCGGTCGGTTCCATCGCGGGCCTTTCGCCGGCGATGTGGGCCGATGATAGCCGCCAGTTCTGTGCCATCACCTACCAGCCGTACAACCTCGAGCTCGAAACGCTGGATGGAAAGCGCCACCCGGTGGGCGCGATTTCGGTGACACCCGGAACGATGCAAACGCCACAGCTCGCAGCCTGTAGCGTGCTCACCGGGCGCGCCATCGTCGTCGGCGAGTCCAACGGGTATGTCTGGAGCCTATCGATGATCTCGCTGACCGACGGCAGCGTCATCTACAAGCAGAGTTACCCCAACCCGCTCGCCCACCTGGCGGCGAGTCACGATGGACGATACGTGGCGGAGCAGCTGGCCGGCAATGCCAACGGCCGCCCGACGACGCTGATCCGCGAGTTGCCGAGCGGCACTGTCGTGGCCCAGCTGAGCGACATTAGCGTCCAGGCCTTCTCCTGGGATGGCTCGCTGGTGGCCGGCGGCACCCCGGGCAACGCCAGCTTGAGCGGTGCTCAGGTCGTTCGCTGGCAAACCCATCAACTCGTCTGGGATCGGTGCGGTTGTCCGTTAGCCTTCCAGGTGCGGGTGCTCGCGGAGCCTGATGGCACGAAGTTCGCCATCGTGGGCATCTATCCCCAGCAGCAGCGGTCGTTCACCATCGTCGACGCCAACGGCGGCGCCCAATCGGTGCCCGTGGGCCCGATCGTCCCGGCCTTCTAACCGCAGGCAACCTTAAGGGCGAGCCCCCCGCAAGGAGCGAGCTTCCGAGCCGCGCCTAAGGACCGGGCTCGCCGGCCGGCTTCAGATCCAGCGCCAGCGAGTTGATGCAGTAGCGCTCGCCCGTGGGAGCCGGCCCGTCATTGAAGACATGCCCGAGGTGGGACCCGCAGCGCTTGCAGAGGACCTCCGTGCGGCGCATGAAGGGACTGTTGTCGGAGTGGAGCTCGACCGCTTCCAGGTTGGCCGGCTCGTAGAAGCTGGGCCAGCCGGTCCCGGACTCGAACTTGGTCTTTGAGTTGAAGAGCTCGGCGCCGCAGGCAGCGCAACGGTAGGTGCCGTCCGCCTTCGTGTGGACGTACTTGCCGGTAAACGGCCGCTCGGTTCCCTTCTGGCGCAGGACGTTGAACTGTTCCGGGGTCAGCTCGCTGCGCCATTCGGCATCGGTCTTGGAGATTTTGGTGCTCACGCCGGTGAGTCTACCCAGAATCGGCCTTCCGAATACCTCGGGAGGCTAGGTCTTGAACCCGCTCATGCGGCGTTCGCTGCGCGCCTGGGCCAGGCTCTCGTCCGCCTGGGCGAGCAGGGAAGCCCGGTCGTCCTTGCCCGCCTCGGTCGCTGCAATGCCGACATTGACCCCCAGCCGGACGATTTCGCTGGTCCCGTTGGCCGAGAACGGATGCTCTTCCAGTTGCTGGCGCAGCCGGTCGGCCGTGCGGGCAGCCACCGCCCGGTCTCCCTCGGGGATCACCAGGCAGAAGGTGCTGTCCTTGAGCCGTGCCAGGCTGTTGATCTTGCGGGTCTTTAGTTGGATCAGCGCCACCGCCTCGCGTAACACCCGGCCGATTCCCGACTCGCCGTACTTGCCGCGCAACGCCTCGTAGCCGTCGATCTCGAAGATGGCCAGGGACAGGTCGTGGCCGTAGCGCGACGCCCGGCTGATCTCCTTGTCCAGCAGCTCGTCCAGGTAGCGCTGACTGTAGGCGCTGGACTGGGGATCGAGCAGGCTGGCGTGCTCGGCCTGGATCAAGCGCCGCCCCATCACGATGGCGTACAGCCCTTCGGACACGAACGCCTTCAGCGCCTCCATCGGCTCATCCAGGTTCTCGCGGGGCAGGTCGTAACCCACCGCGATGGCGCCGAAGGTTTCTTTCCCCTCCCCGACCGGGATGGGGACCCCGACGACGCTCCCGGCATCCACCGCCTCGCCGGTCAGGTACCGGCACCAGGCGCTCTGGGAGACATCGGGCACCGTCACCGGGCGGTCGGCGTGCTTGACCCACTCCCCGATTCCCTCCAGCAGCCGCCGCTTGGCCTCGACCAGGTGGTCGGGGCTCGGCTGGTCAAAGCCAGAGGACAGCTCGCCGCCGACGTTGTCCATGAGCAGCACCAGGGCGTAGTCCGCGCGGGTGAGGTAGAGCACGGCGTCGACCAGATGCTGGACGAGGGTCTCCGAGTTGGGTGACTCGGCGATTTGCGTTTCCAGCTGCCGCAGCGCGTGCCCGACCCGCTCCTTGGCCTGCATCTCGGCCAGCAGGTTGAGCCCCACCGAGACCAGCTCGCCGGCGGCCAGCAGCTTCTCGCGAGGATGTTCCGGCACCGCCTCGGCGGCCTGGATCAGCTCGTCCGGGAAAATTTTCAGCTTGAAGGCCAGCTCCGCCAGCGGCTCCACCGGGTTGGCGGCAAACTTCACCGCCGGGCTGACCACCGCGCCGATCTGCGTTTCCTTGTCGTTGCGGATAGGGGCGATGAAATGCCCCACCCCGGCGGCACAGACCCCCATCGTCTCCGTGTCTCGGCGGAGGAAGGCCCGATCGAAGTAGAGCGGGCAGACTTTCTGCTCCTGGAGCATCCGGCAGTACCGGGGGTAGACCTCTACCGGCGTGTACGGCCGGGTCTCCATGTCGAACGCCTGCAGCCGCAGCCCAGTGGACGACTGGAACCGGTCGGCAATACGGGAAAACTCCGGGCTCTCGACCAGGGGGGCGAGGTCGCCCTCAAGCGGTTGATCGTCCATGGCAAAGACGGGCGCCTGCTTCGGCCCTCCCGGAAACAACGCTGTAACAGGACAAAACCTGTTCCAATTCAAGCTGAATTCGGCTGGCGGGGTTTTCCGTGATCCCCGTTACACTGGACGTTCTCATGCTGGCTGCGGCGGGCCTGACGAAGCGGTACGGCCCGCTCACTGCCGTGGACCACCTCGATCTCTCGGTCGGGCCGGGAGAGCTGTTCGGCTTCCTGGGCCCGAACGGGGCCGGGAAAACCACCACCATCAAGATGCTGGTCGGCCTCCTCCGGCCGACCGCCGGCACGGCCTCCGTCGCGGGATTCGACCTGGCGCAAGACCCCGAGGCTGCCAAGCGCCGGATCGGCTACGTGCCCGACGCCGCCTTCCTGTACGAGAAGCTCACCGCCCGGGAGTTCCTGGAGTTCTCGGCCGACCTGTACCAGGTGCCACCCGAATCCCGGAAGAAGCGGATCGAGACCTACCTCCAGCTCTTCCAGCTGCGCGACCGGGCGTCCGACTTGCTGGCCGGCTACTCACGCGGGATGCGGCAGAAAGTGGCACTGGCGGCGGCCCTCCTGCACGACCCCCAGGTCCTGTTCCTGGACGAGCCCACCGTCGGCCTGGACCCGCGCAGCGCCCGGCAGATGAAGAACATCCTGCTGGACTTCTGCCGGGAGGGCAAAACGGTCTTCCTGTCCACCCACATCCTGGAGATCGCGGAACAGATGTGCACCCGCATCGGCATCATCGATCACGGCAAGCTGATCGCGGTTGGCACGCTCGACGAGCTGAGGCAGATGGTGTCCGCCGACGGACAATCACTGGAGCAGATCTTCCTGCAGCTGACCGGGAGCCAGGACGAAGACGTGGCCGCTCCCCTGGTGGAGCCGTGACGCGGTCACTGAGCGATGCCTTCCGGTTTGCCGCCATCCTGTCGGCGGCCCAGCTCCGGATGTTCATCAACCAGACCCTGCGCAGCCGGGAGCCCATGCGCCTGGTCCTGCTGGTGCTGGGAGGGCTGTTCGTGCTCTTCCTGTGGATCCAGGAGCTGGCGGGCACCCTGCTGGCAGCCGAGGCCTCGCGCCGCTTCCCATCCCGCTTCGGCCACATCGCCAGCCATGACGTGCTGCAGATCGTGGGGGTGGCGCTGGTCGCCTACGCGGTGCTCCTAATGTTTTCGAGCGCCCTGTTCAGTCTGAACGCGCTGCTGTTGAATCCCGACCTCGACCTCTTGCTGGTCACGCCCTGGCGGGTGGACACGGTACTGGCGGCCCGGATGCTCAACCAGATCCTGCGCATGGTGCTCCTCAGCCTGCTGTTCGTCTTGCCGCTCCTCTGCGGGCTGGGCATTATCCTGCACCAGCCGCTCGTCCCCCTGGCATTGATTGTCCTGCTGGCCGTCTTTCCGGTGATGTTCGTGATCGCCGCATCGGTGATGGTCCTGGCCATCGTCCGCTTCATTCCGCCCAGCCGCGCCCGCGAGGCCATGGCCGCGGTCGGGATCGTGTTTGCGGTGGTCATCAACCTGGCCAACTTCCTCCTCAACCCGGCCTTCTCGTCCCGTCCGCCGGGGCTGCGACCGGGAATCCCCAACCTGCCGCTGGGGACGACACCCTGGCTGCCCTTCGGTTGGGCCGGCCGGGCGGTCACCGGCGTGCTGTCGGGTGATCCCTGGGCCACCCTCGGGTGGGGCGGTCTCGTCGTCGGCGTCACTCTGCTGGTCCTGGTGCTGGGCACCCGCCTCAGTGGTGTGCTGTACCTGAGTGGGTGGGCGCAGGGTGCCTGGGGCGCGCCCCGACCAGCCCGCGCGCTCCCGAGCGCGGCCTCAGACCGCACCCCACGGCGGCGCAGTCCAGTGGTGGCCCTCGTGCTCAAGGACTGGCGCGTCCGCCGGCGCGACGTGGCCCAGCTGACCGGGCTGGCCATGCCATTCGGGTTCTTCCTGCTGGTGCTGGCCCTCAATGGACCGCGGCTTATGTCCAGCCTCGAACCGCTGGGGTCGGGTCCCCTGAAGGCGCTCACCGGTATTGTCCCCGTCTTGCTCATCCTGCTGTCCCTGACCACCGCCCTGGGACTCAGCGCGGTCAGCCTGGAGGGCAGGGCCATCTGGGTTTACGCCAGCTCGCCCAACTCCATGCGCAGCCTGCTGGAAGCCAAGTGCTGGGCCGCGGCCCTGCCCACCATCGCCGTCTCGCTGGTGATGGGGACGGCGCTGCAGGTGGCGATCCGCCCCGACCTGCCCTGGGCCGTGGGGGCGGTGACGTTATTGCTGGTCCTCAGTGGCGCCCTGGCCTGCGTGATGGTCGGGCTGGGGGGCATTGTCGGCCGCTTCGACTGGACCGACGCCCGGCGGATGGTCCACCCCGTGGGCGGATTAGTCGCGCTCCTCGTGCAGTTCGGCCTGATCGTGGCGGTGGCCGGCCTGGTGCTGCTGCCGCTGTTGCTGGCCAGCATCTTCCACCAGTCGCTGCTCGGACTTTTCCTGGCCGGCGTGCTGGCGGCCAGCCTGGCCGCGGTGGTGACGGCCATCGTGGTCTTAGTCCTGGCTGAGCAACGCCTCCGCCGGCTCGAGATCTGAACCGGCTCCACGCGCGACCTGCCGCACTTCGTGGTGGTGCCGGCAGCGAGCCTCGTAGGCCGAGGCGCCCGCCACCACGATCAAGGGATCATCCGGGGCTGCCGGTTGGCCGTCCACCAGGCGCTGGGTGCGGGTGGCCTGTCGCGACCCGCATCCGGGAAACTGGCACGAGGCCTGCAGCTTGGTGAGCCGGTCAGCCACCGCCATCAGCTGGGGCATCGGCCCGAAGGGCCGAGCCAGGAAGTCGAGGTCCAGGCCGGCCAGGATCACGTGTCGCCCCTCGTTGGCCAGCTCCTGGGCCAGCTCCGCGATGTCGCGGGCGAAGAACTGGACCTCGTCCATTCCCACCACGCGGGTATCGTCGCGCAGCTGGGCGCGGATTTCACCGACATCGGGCACGGCCAGCGCCGGGAACCGGATGTCGCGATGGGAGGCCACCGCCTCCAGCGCGTAGCGGTCATCGAGGGCGGGTTTGAAGGCCTGGATCGCCGCCCCCGCGAAACGTTCCTGGTCCAGACGGCGGATCAGCTCCTGGGTCTTGCCGCTGAACATGCAGCCGGCGACCACCTCCAGGCTGCCGGTCGGCTCCTCGAACCAGCGCTCCTGGAAGGCGAGCGGACGGGCCTCCGCCGAGTGGTGGCGGCGGCAGACCGGCAGGTAGCGGTCCTCACCGTCTGCCTGGAATCGCTGCGTCCGGCTGGCGGGGTTTCGGCAGCCGCGCTGGGCGCAGACACCGTCGTCCAGTTTGAGCACCAGGTCGGCAGCGCACAGCATGCGGGGCATTGGTCCCGACGGGGTGCCGGTGGCATCCAGCTCCCAGCCCGCCACCACCACGTCGATGCGCGCTCCCGTCGCCAGGTCGTCGACCAGCCCGATCAGGTCCTCACCGAAGCGCTGAGCCTCGTCGATGACCACCATGTCGGTGGCCGGGTCGATTGCATCCCGGATCTCAGACACGACGGCGGGTCCGCTGAAGCGCTGCACACCCCGTCGCTGGCGTTCGGCCCGCTCGGCCTCCGCTTCCAGTTTCTTGGTTTTGCCCGAGTGAGTAGGGCCGCAGTAGGCGGTCAGGCTTCCCAGCCGGCGTCGCTCCCGGTCCGCGCGATAGCGTTCCTGGCCGATCAGACTATCCGCGGCGGAACTCCGCCTTCGCCTCCTCGACCAGCGCCGGCTCGGCGAGCAGATCGGCACCGGTCATGGCCATCGCTTTGGCCGCTTCGGTCATGGCCTGATAGCCGCGCGGGGTGTTGGACGCTTCCAGGAACGCCTGCGAGTGTCCGGGGACGTCGGCGGGCGCGATGCCGATGGTGGGATGCAGGCCGGGGACAACGTGGCTCACGTTGCCCATATCCGTGGAGCCCGCGTTTTCCCACGCGGGGCTCTTCGTGGGCTGAATCCCGAGCCGTCGCAGGTTCTCCTCAAACAGTTTGGCCAGCACGCCGTTGTTGCGCAGGTCGGTATACGGTTCGTCGGGAAACGTCAGGTTAACACTGCATCCGGTGGCCAGCGCGGCCGCCCGGAAAATGTTCTTGACCTTGTCCAGCAGCTCCTCCATGTAGGCCTTGTCCCGAGCCCGCACCAGGAACTCGCCGCTGGTCCGCTCGGGGATGATGTTGGGCGCGGTCCCGCCCTCTTTGATGAACCCGTGCAGGCGCGCGCCTTCCTTGAGCTGCTGGCGCAGCATGCTCACCCCGTTGTAGGCCATGACGAACGCATCCAGGGCGTTGATGCCCTTCTCCGGATCGCCGGCCGCGTGGGCGGCGCGACCGATGAATTCCCAGTGCATGTGGGTGACCGCCAGGGCCCAGTGCAGGACCTGGGTGCGGGTGTCCGGATGCACCATCATGGCGGCATCCACTTCCTGGAAGATGCCGGCTCGGATCAACCGGACTTTGCCGCCACCGCCTTCCTCGGCCGGGGTCCCGATGACCTGCACCCGGCCGCCGAACTTTTCCAGCTGCTCCGCCAGGGCAATGCCCGCCCCGGTGGAGGCGGTCCCGATCAGGTTGTGCCCACATCCGTGGCCCAGGCCGCGCAGGGCGTCGTACTCGGCCAGGAAGGCGACCGTGGGGCCCTTGCCGTGGCTCTTGGTCGCCACGAACGCGGTGGGCGTATCGGCGACGCCGACCTCGACCGTGAATCCGTGCCCGCGCAGCAGCTCGGTCAGCCAGCCCGCCGCCCGGTGCTCCTCGTATCCGATCTCGGGGTTGGCATGGATGTCGCGCCCGATCCGCTCCAGGTCCGGGCGCAGCCGGTCCACGCGTTCACTGATGCGGTCTTTCACGGCCGCAACCGCCGTCTGTGTCAGAGCCATAGCGGACTTATTCTAACTAGGGTGAGATACGAGACTGAACGTCTGTCCCTCGTCGCGGTGGATATCCCTCCCCTTTTCGGGGAGGGCGGGGAGGGCGTCTCGGCAAACTCTCCCTCCCCCCTGGCGGGGGAGCCATTGTCGTCAGGGTCGCGGGATTTCCCGCGTGGGCAGGGTCGGGGTGGGGGGTCTCGGCTAGCTTGAGCGAACCTTCGGACCTTCAAGCCCTGTCTGACGAAGAGCTCGCCCAGCAGGTCCGCGACCTGATGAAGGAGATGACGCCGCTGGAGGATGCCTTGGCAAAGTTGCGGATCCGGATCCAGCAGGTGGCGAGCGAGCAGCGCCGCCGCGAGCGGGCGCAGCATCTGAAGACCCGCCTGCAGGTACGCACCACCGTGGCCGAGGGCCAGATGGCGACCCTCCAGCAGGTGGCGGAGAGCTCCAACGAGCTGGTGCCGTCGGACCGACCCCTGGCCGGGTTCCGCTTCTACCGCGACAGCGGTACCGAGCTCGGTCTTGGATATGCCACGGCCCGCGAGCCTGTCATCTGGATGACGAACGGCACCAAGACCGCGGCCCTCAAGAGCGTCGCCGAGATCCGCGACCGGTACCGCGACGGGTGGGACTTCGGGACGGCGGCCCACCCGGGCGTTCGCATCCATATCCCCAACAGCCGGACCGAGAAGATCCTGGCGCCGTCCGAGGTGTTCCTCAAGCTGCGCGAATGAGGACCCGGACGCTCGCCCAGATGGCGGGGTTCCTGCAGGAAACGTTTCTCGCGGTCATGGCCACCACCAGGCAGGACGGCACCCCGTTGCTGTCGCCCGTCTGGTACGAGTACGCGGACGGTGTCTTTCGGGTGGTGATCGACCAGGGCGATGCCAAGGACCGGCATTTGCACCGGCAGCCCTGGCTGACGCTCGTCATCGCCGAGCAGGCCTTCCCGTACCGCGGCGTCGAAGCGGCCGGCGACGCCGAGCTCAGCGACGGAGGCGCTTTGGAAGCGACAACGCGTATGGCGCGCCGGTACCTTACCGTCGAAGCCGCCCGGAGCTACCTGGCCAAGACCGCATCTGTCCCGGGACGCCTGGTACTGCTTCGGCCCGAGCGGATCAGGGCCTGGGACTTCCTGGATTTCGCAAACCCCTGAGGGGGCGGGTCTACCAGCCGCGGGCGATCCACTCGTCCAGGTGCGGCCGCTCATTGCCAATAGTGGTCGGCTTGCCGTGTCCGGGTAGGACCTGGATCTCGTCGGAGAGGGTGAAGAGCTTCGTCCGAATGCTCTCGATGATGGTCGGGAAGCTGGCGTAGGGATTGGCGGTGTTGCCGGGGCCACCGGGGAACAGGGTGTCACCGGAAAAGAGGTGCTCGCCGATCACGAAGCAGACGCTTCCTGGCGTGTGTCCCGGCGTGTGAATGGCGCGCAGCTCATGCTCCCCGAACCGAAAGACATCCCCGTCCGCAATCCGCTGGTCGGGTGGCAGCGGCATCATCCCGGCGTCCTCCACGTGGCAGGCAAAGCGGGCCTGCGTCTGCTCCCGCACCTGGCGGGCCGCCTGCACGTGGTCGCCGTGTCCGTGGGTGGTCAGGATGTGGCTCACCCGCAGCCCCTCCAGCTCTTTGAGGATCCGCGGCGCCTCGTTGGCGGCGTCGATGAGCAGCGCCTCTTTCGACTTCGGGTCGCTGACAATGTAGACGTTGTTGTCGTACGGACCAACCGAGAAGGTCGCCACCCGGTACATGAGCCCAGTCTACTGGCGCGTCATTCCTACAATCGGAAGGTGAGCGCCACGCGCCGGATCGGCATGCATATGCACACGGGGCGCGGGCTGGACAAGGTGGCCGAGACCATCAAGGCGCTGGGCGTCAACACCATCCAGATCTTCACCGGCAACCCCAGCGCCTGGCGATCGGCGGCGGTCGACCCCAACGCCACCGACCGTTTCAAGCAGGCTCTGGAGGACCTCGAGGTGCGGCCGGCCCTGGCCCACGCCATGTACCTGATCAACCTGGCCGGCCCGAATCCGTCCTTCTACGCCAAATCGAAGGTGGCGCTGAAGGGCGAGCTGCAGCGGGCCGAGGCCTATGGCTGCCAGTACGTGGTGACCCACGTGGGCAGCCATATGGGGGAGGGCCACGACGCCGGGATCGGGCGCGTGGTGGCGGCGTTGGATGAAGTCCTGAGCGCCGTCCCCAACTCCGTGAGCTGCCTGCTAGAGACTTCGGCCGGCGGCGGGGCGTACGTGGGCGCCCGGTTCGAGGACCTGGCCCAGATCCTGGACCGCCTGCCCCAGCACGCCACCCGTCTGGGCCTGGTCTTCGACACCGCCCATGCCTATGCCTCCGGCTACGACGACAGCGGCGCCGAAGGGATGCAGACGACGCTCGACGAGCTCACTCGCCTTGTCCCGGCGGCCAGAATCCGCGCCTGCCACTGCAACGACACCGACGTTCCGCTGGGCGGCAAGGCCGACCGGCACACCGGGATCGGCCAGGGACAGATCGGCCTGGACGGCTTTCGCACCCTGCTCACCTACCCGGCGCTGGCCCATTGCGCTTTCATCCTGGAGACGCCGGGCGAGGAGATGCTGGAAGGGCTGACCAACCTCACCACCCTGCGTTCGCTGCTCTGATGCGCGGCCTCGATGCCGTGCTGTTCGACTACGGCCACACCCTCATCTATTTCGACGACCGCCAGACGCCGACACTCCGGTCAGCCTTGGTGGAGACGTACCAGCAAATCAATCACCTGCTCACTGCCCGGCTGGCAAAGGAGGTCCCCTCGGCGCAGGAGCTGCTGGAAGGAGTCTCGACCCAGGTCGACGCCGAGATCACTCGCGACTATGAGGCGGAACGGCTGGAGGAAGTGGAGATCGCCAGCATCTACGACGCCGCCCTGCGGCGGCTGGGGCTGGAAGTTGACCCCGAGCTGGTCGAACAGGTGATGGAAATGGAACAGGACGCCTGGCTGGCCGGGGTCCACGTCGGGCCGGACGTGGTCCCCACCCTGGAGCGTCTCCGGGCCGCCGGCCTCAAGCTGGGGCTCGTCTCCAATGCCGCCTACCTACCCCGGCTGATGCGGGCGCAGATCGACCACTTGCGCCTGGCGGAATACTTCGATAGCCTCACCTGGTCGTCGGCAGTCGGGTGGCGCAAGCCCGAGCGGCGCATCTACCAGCAGGCGCTGGACACCCTCCAGGTTTCTCCGGAGAGGGCCATTTTCGTGGGCGACCGAGTCCGTGAAGACGTGCGCGGGCCTAAGGCGCTGGGCATGCGGGCCGTCCTGCTGCGCGAGTGGCGGCGGGAGGAGGATCCGGAGAGGGTGGCCGACTACACGCTGGACCGGCTGGGTCAGCTCGGTCCATTGCTGGACACCCTGGCGTCAGGATGACGCTGCCCTTCCTATAATTAATCCGCGGTGGGTCGGGCACGGCAGGAAGACACGCCGGTTGACTTCCGCGAGTACCTCAAGCGCAAGTGTCGTGAGCAGGGTATCTCGCTGCATCGGTTGGCGGTCCGATGCGACCTCAACCAGATCTACTTCTACCAGGCGGTAAACAAGAACAAAGAAAATCCGCCCCCCTGGGTGCTGCGGCGGGCGGCCCCCCACCTGGGCGTCTCGTATGTGGAAATCATGATCGCGGCCGGCCACCTCACTGAGCGTGACCTGAAAGACTACGCGGAGCGGTCCGGCGTCCGCGAGCGAGAACGGGAGAAGGTCGGAGTTTAAGGACTCGCGCGGATAGGCGCTGAAGGAGACCATCCACCGGTCGTCGGGGTGGCCCGGTTTTGATGCCGGGTTGCTGCCCACCAAACCGATCCCTCAAGGACGTGGCCTTGCCGCCGTCGGGCCGGTAGGTCAGCGGTTAGAGCAGCGGACTCATGATCCGTAGGTCGATGGTGCGAATCCATCCCGGCCCATGGCTCCGGTTACAGTGATCCGATGACCACCGTCAACGCCAATGAGGTCGCCCTGGGCATCGAGTCCTTCGGTGACGACGACGCACCACTGGTCCTGCTCGCGGGCGGGACGACGATGCTCTCCTGGCCCGACGCGCTCTGCGAGCGCCTCGCCGCCGGCGGGCGCCGCGTGGTGCGCTACGACCTGCGCGATAGCGGCGAGTCGACGACGGCGGACCCGGAGGCGCCCGCCTACACCCTGCGCGACCTCGCCGCCGACGCGGCTGCCCTTGCCGACGCGCTCGGCGGCGGGCCCGCGCACCTCGCGGGGATCGGCGTCGGCGGGATGGTCGCCCAGGTGGCCGCGCTCGACCATCCGGGCGCGTTCTCGGCGCTCACCCTGGCCGGCACCCGCGCGGTCGCGCCCGGCCCGCCCGACGATGACCTCCCCGACCATGACCAGGCGACGATGAGCCGGCTGTTCGCGCATCCGATGCCCGACTGGACCGACCGCGAGGCGGTGGCGGAGTTCGCCGCCGCCGGCGCGGAGATCCTCGGCGACGACCCCGTCGCCGCGCGCGCGATCGCCGCGCGCATCTGGGACCGCACGCCCGGCACCGCACCCCCGGTCCAGATGGCCAACCAGATGGGCATGGTGTTCTCCAAGCTCGACTGCAAACCCCGCTGGCGCGAGCGCCTGCCCGAGATCGAGGTCCCCACGCTCGTCGTCCACGGCCGCCGCGACCCGTTCTTCCCCGTCGGCAACGGCGAGGCGATCGCGCGCGAGATCCCCGGGGCGCGGCTGCTCGTCCTCGAGGAGGCCGCCACTTCGATCCCCGATGCGGCGGCCGGCGAGGTCGCCGAGGCGATGCTCGCGCTCGGGTAGAGGACGGCGCGTGCCGCGCGGGTATGGCATCCACGCAGCAGTGGGCGGCGTCGGAGGCTCGACACGGCCGCGCGCCCGCGCCCGCGAAGACGACCCGCTGGAGGTATCCGACATCATGCGCGCGCTCGAGGCTGAGGTGGTCGATGCCAGCTGGACAGCGGTCGCTTCCCTGCTCCCTCCGCCGGATCGGTCCCATCCGCTGGGCTGTCACCGACCTCGGGTGCCGGACCGGTTGTGCTTCCGAGGGATCCTCATCCGGCTCGTGACCGGCGCGTCGTGGGTCGACATCGAAGCGATCCTCGAGCACCGGGTGTCGGACACGACCTTGCGCGCTCGTCGCGACGAGTGGATCGACGCCGGCGTGTGTTCGAGTCCCTCAAAACCGAAGCGCTGGCCGCGTTCGACCGGATCATCGGCCTCGACCTCGACCACGTGGCGCTGGACGGGTCGCTGCACAAGGCGCCCTACGGCGGCGAGGGAACAGGCCCGAACCCAACGGATAGAGCCAAGTTGGGCTGGAAGTGGTCCGTCGCGTCGGAGCGTCACGGCATCCCGGTTGGCTGGGCGATCGACGGCGCCAACCGCAACGACGTGCGCATGCTCGAACCCACCCTCGATGCGGTCGCCGACGCTGGCCTGCTCGCCGATATCGGCACCCTGCACCTCGACCGGGGCTATGACTCCGGTGCGGTCCGAGATCGTCTCCGCGCCGCCGGGATCGACCAGTTCGAGATCCAACTGCGAGGAACCAAGGTCCCCGGCGTGAAGAAGCAACCGCTCCGTCTCGGACTGCGATGGATCGTCGAAGCGACCAACACGTGGTGGGCGAACTACGGCCAGCTTCGCCGCAACACCGACCGCCGAGCCTGGCACCGCCACGCCGCGCTCTGCCTCGCCACGACGGTCCTCATCGTCGGTCGGCTCATCGACTGGCGCGACCGATGGAGCCCCGCGTGACGCCTATCCGCTCAGGTCCTAAGTCCTACCGCCGTCCTCCCACCTCCGGGAGGGTGGGTTGGGGGTTTCCACCGTCAACTGGGGGCCCGTTCCCCTAGGCCGTGGTCGCTCCGCCCTTCACGAAGTTGCTGTAGGTGTAGGTCACGTCCCAGCGGACCTGGGACGTGCTCATGTGCACCTCCATCTGGTACACGTAGTGGTCGCTCACCCCGATCCACACGTTGCACGTAATGCCGGCCGTGTGCAGCATGGCCTCATCTGACGCGCTCAGCACGTTGGACTTGTCGGCCTTCAACAGCTCCAGGTACTTGCCGTCGTCCACGCTCAAGGTGAAGTGGTGGACGGCCGTCCCGGCAAACCCCATATCGCCCAGGTCGTCGGAGCTCCGGAAGGCGCTGGCGAATCCCAGGTTGCTGATGGGGTCCATGCCGGCGGGGATATCGCCCCGGCTGGTGGAGGTCACGTCCTGCCACTTGCCCCCGTTTATCTGGATGTAGACGTGTCCGGCTTTGATGCGCTCGTTGATCGGGATGATGATGGGGCCATCGCTGGTGGCAGCCGGGGGCGGAAAGCTGAACTGCATCTGCAGGTCTTCGTCGTGGGGGTAGGTCAGGGTCCCCGTGCCGGTAATGGTGTAGCTGGCGCCCGACTGCCCGACCGCGGTGCCCTCGAATTTGAGGTTCACCGTCTTGAGCTGGCTCATGGCCGTGGCGGCGTCGCTGAGCACGGGGCCGGCGTTGATGGGGACGTAGGTCTGGTTGCCGGTGGTGAAGGTGTGGAGGAAGTCCGACTTCCAGATCAGCAGGGTAGACGCCGCCACGATGCCGATCACCACGCGACGGACCATCCCAATCGGTAACGTCCCGTCCGTGGGCGAACTTGCGTTGCCCCGAATCGGGCTGAACGCGCGGCTTGGGCCCGCCGAAGGAGGGGATGGGGCTGTCTGCGAGGACGCGACGGAGGCGAGGGATACGGCGGGCCCCTGCCAGCGGCGGCATCATAACAGCGCGACGGCGCCGCGACACGCCGTTGACGGGATCGTTACCCGGTCGTCACAGGGCTTAGCCCGAATCCACCGAGTCGAACTTGCACATTGGGCGCGGGGCGAGCGAGCGGGGCGTCGCCTCCTGCCGCTCATCTCGCCGCGCATCCCAATCTGCGTCGTCCGACCGATAGATCCGGGCTTAGGAACCGTACACTTCCCCCATGGCGCGGGTCGTCATGCACGTCGACCTGGATGCCTTCTACGCGTCGGTCGAGCAGCTGAAGCATCCGGAGCTGCGGGGCCAGCCCGTCATCGTCGGCGGGCTGGGACTGGCCGGTGAGCGGGGCGTGGTGGCGGCCGCCTCCTACGAGGCCCGCGCCTTCGGGGTTCGCTCCGCCATGCCGCTGACGCGGGCCCGGCGACTCTGCCCGCAGGGGAACTTCGTCCCCGCCGATTTCGCGGCCTATCGCCAGGCATCCCGGGAGGTCTTTCGCATCCTCACCGACTACTCACCCACGATCGAGCCGCTGTCCCTGGACGAGGCCTACCTCGATCTCACCGGCAGCGAGGCGCTGCTCGGACCAATCGCTCAGGTGGCGGCTGGGTTGCAGGCGCGGGTCCGGAGCGAGTGCGGGCTGGATATCAGCGTCGGGGTCGCCACCGGCAAGGTGGTGGCCAAGGTAGCGTCGGACCTGCGAAAACCCCGCGGCCTGGTGATCGTGCCGGCCGGCCAGGAGGCTGGCTTCCTGGCTCCCCTCCCGCTCAGCAGACTGCCCGGCTGCGGGCCGGCGACCATCGCCCGGCTGGAGTCGTTCGGGATCCGGACCATCGGCCAATTGGCCGACATGTCCGAGCCGCTGCTGGGCGAGCTCTTCGGCAAGTACGGCCGGGTGCTGCACGCCCACGCCCGGGGGATCGACCCCACGCTGGTGGAACCCCCTGGGGAGCCCAAGAGCATCTCGCGCGAGGTCACCTTCGAGCGCGACCTCCTGGACCAGGGCGAGATCCTGAGCACGGGACGATCCCTGCTGCTGGACGTGGCCGAGAGCCTGCGCGGGCAGGGCTTGGCCGCTCGGACCGTGACCCTCAAGCTGCGCTATCAACCCTTCGACACGCACTCGCGCCAGGCGACGCTGCCCGTCGCCAGTGACCGCGACGATGCGTTGCTGGAGGCCTTCGTGAAGCTGGTGCGCGAGCACCTGGAACCGGGACGGCCGGTGCGCCTAATTGGCGCCGGGGTGGCGAACCTTGAAGCCCCTGCCATCCAGCTCGACCTGCTCGAGGCCCGCTCCGGCCCGCGGTCGGGACTGGACGCGCAACTGGACAGGCTTCGACAGCGGTTCGGTCCCACGGCTATCAGCCGGGGCACCGCCGTCCAGCACCAGCAGAAGGATTTTCGACGCGACGACATCGATGCCGTTTCATCGGGTGATGGCTGAGATGGCCCGACTGTCCCACCTCGACCGGCACGGGGCGGCCCGGATGGTCGACATTTCGGCCAAGCCGGAGACGGCGCGCGAGGCGACCGCCAGGGGCGCGGTCCGGATGCAGGCGGCCACCCTGCAGGCCATCAGCGAGGGGACGCTGCCCAAGGGCGATGTCCTGATCGTGGCGCGCATCGCCGGCATCCAGGCGGCCAAGCGGACCAGCGAGCTGATCCCGCTGTGCCACCCGCTGCCGCTGACGCTGGTGGAGGTCGACTGCACGCCCGATGCCGCGCTGCCCGGCATTCGGATCGAGAGCCGGGTGCGCTGCACGGCCAGGACCGGCGCCGAGATGGAGGCCTTGACCGCGGTGACCGTGACGGCGCTCACCATCTACGACATGGCCAAGAGCGCCGACCGCTGGATGACCATCGAGAGTATCCAGTTGGAGGGCAAGCGGGGCGGGAAGAGCGGGAGGGTGACCCGGCCGCCGGGTACCCCTAGGACTTCAGAGAGCGGATCCCGGCGTGGTACGCGTCGAGCAGCGGCTGGAACAGCTTGAGATTCCAGGCCAGCGCCCCGTTATTGTCATACCCCTGGGCTCGGACCGCCGCTTGCATGGCGGCGTTGGCCTTCGCCGCTCCGGCGTTGTCTTTGGCCTGAGTCGCCGCCGCCAACTTCTGGGCGTTATCGAGCACCAGCTGAAAGTTCTTGGTGTAGGCGACCGACGCCGGTGGGATGTCGCTGCCGGTGCTCGACGCCATGGCGGCCTGCAGCTTCTGCTGCGCGTCGGGATAAATGGAAAGCGCCGTGGCCGGGTCATGCTTGGCCAGATCGTCCATCATCGCCCTCCAGACGGCGATGCTGGCGAAGACCTGGCCGAGTTGCCGGTCCTGGTCGGTGAAGCCGGTGAGAACCTGATCGATTTTCTGGAGGGCCACCGCCGCCGTATGCAGGCGCTGGCGGGCCGCCGCAATCGACGCCGACCTGGACCCGGACACCGGGCTCAGCAATGCCAGATGCTGGTCCACGCTCTTGACCGCGCCTTCGTCCGCCTGGACCTGCGCCAGGGCCGTCTGGGCGCTCGACAGCCGCGCGTCCATCGCCGTCTGGGCCACCGCCAGGTTCGTCATGGGATCTTTGTTGGTGGCGGCGAATGCCTGCGAGACGACCGTGTCGATGCCGGCCTGGTGGGCGACCGCCGAGCTGATGGCCTGATCGGCGGCCTTCAGGTTGCCGGTGGCCAGTACCGGGACGACTGCGTTGAGGAACACCCAGACGACCGCGATTGCGGCCAGGATGAAGATCAGCGGTTTGAGCGGCGCCAGGCTCAACTTGAGGTGCACCTTGGGCAGGCTCAAACGGGCCGCCGGGAGGGCCGGCAGGGCGAAGGGCAGCTCAAACGGCAGGGTAAAGGTCTGTCCGAGGATGGTGATGGTCTGGCCCTGGGCCGGCGCCGGTACCGGGGCACCGTAGGCGGGCGGCTGATAGGTCTGGTACGCCCCCGGTTGCGCCGGGTAACCCGGATACCCCGGCGGGGGACCGCCTGGCTGGCCAGGGGCCGGGTAGCCATATCCCGGTTGAGGCGCGCCATAACCCGGTTGCGGCTGCTGGCCGTAGTCCGGCTGCGCCGGCTGGCCGTAATTCGGCTGCGCCGGCTGGCCATAGTCCGGCTGCTGCTGGCTGTAATCCGGCTGCTGCTGCTGGCCGTAGTCCGGCTGCGCCGGCTGGCCATAGCCGGGTGGGGGAGCCTGGCTGTAATCGGGCTGGGCCGGCTGCGGATAACCGGCGGGAGGTGCGTAGCCCTGGTTCGGGTCGGAGTACTGGGGCTGATCGGGTGCCTGGGGCGGGTCCGGAGCCTGGGCCGGCGGGTAGCCCGGGGGGGTGTAGGCGGCCCCCGGCGGCGGCAGTTGATTGCGGCAATTGGCGCAGGTCTGGGCCCCCGGCGGGTTCCAGGTCGCACCGCAGTACGGACAAGGAGAGCTCTGGTACGCCTGCATCGGGCTACCAGTTCAACTCCCCCCAGGGGCAAATTCCTTCGGCGAGGCGGGCCTAGCCCGAATCCACCGAATCGAACTCGCATCTTGGGCGCGGGGCGGCCGATCCGGGCGTTGGCTCCTGCGCGCGCTCACTTACAGATCGACAGATATGCTCGTTCGCGTGCTCGTCGCCGCCTTCGGCTCGGCGCACCCCGCATCCCAATCTGCCTCGTCCGATCGGCGGATCCGGGCTAGCTTTCCAGCAACTCGGAGAGGTCGCGGGCGTTGCGGACGGCGTAGTCCCCATAGCAGTTGTTCATGACCACGTGCACGTCCTGCGCCTGTTGGGCCAGTTCCCGAATTCGCGCCACCCAGGGACGGAGCTCCGAGCGGTCGTACAGGTAGCGGAACTTCTCGGCGGTGGTAATTCCCTTTTTCTCCCAGGTCTCCTGGTTACGGCCGTGAAAGCGAACCATCGCCAGCGGCGCCGTGGCCGCAGCGACCGGGGGCACGCTGGAAACGAACCCCTGCGGCTCATCCACCCCCACGTAGGTCAGGCGACGGTCTTTGAGGAACTGGAGCACCCGATCGCGGCGGAACTCGCTCATCCAGGATTGCTGCCGAAACTCCACGGCCACCGCGGCATCCGGAACCCACTCGCGAAGGTCCTCCATGAACCGGTACGCCGGCGGGTTCGGCAGAAACCATTTCGGAAACTGAAAGACGATGGTCCCCAGCTTCCTGGCATCGACCAGTGGCTGGAGCCCGGCACGAAAACGCTCCCAGATCTCTTCTTTATCTTTCGGCTTCAGGTCCTTGAAGTAGACGTTGCCGGTGGTCACCCCCAGCCGCTCGCGCAGATCCTTGGGGAGTCGCTCCGGCGGCGCGGGGTGCTGCGTGAGGAGAGCGAAGGCCTTGACATCGAAGATGAAGTCGGATGGCGTTCGGTCCACCCACAGGGCAGCGGTGTTCTCATTCGGCAACGCATAAAACGTGCTGTCCACCTCGACGATAGGAAACTGCTGCGCATAAAAGCGCAGCCGGTCCTCGGCCGTGGTCGCGTCGGGCGGATAAAACGCCCCGCTCTTGATAAGCGTGGGCTCAGTCCACGATGAGATCCCGACCCGCACCCTGCCCGCCATATGAGACATGATTCTCCCTCCCCCGTGCGTGGAGGGTGGGGTGGGGTATTCGGAGAGCGGTAGCTGCGAGCTTGGCGAGCGAAACATCAGACATGACTCTCCCTCGCCCCTTGCGAGGAGAGAAGGGGAGGAGGTAGGAGTTTGAGTCCTTCAGCTTTCCCTCCCCCTTGCGGGGAGGGTGGGTGGGGGTCCGTCTACAGCGCGGGCGTCTCGACCAGGTACCAGGACGGATCGCGAACCACGACCTTTCCATCCATCGTGCGCCTCAGCGCGTAGGTGAGAAAGGTGCAAACGCGCGCGTGACCCTTCAGGGCTTCGAAGTGGGACCGCTCTGCCTCGAGCGCGCTCACGTCGGTGAAGGCCGAACCCGGCGGGACCGCCTCGTCCTCCAGCCCGGTCAGGAACACCACGGCGTAGTCTCGACCGGCAAGCTGCGACCACGACACCAGCCGCACGGTGTCGTCCGCCTCGGCCGTCGTCATCGCCTCCACAAAGCCAGCCCAGTTGCGGCCCTCCACGCGGTCGAACTCCACAGCCGCCAGGCGCAGGCGGTCGATCTGGCCGATGGGGAAACGTCCGGCAAGCCTGTGCTGAGCCCAGGCGAGGTAGCCGCTCTCCTCCAGGAGCCGGTCTACCAGGTCGGCCAGCGGCATGGTGTCCTTGAGCGCGTGCCAGCCCGCGAGCTGGGCGCGAAACTGGCGCAGCGCCAGGCGGGTCCGAGCCGGGAGGCTGGAGAGCATGGCCGCATGCGGAATGGTGGCAGAGAGTGACAGCTTGAGACTGCCCGCCAGCTGGGATAGGCTGGCCACCGCTGCGGCGGGGACGCCGCGGGAGGGACGGCCGAGCGCCCGGGCAAAGGCAGCGTCGTTATCGGAGTCCGCCACCAGGCGCAGGTACGCCAGCACGTCCAGCCGGGTGTCATGGTCATCGGCGCACCAGCCGACCCGGCTCACCGGGATGGAGGCTCGCCGAAACGCTTCTTGCAGGGTGTCCGCCGTGGCACCGAGGCGGTAGGTCACGGCCATGTCGGTCGGTGAGAGACCGCCCCGGCGCAGCCGGGCAATCTCCGCCGCGATAAAGCCGGCCTCATCGACCTCGTCGGTGGCCTGGTAAGAGACCCGGCGTTCCTCACCCGAAGGCCACGCCGCCAGGACGCGCCGTCGGGCGGTTGCCGCCGCCAGCGCGGGCGTGGTGGTCAGCGGCAGCTCGGTCTCGACCGCGTCCGGGAAATCGAGCCGGAAACGATCGCGGCGAGCCTCATCCGGCGCGGTGAAGACCGCCACCGGTCCGCCGGCCCGTTGCGCAACCGCGGTGACCAGCTCGAGCTCGGGCGGACTGAGCTGGTTGTACTGGTCGATCACTACGAGGCTCGACCCGGCTGTGAGCCGCGCCGGATCATGGCGGAGCAGCCGCACCGGTCGAGCCAGCAGATCGTCCGCGTCCACCGCGCGCCGGGCGTGGAGCGCCCGATCATAGCGGCTGAGCAGTTCCAGCTGCTGCGACGCCGCGAAGGCGCTGACCACGGCGTCGCCTCCCAGCTGACTCTTCATGCGGCTGAGCGCCAGCAGCGAGTGCTCGACGGCGGCCGACGTCGCCGGGAATCCGAGCTGGCGGAGGAGATCACGCGTGACCGCCCGCCGTTGACTAGCGTCGAGCACCCGCACTCCCCGCCGATAGTGGGGATCGAGCTCGCGCAGGAGCCGCTTGGCGTGGTTTCGGCAGCTTTCGATAGTCAGCCGCCGGCGCGCCGTGGGTGGACCTCGAAAGGCAGCCTGCAGTGCGGCTGCCCGCTGATCCGTCGCGGTCAGCACGATCAGGGTGGCATCGCCAGCGATCGCCTGCACCTGTCGGATGAGCTCCACGGCCGTGTCGATGTCGCTCGCCGCACGCACCAGCATCGGCGGCACGGTGGCGAGGGTTGGCGTCGACTCCGACTCCCTGGGTTTGGACTGCGTTGGCCCAGGCGTGGACCTCAGTGACCGGCCGCTCACCGGCCTGACGGTTCGCGGGGCCGTCGGGGCCCGACGCACGCTCATCCGGCGACGCCGGTCAAACTAGATGATTCAAGAAGTAATGAGCGCCGCCATCGCCGGTGGCAATCGTACACTGCGTGCTGCGACCGCAACAACTTGTGGTCGCTTATAGGTAAGGTCTGCCGTTACGAGGGACGGTGGGCCGCCGGCACGTCACTCACATCGTCACGCAGCATGCGAAGCGCGTGCGGCAGGGCTTCCATCACCGCTTCAACACTGTCCGTCGCCCCGCGTGGACTCCCAGGGACAGCGAGCATCAGGGTTCGTCCCTTGACGCCGGCGACCGAACGGGAGAGCATGGCGTGCGGCGTCTTCTTGAGCCCCGCGGCGCGCATGGCCTCGGCCAGGCCCGGGACCTCATAGTCGAAGAGTGGCGCCAGCGCCTGCGGCGTGACGTCACGAGGACTCAGCCCGGTGCCGCCGGTAAGCAGGATGAGGTGGGGATCGACCGCCTTGAGCCATTCATGGACCTGCTTGCGGATCTCGGGGACCTCGTCGCTGACCAGCGCGCGACCCACGACTTCGGCCGGAAGCCGCATAACCATCTCAGCCAGCCGCTCGCCGCTCTCGTCGGTGCGTTCCCCTCGGGAGCCCTTGGTGCTGACGGTCAGGATGCAGACCCGGTACACCATGGCTGATCCGGTAGGGCAGCCTCGACAGGATCAGGCTTCGGCCTGGACCGACAGATAGGGAGCGATGGTGGCGCAGAAGGTGCGGACCGCCGGGTCGATTTCCATCAGGTCCCGATAGGGCACAGCGAGACAGTTGTCGAAGACGGGATAGAGCACCACGGCCGACGCCGGCGGCGCGTCCGCGTCGTAGAGGAAGAGGACCGGGCGTTTTCGGGCAACCAGCCACCCGGCTTCAAACCCCACCCCGGTGCTGCGGCCGGTGGCTTCAAAGCATCCGGCATCGGCCTCGCCCAACTCGCGGCGCATCATTTCTCCGATCAGCTGCGGCCGGTCGATTCCCGGTCGGTAATCGGGGTCCGCCACCCGCTCGCACAGGATCTGGGCGCCCAGCTCGCGTAACGCCCGATGGGCCAGCTGGATCGCCTCCAGAGAACGCGGGCCCAGCTCGCCGGTGACCGCCCGCCCGAGGTAGACCTTCATTTGGGGGTCGGCCGCTGACGGCGGGCCAGGGCGGTGCTCAGCAGGACCAGGCCCAGCAGGGGGTCCAGGATCAGCCCGAGCCCGGCCAGCGCCGCCCGCACCACACCCGGGACTCGTCTCCGGCCCATGGGCCGATTATCCGGCATCGACGGCGGGTGGAACGGTCGGTTCCACCGAGCCCGCCGGTTCCCCCTCCTCCGCATCGGTCGGCTCTGCCTGATGGTCAGGTTCTGGCCCGTCCGCATCCGTGTCCACGGTTGCTACCTGGCCATCCTTTCCTTTCTTGCGGGGCGGGCGCTCCGCCGCCAGCGGCCTGACGTCGAGCCCCTGGCGCAACAGGTAGACGCTTTCCAGCGTGGTCAGCTTCTCCACCAGCCAGCCGGCCCGGTAATGGACAGCAAACCACTGCTCGTTGGCGGGTGGGTGCCGATGGCGCCGGCGCCAGCGACCGACCGCTTCCTTGAACGTGCCAGCGAAGCCGTCCACGACTACCGACCCCTGAACCAGTGAGGCATGACGTCGATAGCGTAGTGGAGTCGGGCTAGGGGCTAACATGTCTGGAGGCGCCCCGGTGTGGAAGTGATCGCCAGCTCCGGCGTTATACCGATCTAGCAACCCCAAAGGAGGCGCTGTTGGACCCGACCCCCCGAGCCTACGCCAATGAGGCCGAGCGACGATACCGGTTGCGGAGGCTCGATGATTTGCTCGAAGCCCTCGAGCGGTTGAACCTGGCCGATGCCCGCGCCCTCCCGGCTGCCGTGCGGGAGCGGCTGGAGAAGGAAGGGATCGTCATCGAGCCGGCGGTCACGTTCAGCCGTTTGATCGAGCTGGTCTGGACGCAGCAGGAACGCTACTTGATCGACCTCAAGGCCGACCGCCGCAAAGCCCCCCGCCGCGCCGGTGAAGGGCTTGCCTCACGGCGAATCCTGGATACCTTCCTGGGGCGACTCACGGCCGCGCAACGCCGACGCCGCGGCACCGTCGACTAGGCCAACCCTCTCAAAGTCGCCTTCCGATTCTCCTCCCCCCGTTGCGGGGTTCGACCGTGCCAGGGAGGAGAAACGTCTCTACGTACCTCCGTGCCCGCGGCAGCGTGGGTAGGGTGGGGGTTTCGGCGCGTGTCTCCCTCTCCCAAACGGGAGGACTTCTCTATGGCCCGATGGGCCGTGGTGTCGCACTAGCCGTGGGACTGGGAGTCGGCGCCGCTGCCGGGGGTGGCGGCGGGAGATACGGAATGAAGCTCCGGGCGAAGGTGCTGCCCACGATGACGACCACGCCCGCCCCTGACGGAGAAGGCCCAGCCTCGGTGATGACCCGGGCGTTGAAGAAGGCCGCCAGGAAGGCGACGGTGTCGGGGGCAGTTCCGTTCGAGTAGTCGTGCACTTCGGACTGGACGTAGGCAAGCCGGGCGGCGTCCGCCGGGGCGATCGTCTTGACGCCCGCCCACGACCAGAGCTGGGTGAGCAGGTCGGCCATCGATCGGCTGGCGAGGCCATAATTGTCCGTCCCGTTGACGAACTGGACGGCAGCGCCCTCGACGGGTACCTCCGGGTCGGCGAAGACCTGGTCCAGGTAGTGCTTCAGGCCCGCGAAGGCCACGTCGTATGGAAGCAGGATGTACTGCCCATCCTCGCTGTGCGCGGTGTAGAGGAAGTTGGTGTTGTCGATGGACACCCGCGCCGCGTGCGTGTCCTCCAGGCGGCTCATGGTGTCCGCGAACCTGCGCAGCGTCGCCAGGTCCATGTTGGTACGGACATGAGCCTGCAGGGCGCCCATGAGCCCGAAGAGCTTGGGGATTCCGTCGATACTCAGGACCTTGCGCCGGACGGCGAGCAGGATCTGCTGCTGCCGCCGCGAGCGGTCGAAGTCGGAGGTCGTCTCCCGGGAGCGGGCGTACTCGAGAGCCTGCTCCCCATTCATGTGCTGCCACCCGGCATTGAAATGGATGTGCAGGTACCCGGTGGTCTCGCCGGCCGGGTAATACGGGTCGTCCAGGACCTGGGGCACGTTCAGATCGATGCCGCCCACGGAGTCCACGACTTTGCGAAAGCCGTCGAAGTCGACCGCGATCCAATATTGGATGGGTAGCCCCGTCACCCGATGGACCATCTCGCTCGAGAGATTGCCGCCTCCAAGCGGTCCGCTGAAGCGGGCGTCCTTGTAGGGAAAGGTGCTGTCATCGACGCCGATCGTATAGGCACCGTTGATCTTCGTGGTCCAGTACAGCCCGTAACGGTTGGTGGGGATGCTGATCCACAGGTCGCGGGGGATCGAGATCATGGCCAGCTGGTGGGTGTCGGTCTGGGCGGACACGACCATCATGCTGTCCGTCAGGTACGCGCCGTCGTGGCCGGCTCCGCCGTATCCGAGCAGCAGGAAGTTGACTCGTCCCAGGTGTTGGGCGGCCTGGACCGCGTGCGGCTGTTCCACGATGCCCAGGATCTGCCTGATGTCGGCATTGGGCGCCACCTGCTTCAGGAAGAAGGTAAAGCGAATGTAGGCAAAGGCCGCCAGGGCGCAGAACAGCAGGGCAAAGCCGGCCAGGCTCAGGAACACAATTCGACCGACCGGGAAACCCGGTTTGCGCCGTACCATCTCAGCTTCCCCTGCTAACGAGGGCGCCGAGCAATGGTAACGAGCGGGGCCTGACCAGCCCTGCGGCGGGCACAAAAAAAGCCGCCCATTCCTGGACAGCACCAAACACCATACCAGATTTCGGCACCAACGACAAGACGGAACATTTGTGCCATAGCTTGCTCAGACGACCAGTTCGACGTATACGCCGGCCCTTTGGCCGAGGGGGGATCGGTGTGCGTTTGCACGCCGATCCGGCGGGGTCACGGCCGAAGAGCGAGCCGCGGCGAGCATGGCTTGACACAGCCGAAGCGGGGGGGTCTGCCCCCCGGTCAGGTCAGATCGACCCGGCGAGCGCCTCGACCATGCGCGGATCCCACTGGCTGCCCGCTCCCCGCCACAACTCGGTGAGGGCCTCCGAGCGGCTGCGCCGGGGACGATGGGGCCGGTCGTTGAGCATGGCCAGGTAGGCGTCAACCACCGCCACCGCACGGGCCAGGAGCGGGATGGCCGGGCCGCTCAGCCCTTCCGGATATCCGCTGCCGTCGAAACGCTCGTGGTGGTAGAGGACGATAGGCAACAGGGGCGCCGCCGCGGCGTGGTCGCGCAGTAATGACGCGCCGATCACGGGATGCGCTTCCATAGCCTGGCGCTCGTCCGGTGAAAGGGGGCCGGCTTTTTGCCAGATGGCGTCCAGGACCCCGATCCGGCCGAGGTCGTAAAGGAGCAGCGCCGCCTGCAGGGCGTGGCGCTCGACCTCGGTCAGGGCCAGGGCGCCCGCCAGCCGGTCGCCCACGCGCTGACGCTCCGACATCTCGCCCACCCGGCTGCCGTCCTCCAGGTAGGCGCGAATCGACTCGAACATGCGCAGGTCACCCAGCGCCAGCGAGAGCCAGGCATCCTCAGGCCGGCTGGACGTGGCCCGTAGCTCGTGCCAGGCGACGACGCCCCCGCCGCGTTGCCGGGCGGCGGCCCAGGCAGCGCGGGCCCGCCCTTCCAGGTCGCGGGCATGGCTGGCATCGGCAGGGTAGGCCGCGATGCCGACGCTGACACTGACCGGCCCGGCGGCCGTTCTCGTCAGGCCCGCCCGCAGCCGGGCCGCGATCGTGTTCTCCGCGCCATAAGCGGTGGCGTATGGGCACAGAAGTGCCACCAGTCCATCTCCCAGGTCAAAGGTCTGATCCATGAGCCGCGCCCCCACATGCGCAACCGCCTCCCGAGCCACCCGGCGGTTGGACTCCAGGGTGCCATGCGAGATCGCCTGGAGCTCCAGCATCAGCAGCGCCAGCGCGTGTTGGCCGCGGCCGGCCCGGTTCACTTCGCGGTCCAACGCCTTCACGAATGCCCGGCGCGACTCGAGCCGACGCCGGCGAGGCGACCACCATTTGAAACCGTTCATGCCGCCCTGTACCTCCCCAGCTCCCGTTCCAGCTCCGCGATCCGGAACTGGAGCTGCTGGATGTAGCGTTCGCGCCCCATGAGCCGGGTGTTGACGGAGGCGGTGGTCTGCAGCTGGGTCTTGATCCGTTCCTCCCGGCGGACCAGCTTGAGCGCTGCGGCGGCCTGATCCGAAAACCGCTGGAGCTGTTCGAGCTGGGCGGGGGAGAACGGGTCGAGCGTGCTCCGGTAGACGTGAATGACCCCGATGATGGCTGTTTGCTGCTCGGGGTCGCCGCCGGGCTCGGACCGGAGCAGGAGTTCGGTCTCGGCGGACGGGGTGGCCGGCGCGGTCATGCACGGGATCGATGCCAAAAGGCGCATGCCAGCGGCCTCGGCTCGTTCGAACAGGCCGGCCGGCAGGATCTCCTTCATGGCCGCCACCCACGGCTGGCCGGAGCGGATGACGTCGAGGGCCGCCGGCTGGCTCCAGGCGATTCGGTCCCGGAGGACCTCGGCGGGAATGTTCTGGGAGCCGATGACCTCCAGCTGGCCCTTGCTGTCCTGCAACGCCACCAGCGCGGCGCTGCCGCCGGCCAGTTCGCACGCGCTGCGGCAGATGATGGCCACCGCATCTTTGACTTCGGTCGCCGCGAAGAGGTCGCCGGTCTTTCGAACCAGGGTCGTCAGCTCAGCCTGACGCTGCTTGAGGAAGTCGACCAGCCGGGCGTTGGTCAACGCGCGGGCGGCGTCGCTTCCAACTCGAGCCAGGTTCTTCAGGTCCTCGTCGGTAAACGGGTCGTTGGCCGAGCGGACCAGGGTCAGGACCCCGAGACCATCGTTGCCCTCCAGCAGCGGGACGGCGATGAACGATCGCGGTTGGTGCGAGGGGTCGCTGGCCTTGAACCGCGCATCGTTGCGGCTGTCGCGCACCAACACCGGCTGGCGATGCGACAGCGCCCACCCGGCAATCCCCTCCCCGACCTTGAAGCGCGACATCTGGCTGACGTCGATCGGACTGTTGCGGGCGGCTTCGATCTTCAGGGTCTCCTGCACGCTGTCCGCCAGCGCCAGCGTCCCGCGTTCAAAGCGCACCAGCTCGGAGGCGGCGTCCAGAATGCTGTCCAGGGCGGCCCGCCACTCGACCGCGGTGGACAGGCGCTGGGCGGCCTTGATGGTCGCCTGGGAGGTCTCCAGCGCGTGCTCTACCTCGGCCAGCTGGGCTCGTGCCACGTCGCAACGGGCATCGACCGCGTCGTATTCGATTTTCAGCCGCGCATGCTCGGCTTCCAGCGCCGACAGACGAGCCAGCTTGGCCTGCATACCGGCCAGGTTGGTCTTCTGGTTGGCGGTCTCCTGGGTCAGTTGGGCGATCATCTGCTTCCACTGGTCCTCGGCACTCCCCAGGGCCGCAATCTGCGTGTCCCGGGCGGCCAGCGTGGCATGAGCGGACGCCACCTCGGCAGCCAACCGGTCACGCTCCGCCTGCAGCCCGTCCCGGCTGCCGGCTAAATCGGCCACCCGCCGGCTCAGCGACTGTCGCTCGCGGTCCACCGCTTCATAGGCCGCCCGCAGGGTGGCGTGCTGCGGAATCAGGCTTTCCAGCTCCTGGACTCGGGCGGCGTGCTCGACGAAGGAGGCGTGGCTGGCCGCCAGCTGCGATTCGAGGCTCTTGGTGACGTCCGTCAGCCGTTGGACCTCGGCCTGCAAGCCGGTGACCTTCTGTTGGCTGCCGGCCAGCGCCTGCTCGGATTCGCGCTTCGCCCTGGTCAGGGTGTCCATCTCCTGACGCAGCTGGCGACGCCCGGCCTGGGCGACTTTCAGCTGGGCCTGCAGTTGCGAGAGTTCCTCAGAGGGCGCCACCGGCGACGACGCCTTGGGCGGCGACACTGGCGGTCCGGGCGCCGGCTTCCGCCGCCACGGGAAAAACCCACCCGGCATGGCTACTCCTCGGCGGCTGCGGGCACCGCGGACGACACTGGTGGGCGGCGGCCATCGATGACCTGCAGGCCGCTCCGACCAAATGTCTCGAGGGGGATTTCTTCGCCGTTGGCCTTGAGCGAGGGCAACAGTTTGGGGACCACACCCGTGAAGCGGAATGTGCCCAGCACGTTGCCTTCGGCGTCCAGTCCGGTCTGCTCGAAGCGACAGATGTCCTGGACGATGACCCGGCCCGATTCGATGCCGGTGATCTCCGCGATGTGCGTTACGCAGCGGCGGCCATCGCGCAGCCGCGCTTGGTGGACCAGGAGGGTAATGCCGCCCACGATTTGCTCCCGGATGGCCTGGAGAGGCATGTCCGAGCTGCTCATGATCACCATGGTCTCGATCCGGTTGATCGCGTCCTTCGGACTGTTCGCGTGCACGGTGGTCATGCTGCCGTCGTGGCCGGTGTTCATGGCCTGCAGCATGTCCAGCGTCTCCCCCGACCGGCACTCGCCGACGATGATGCGATCGGGACGCATGCGGAGAGCATTCACCACCAGGTCGCGGATGCTGACCAGGCCCTTGCCTTCCACGTTGGCGCTGCGACCTTCAAGCGCGACCAGGTTGCGATGGCGCAGCTGGAGCTCCGCGGTGTCCTCGACCGTGACAATCCGTTCGTTGTCTGGGATGAAGTTGGACAGCACGTTGAGGGTCGTCGTCTTCCCGGAGCCGGTGCCGCCGCTGACCACCAGGCTGACGCGAGAGCGGACGCAGGCCCGGATGAAGCTCGCCATCTCGTGGTTCAGCGTCCCGAAGGTGACCAGGTCATCGACCCGGTAAGGCACCCGAGAGAACTTCCGGATGGTGACGCTCGATCCCGACACCGCCAGCGGCGCGATCACGATGTTGACGCGGGAGCCGTCTGCCAGGCGGGCGTCCACCATGGGGTGCGACTCATCGACCCGGCGCCCGATGCTAGACACGATCCGATCGATCACCCGGCGCAGCTGGACCTCGTCCTGGAAGGTCTGCTCCGCCTGCGCGATGCGGCCACGGCGCTCAATGAAGATCGTCTTCGGGCCGTTGACCATGATCTCGCTGACCTCAGGGTCTTCCAGAAGCTGCTCCAGCGGCCCAAGCCCGAGCACGTCGTGGCCGATGATCTCGGCCAGCTCTTCCCGGTCGACTTTCGGAAGCCGGAGCTTTGCCTCCTCGCAGTAGACCTCGACCAATTCGGCGATCTTCTTCCGGACGTCGGCCGGCCGGCTGTCGACGTCGACACCCATCGAGGTCAGCAGCCGCTCGTGGATGGTGCGCTTGATCTTGTCGAGATCGGCCACCCGTCCAGCCAGGGCGCTCGGCTTGACCGTCAGGCTGCTGAGGCCGGGCGCGCTCCCAGGCTCCCCCGAGCCGTGGGGCTTCTCGGGGTGCTTCCCCTTGTTGACCTTGTCGACCAGCAGCATGCAAACCTCCGGAACTTCGTCCCGCAGGGAACGTTATGCGAGAGTAGCCTGCGCCTGCCCCCTGCTCTATCTGCCGTCCGGCCCGGCTTCGCTGCCGAACGGCCCATGGCGCAGGCTTCTCCCGCAAAAAGCAACGCGCCCCGTAACGGAATCTGGCGTCCGCCCCCCTCCGGCGCAGAGACTCGACAAGGGGGCAGATCCCCCTTCCGGCGGTTGCTGCGAGTCGTCAAGAGCCGCCACGGCTCTTTCTCTTGACGACATCGCACCGGCACTGCGTAAATCGCAGCGCCTGCCCGCCGACCCCCTCGGCCTCCGGCCGTGCCGTACTAAGCGTGGCCCCGCTGCGCTAACTGGCCTTTTTCTCGGGCTCGTCCAGCAGGCCGTGCTGGGTGGCCCAGACGGCGGCCTGGGCACGGGAGGTCAGGTTCAGCTTGCTCAGGATGTTGGAGACGTGGTGCTTGACCGTCTTGTCAGACAGGAAGAGGTCGGCCGCAATCTGCTTGTTGGTCTTCCCGTGGGCGGCTAGCCGGAGGACCCGCTTCTCCTGCTCCGACAGGGCGGCCTTCTCCACGTCGTCCGAGGCGGCCGCCATCTTGCGGATCCGCTCCAGGACCTTGCGGGTAACTTCCGGATCCAGCAGCGACCGGCCCTCGTAGACCGACACGACGGCATCGATGAGGGCCTTCTTGTCGATCTCCTTGAGCAGGTAGCCCGAGGCCCCGGCCATGATCGACTCGTAGACTGCATCCTCGTCGGCGAAGGACGTCAGCATGATCACCCGGGCCCCCAGGTTGCGACCCAGGATCTCGCGGCAGGCGTCGATCCCGCTACCCCCGGGCATCCGGACGTCCAACAAGACGACGTCCGGCCGCAGCAGCGACGTCTGATACACGGCATGGTGGGGGGAGGTGGCCTCGCCGACGACCCGGATCCGGGGGTTCGACTCCAGCAAGGATCGCAGGCCCAGGCGGACCATCTCGTGGTCGTCGGCGATCAGCAGCTTGATCTCGGGCAGCTCGCTCATCGGTAGGGAATCACCGCCTCCAGCCGGCTGCCGTGACCGGGAGCGCTGTCCACGCTGACCGTCCCATTGAGGTCGCGCACGCGCTCCTCGATGTTGGCCAGGCCGTGGCCATGTCCGATCTCGGGCGCGCCTCGCCGCGCTGGGTCAAATCCGATACCGTCGTCCGCGATCCGGAGCCGGACGCCTTCCGGCTGGAACTCGAGGAGCAAGGTGGCGGTGCGGGCGCTGGCGTGCTTGTAAATGTTGGCCAGCGTCTCCTGGATGATCCGGAAGAGCGCAATCGAGATCTCGGGCGACAGCTCCCGCCCCCCGGTTTTTCCGATCTGGGTCACCACATCGATCGAGGTGGCCTGCTGGAATTGCCGGCACAGGTCCGCGATCCACTGGCCGATCTCCTTCTCCCGCATGATGATCGGCCGCAGCTGGTAGATGAACGTCCGCATCTCGGACAACACATGGTTCACCTGCTCCACCGATTGGGTCAGGATGGTGGCCGCCGCCGGCGGATCGGCCTGGAGCAGGTCGCGCGCATGTTCCAGGTTCAGCCCGAGGGCGTACACATATTGGACGATGCCGTCGTGCAGGTCGCGGGCGATGCGGTTGCGCTCGCCGACCACCGCCATCTGGTTGACCTGCTCCTGGACGCGACCCTGCAACCGGAGCCGCTCCATCCCCAGGGCCACCTGGCGACCCACCTCGTTGAGCAGTTCAACCTCAGCCGGGCCGGCGTCGGCCCCGGGCGCGAACCCGACCACCAGCGCCGCCAGCAGCTGGTCGTGCCAGCGGATCGGAACGATGACCAGCTGGCGGGCTGCCAACCGGGTGAAGACGACCTCCGGGATCAGGTCACGAAGGTCAGTGGGGTCAACCACGATGGGGTCGTGCGCGTCGCGCAAGGCGCGACCCAGCGGAAAGGCGTCAATCCGCTGTTTGACCACCCCCTGCAAGATCGAGGTAGGCTCGTCGCCGCCCTCGAAGACGCCCGCGATGGTGGCCAGGTCTTCGTCGGGGAGGAAGATGGCGGCGCCGCGGGCTCGCATGGTCACGGCCACCCGTTTAACGGCGCGCTGCAGCAATTCCGGCACAGTGACGGCCTCGCTGCAAGCCTGGGCCGCCTCCAGCAGGGCTTCTGCGCGCCGGCGCGACGCCCGCTCGGTCTCGAAGAGCCGCGAATGTTCGATGGCGACCGCGGCCTGGCCCGCGACAGCTTCCACCAGGCGCTGGTGATCCGGCCCGAACGGCTCCGCCGCCGGCCGCACCAGCACCAACGCACCCAGCACCCCGGTGGCGGTGCGGAGGGGGGCCGCCAGCACGGTCCGCGCTTGGCGGGCCGGCCCGGTGGACTTGTAGCGCGCGTCCACCGCCGAGTTGGCGATGAGGGCGGTGGTGGCATGCTGCACCACCCAGCCGACCACGCCCTCTCCCACTTTGAAGCTGGTCAGCTCGGCTAGGGATACCGGGACGCCAATGGCGGCTTTGACTTTCAGCTCTCGACCGCCGTCATCCAGCAAGAAGACGGTGGCCGCGTCGAAGGCGATGGTGGCGTTGAGCCGCTCCAGTGTGTCTCGCAGCGTCTGGTCCAGGTCTAGCGACGTGCTGAGGGCAGCGCTGATCTGGGTCAAGAGCCGGAAGGAGGGCTCGGGGCTGACGCTCCCGCCCGGCAGCAGTCGAAGACGGGAGCTGCGTGGCCGCCGAGGCCCGGAGGACGACAGGCCCCGTGGCTGGTCGGTCACGGTGGGAGTCTAGGTGACGATCGCGTGAGGGTCTATCGAAGTCCTGTTCACGATCGCTGACGCGGCGGCAACGGTTCTGTGAAGGTTGCGCGGGAAGGGGTCGATAAACTGAACTTGTGAGACGGCTGGCGTCCATCCTCATCGCCTTGCTGGTCACGGCCTGCACCCCGGTTCCGCACCACACCGGCCCCACCGTGCAAACGGCACTGGACTTGATGTTCCACAACCGCTACGCGGCGGCGGCGGCCCAATTCCAGCAACTGATCCGCGACCATCCGCGGGACCCCCAACCCCACGCCGCCTACGCCCTGCTCTTGAACTACCAGCTCAAACAGGCCGACGCGCTCAAAGAGGCGACGGCTGCTTCCAGCCTGGCGCCCCAGGACGGCTATGCCCTGACCGTCCTCACGCGGGTCCAGGACTGGAACAACCAGCTCAATGCGGCGGCGCAGACGGGCGGGGTGGCCGTGAGGATCGCCGGGCACTCGTCGCTGGCGCACTCGTTCTACGGCGAGGCGCTCGCCGACCTGGGGAACTATTCGGACGCCCAGGCCGAGCTGAAGACGGCCGCCTCGCTGGCCACCACCGCCTATGAGAAGGCCGAAGTGGAGCGGAACTGGGGCAACTTCTACCGCGACAAGCGCGACTACCCCGCAGCTCTGACGCACCTGCGGGCGGCGGCCGGTGCCCAGCCCGACTGGATCGAGCGGTTGCTGGAGCTGGCCAACTTCTCCATCAACCGGGGCGACCTCGCGGCGGCGACGGCCTTCCTGCAGCGGGCCAGCCTGCTGGCCCCGGATGATCCCAGCCTGCGCGAGCAGCTTGGCGAGACCGCCCTGCTAGCCCAGGACTACCTGGTGGCCAAAACGGCCTACCAGGCGGCCCTGCGATTGCAGCCGGGCAACGCGCTCGACCTGAAGCTCTTAGGAGACATCGCGGTGGCCCTCGACCACGACTTCAAGGCCGCGGAGTCGGATGAGCGGGCAGCCCTGTCGGCGCAGGCGTCGGATGTGGAAGCGGGCTCCTACCTGGTGGCGCTCCTCCGCTACCTGGAGAACGATCCGAAAGCCGCCACCGAGGCAGCCGCCACCAGTGTGGTCCCGGAGGGCGGCCGCGGCACGGCCAGCCAGTTCGTCAACCTGGATCAGGTGGCCAGCGTCCGCCAGGATGAGGCATTGGCCGCCATCAACCGCTACCGGCGGATCGCCGGCCTTCCGGCAATTGCGATGTCCAGCGTCATCCACCAGTCGACTCTGTCCCACGCCTACTACACTTTTTTCAACGGGGCCAGCCCCGCCATCCGCGACCTGGGCATTCATCGCGAGGTCCGCGCCGGCCTCGGCTACACCGGTGACAACGTCCTCACCCGGGCCGAGCACTTCGGCTACCCGGCCCGCTCCATGACCGAAGACATCACCCACCGCGATACCCCAACGGCGGCCGTCACCGATTGGATCGACTCCGTGTTCCACCGCATCCCGATCCTGCGCGCGGACCTGCTGGAGGCGGGCTACGGCGATGCCAGCCTGGGACCGCTAACGGTCCAGGTGCTGGACATGGCGTACCGCGACGGGGCCCGCAACCCGGGCCGGATCGTCCTCTACCCCGCCCCTGATCAGACGGAGGTCCCGCCGGCGTTCTACGGCAACGAGATTCCGGATCCGGCGCCCAACGCCCCCTATCCAGTCGGCTACCCGATCACCGCGATCTTCGACCGAACGGCTTCGGTCGCCATCCAGAGCTGGCAGTTGCAGGATGGATCGGGTCA